>NZ_JAQJDA010000019.1:0-60273 GCF_028617175.1 Halococcus sp. PRR34 | reverse complement strand
GGCCCCGGCCCCCCCTCCCCCCCCTGCACCTCGCGCGCCCCCCCCCCCCCCCCCCCCGCCCCCCCCCCCCCCCCCCCGCCGGGGGCCCCCCCCCCCCCCCCCCCCCCCCCCCCCCCCCCCCCCCCCCCCCCGCAGTAAAAAGGTTCAGGCGACGAAAAAGAGGAGCACGCTCACCGCCATCAACGCGAGGACGAGGGCAGCGGCGAGCGCGCCGCCCATCCCGATCATCGCGTTGGCGTGGCTGGCGAGCGCCTCGGTCCGGTCGTTGCCGAACACCGTGACGCGGGCGCGCTCGGTCGCCATCCCGGCGGCGACGGGTTCGCGATCGTCGAGCGCGTCACCGACGAGGGTCTCGATCCGTGCCCTGAGTTCGTCGCGGTCGATCGCGCCGCCGACCTGGTTGGTCGAGTCGACGGTGTTCACGACGTGAGTGTCGGTGGTGAGCACCTCGGCGGTGTCCACAGGAAGGGAATCGACGATCGCATCGCGGAGGCCCGGTTCCATGTTGTTGCCGTCGATCAGCACGTAGGCGGTGGTGTCACCGCCGACGTCGAACACCGCGACACGGATGCCGAGCGGGCCGATGCCGTCAGTGGGCTCCCACGGCGTCTCGTCCCACGCGACCCCGAGTTCGAGGGTCGCTTGGGGTGCGTCGGTGAGATCGCTGGCGAGCCTCCCGGCGGCCTCCATCAGATCGAACGACCGCTGGCTGCCGGGAACCACGTGACCGAGATCAGGGCCGTCGAGCCCGTTGTTGGAGTTGTGCGCATCGGCGAGCATCACGTCGGCGAGCCCGCGTGAGCGTGCCTCCGCGGCCGTCGAGAGTCCCACGGAGTAGTCGATGTCGTCGGCGAATCCCGGGGCGTACGTCGCCACGAGCAGCGCGCTGTCACCGATGGCGTGGCCGGTCACGGTGGCCTCGCCGACGGTCGCGCGCCGACTCGGGGTCGCAGTCTCGGTGTACTCGATGCGCTCGTGGGCGCGCGAAACCGCGTCGAGCACCGTATCGACTTCGCGTTCGGTCACGAGGTTGAAGTCGTGGCCGGCGGTCGCGTGTGGCGGGAAACCGAGCCCGTCGGCGCTCTCGGCGACCCGCTCGGGGAGGTTGCCGCCACCGATCTCACCCATCGGTCCGGGATGGATCATCGGGAGGACGAACCGCGCTTTCTCGGTGCCGTCGGGCCGGCGGGCCGAAAGCACCGAGACGGGAACGATCGCCTCCTCGCCGAGCGACTCGAAGAACACCTCCAGCTCCCTCGTTCCCTCGGCGATGTGGCCGACGAACCCACGGAGGAAATCGAGGATGCTCACGCCGAGGCTCCGTCGCCACGGCCGGTCGATTGCGGCGACGAACACTCGGACGCCGACGGCGTAGAGGGCGCAGGTCAGCCCGAGCAGCGCGAAGTCGAGCGGTTCGACCGCCTGGAACTCCGCGGGGCCACGCGTCGGTCGGGAGAGAAACGAGCGCACCAGCGGGCCGCCGACCTCGACGAACCGCATCGTACCGCTGTAGACGAACACGAGGAGCGCGACCGTCGCGGTCTGGATGCTCGCGGGAACGCTCGCGGCGAGCAGCGATTTGCGCGAGATCGCCATCACGGCAAGCAATCGGAGCGCGAACACCGCCGCCAGCCCGATGGTCAGCGCGTCGAAGACGAACCCCTGACCGAGCGGCGTGAGCAGCGCGACGAGCCCCGCCACGACGAGCACGACGACGAGGAGGAGCTCGGACACGAGCGCGAGCAGGGAGGCACGGTTCGGCGTGAGCTGCCCACCGAGCCGGCGGTCGACCGGTGGTGTGAGCACCGCCGCCACGACGGTCGGGATGCCGATGAAGAACACCCCTTGCCACGCGTCTTCGAGAACGAACCGCGAGTCGAACGCCACGACGCCCGCGAGCGCGGCGACCACCAACGCGAACCCCAGACTCGCGTACCACCGCGGTGCGCGGAACACGTACCGCGAGAGCGCCGCGAGGTCGCCCTGCGTGGCCGTCATTGGCGGTGACACCACACGAGAGCAGGTAAAACCCCACTACTCGCCGGCAGGTTAGGACTCACAGATGGCGCGGAAGTTTGCGAAGACCGCCTCGCCCTCCGCGGTGTGGGCGACCTCGGGATGCCACTGGACGCCGTAGAGTCCGCGGTCGGGATCGCTCATCGACTCGATGTCACAGACGTCGCTTCTGCCCGTCCGGACGAACCCTTCGGGAAGTTCGACCACCTCGTCGGCGTGGCTCGCCCAGACCCGGGTTTCGGGCGCAAGCGATCCCACGAGCGGATCGTCGGCATCGTCGATGTCGACCGTGACGTCGGCGTAGCCACCGTAATCGCCGGCACCGACCGCTCCGTCGAGCTCGTCCGCGATGACCTGCATCCCCAGACAGATCCCGAGAACCGGGACACCGAGATCGAGGTACTCGTCACACCGACCGCTCTCGTCGATCGACGGACCGCCAGAGAGCACCAGCCCGTCGGCGTCGATCTCGTCAGGTGCGGTGGTGTTGTCGACGATCTCGGTCTCGACGCCGATGTCGCGCAACGCCCGGCCCTCGAGATGCGTGAACTGGCCGTGGTTGTCGACGACGACGATTCGTGTCATTGCTGGCTGTTGGTGAGAGTCGCCTAAAAGCCCCCTGAAACCGCCCGAACAAGGGGAACGATACGTCGTCCCGTGGTCCTAATATTGAACAGTATGCACAGGTATGTCGTAATAGCATCAGTATTATTAAGATGCAGCCCGTGAGCCGAGCCAATGCAGACTGCCGACAGCACCGCGGCGCGCACAGCAGCCGACAGCCACTGGCGAGGGAATCGCTGAAATGGCGGCAGCAACCGCCGAGACCGACGAGAGAGAGGACGAAGAGGAGCCCGAATCAGCGCGCGAGACCGCCGAACACCAGCTCGAACGCGCGGCCGCGCAGCTCGACATCGATCGGAACGTCGTCACCAGACTGTCGAACCCGACCCAGGTCCACCGGGTGTCGGTGCCGATGGAGCGCGACGACGGCACCGTCGAGGTCTTTACGGGCTACCGCGCCCAGCACGACAGCGTTCGCGGGCCCTACAAGGGCGGCCTTCGCTATCATCCCGGCGTCACCGACGAGGAGTGCGTCGGGCTCTCGATGTGGATGACGTGGAAGTGTGCGGTGATGGATCTCCCCTTCGGCGGCGCGAAAGGCGGAATCGTGGTCGACCCGAAGTCGCTCTCCGGCGACGAAAAGGAGCGACTCACCCGGCGGTTCGCCCAGGAACTCCGGAACGTCATCGGACCGACGCGGGACATCCCGGCCCCCGACATGGGCACCGACGCCGAGACGATGGCGTGGTTCATGGACGCCTACTCGATGCAGGAGGGCGAGACGATCCCCGGCGTCGTCACCGGCAAACCGCCCGTCGTCGGCGGGAGCTACGGTCGCGAGGAGGCCCCTGGCCAGAGCGTCGCGATCGTCGCGCGCGAGGTGTGCAAGTACTACGATCGACCGCTGGCCGAAACCACGATCGCAGTCCAAGGGTTCGGCAGCGTCGGCGCGAACGCCGCCCGCCAGCTCGACGACTGGGGAGCCTCGATCGTCGCGGTCTCGGACGTCAACGGGGCGATCTACGACCCCGACGGTCTCGACACCAGTGACGTGCGCTCGCACGAGGAACAGCCCGAGGCGGTCACCGGCTATCCAGGGGCCGAGGCGATCACGAACGCCGAACTCCTCGAACTCGATGTCGACGTGTTGATTCCGGCCGCGATCGGCAACGTCCTCACCGAGGCGAACGCCGGCGACGTCCAAGCCGACATCGTGGTCGAAGGCGCGAACGGCCCGACCACGACCGCGGCGGACGAGATTTTCGAGGAGCGGGAGATTCCGGTCGTTCCCGATATCCTCGCCAACGCCGGCGGCGTCACCGTCTCCTATTTCGAATGGCTCCAGGACATCAACCGTCGGGCGTGGTCGCTGGAGGAGGTCAACGAGGAGCTCGAAGCCGAGATGCTGACCGCGTGGGAGGACGTCCGCGCGGCGTTCGACGACCACGACGCGACGTGGCGCGACGCCGCCTACATCGTCGCGCTCCGCCGGCTTGCCGAGGCACACGAGGCGCGCGGCCTCTGGCCCTGAAAGCGGATTTCACCGTTTCGGTCGCTCGCCGTCCCGCCCGCTCATCGAGTTCTCAGAGCGCCGTCGGATCGAACGGTTCGTTCATTCCCTGCCACTCGGTGCGGTCGTTCTCCGCACGGGTGTCGCGGTAGGCTTCGAGCCCGTTACCGTCGGGATCGTCGAAGTACAGCGCCTCGCTGATGCCGTGATCGATCGGATCGACCCGGACGCCGCGCTCGTCGAGCGTTTCGTAGATCCGCTTGAGTGCCTCGCGGCTCTCGGCCTCGAACGCAGCATGGTAGAGACCGATATCCGATTCCGTCCCGGCGGCGTCGGAGCCGACTTCCTGGAGGGCGACGTCGTGGTGATGGTCGCCGAAGGTGAGGAACGCGAACGGGCCGTGGCGATCGCTCACGTCGAGGTCGAACACGTCGGTGTAGAACGCGACCGCGCGCTCGACGTCACGGACCTTGAGATGGACATGGCCGAGGTGGGGTGTCGAACGACTCATGCGCGTTCGTGGTACGGGATAGAAGTAAGGGCTCTGGCGTGCTCAGTCGGTGGAATCGAGTCGTCACAGCTGCGTCACGGATCCCGGTATCGATTCAGCGGTCGTCCGGTTCACTCGTCGTCGTACCGGTCAGCCGCCGACGAGAAGCCGAATTCGTCCTGCTCGCGACTCCGCCGTCCCTCACGTGCGGCGATCGCCTCAGGATCGGGACTGGCGTCGTCACCGAGCCGCGCCCACGAGTTGTGGATCTTGGCGTGACACCACCGGCAGAGGGAGACCGTGATCTCGTGGCTCGGTTCGTCGTCTGTACCATCGCTGTTACGATTTTCGCCGTCGCTGGTGTCGGCGTACGAGAGGTGGTGTTCTTCGAGCAGCGGCCGTTCGTCGGAGTGGGTCATCCGGCGTTCGTCGATTCCACACCGCGCGCACTCCCGGGAGTGGTTTCGCGCCCGGAAATGGGGGCAGTCCGGCCAGTCCCAGTCGCCGGCGGGATCGGCCGCCGGACAACGGAAGTCGTCGGCTCGGCGCTTGGCGGCGAACCCGGGATCTCCGTCTCGCGGGTGGTTCGAGAGACGGCCGGGCTGTCTCTCGTCATCCCGAAAGGCTCCGCCTTTCGGACGACGTCGCCCGTTCGCGGGTCGTTCCTCCCCGCTCACCCCGGGGCGCTCGCTTCGCTCGCGCCCCGCCCTGCTCGACCGTTTCGCGTCCCTCCGGGACGCGCTTTCGGCGTGTTCGAGGGCGTACCGACACCGGCCGTCGTCGGTGAGGTGGTCGCATCGCTCGACGAACGAGTAGGGGTCATCGACGCCGACCGACGTGCCGGCGGGCGTCTTTTTCATGTCCGTTTTGCGTCTCGGAGGGGTTTGAGTACATCGCTACATCGGATACTCATGGGTTTTGTTGCGACGGCCGACTCGTCCACGACGAATCCTGACGCAACTGAGAACCGTAGGCCACACCCTCCCCAGCCGATTCGCTCAGTCATTTCGCTCCTTCGCTCATCCCTCGCACGAGTCGCGCCGCGCTCCGCTCCCGCGCGCCACCGCAACCATACCGCGACCAGAGCGGAGGACACGATAGTCGGCCACAGTTCGACTCGCCCGGACAGCAACATCTGTCGGAAGGCACCCCTTTAAGAGTCTACCGCGCGGCGGTGCGAGTGGCTATCATGACCAGTGACCGATTTATTCGGGGGCCTCCCCGAAACCACTCCGCTCTCCGACGCTGACGTACAGTTTCTCGATACCACGCTCCGCGACGGCGAACAAGCCCCAGGGGTGTCCCTCGCGCCCGACGAGAAGGTCGACATCGCGCGGCAGCTCGATCGGGCCGGCGTGTCGGTCATCGAGGCCGGCAGCGCCTGCACCGGTGCGGGCGAGCGCGAGGCGATCTCGCGGGTAACAGGAGAAAACCTCGACGCCCGAGTGACGAGTTTCTGCCGCGGGATCCGCCGCGATGTCGATCTCGCGCTCGACTGCGATGTCGACGGGATCAACCTCGTCGTGCCCGCGAGCGACCGCCACATCGAGGGAAAAGTCGACTCGACTCGCGAGGACGTGCTCGCGGACGCGGTCGAGCTCGTCGAGTACGCCCGCGATCACGGCCTCTGGGTCGAACTCCTCGGCGAGGACGGCTCCCGCGCCGACATCGACTTCCTCTCGCGGCTCGCCCGTGCGGGGTTCGATGCCGGCGCGGATCGGGTGTGTTACTGTGATACCGTCGGGCACGCGACGCCCGAGCGCACGGTCGAGGTGGTTTCGACCCTCGCCGAGTGCGGTCCGACGAGCACCCACACCCACGACGATCTCGGGCTGGGGGTGACGAACGCGCTCGCGAGCGTGGCGGCCGGCGCGGATCTCGTCCACGCGACCGTCAACGGGGTCGGCGAGCGTGCGGGCAACGTCGCTCTGGAGGAGGTTGCGATCGCGCTCGCGCATGGGTACGGGGTCGAGACCGTCGATACCACCCTCCTCTACGACCTCGCCCGCACCGTCGCCGACGCCACAGGAATCGCGCTCGCACCCAACAAGGCGGTCGTGGGCGAGAACGCGTTCACCCACGAGTCGGGCATCCACACCGACGGCACCCTCAAAGACGAGGCGATGTACGAGCCCTATCCACCCGAGACGGTGGGCCGCGAGCGCCGGCTCGCCCTCGGCAAACACGCCGGCCGCGCGGGCGTCGAAGCGGCGCTCGAAGAACACGATGTCGACGTAACTGCCGACGAACTCGCCGCAATCACCGACCGCGTGACGGATCTCGGCGAGGACAAGCGCGTGACCGACGCCGACGTGCTCGCACTCGCGGAATCGGTCCAAGGCCGCGAGCGCGAGCGCCGGGTCGAACTCCTCGATCTCACGGCCGCGAGCGGCAGCGGGACGCCGACCGCGAGCGTCAGACTCAGGATCAACGGCGACGAGCGCACCGCGAGCGGCACCGGCAGCGGCCCCGTCGACGCCGCGGTGGGGGCCGTCCGCGAGGCGCTCGGGCCCGGCGGTGACGCGACGCTCGACTCCTATCACGTCGACGCGATCACCGGTGGCACCGACGCGGTCGTCACGGTCGAAGTCGAGATGAGCCGTGACGCACAGTCAGTATCGGTCGCCGCGAGCGACGCCGACATCACTCGCGCGAGCGTCGAGGCGATGGTCGAGGCGCTCGACCGACTGCACGCCGCGTAGCGCGCGGAGCCCGGGGTTCGTCTCGTCTCCTCCGGGTGCAGGCGACGGTCCAGCAGGCTTACGAGCGGGCCGCCCGGAGCGGGGATATGCGCGAACTCGATTCCGTCGAGCGGGTGGGCGTCGTGGGCGCGGGGACGATGGGCAACGGCATCGCTCAGGTCGCCGCCACCGCCGGGTACGACGTGGTGATGCGCGACATCGAACAGGAGTTCGTCGAGAAGGGGTTCGACGCGATCGACAGCAGTCTCGATCGGCTCGTCGACGGCGAGAAGCTGTCCGACGACGGGGCGACGGCGACCCGCGAGCGCATCACGGGCACCACGGAGCTCGACGATCTCGCCGACTGTGATCTCGTGATCGAGGCCGCAGTCGAGGAGATGGCAATCAAACAGGACATCTTCACCGATCTCGACGAGACGGTGCCCGACGACGTGGTGCTCGCGACCAACACCAGCACGCTCTCGGTCACATCGATCGCGAGCGCGACCGATCGGCAGGAACTCGTCGTCGGCGTCCACTTCATGAACCCCGTCCCGGTGATGGACGGCGTCGAGGTCGTCGTCGGCGAGCGCACGGGTGAGAAGACGACCAAACTGGCCCACGACTTCGCCGAGGAGTTGGACAAGGAGACGTGGGAGTCCGACGACAAGCCGGGCTTCGTCTCGAATCGCATCCTGATGCCGTGGATCAACGAGGGAGTCCGAACTCTCGACGAGGGTGTCGCGACGAAGGAGGACATCGACCGCGGGATGAAACTCGGGACGAACGTGCCGATGGGCCCTTTGGAGCTCGCCGATCACATCGGTCTCGACATCTGTCTCGACGCCACCGAGACGCTCCACGAGGAGTTGGGCGATCGCTACACGCCGGCGTACCTTCTGAAACGAAAGGTCGAGGCGGGCAACCTCGGCAAGAAGACGGGCCGCGGGTTCTACGAGTACGAGTAGCCCGCCGAGAGCGACAGCCGCCGTTCGATGGAGTCGGCTGCGCAGTCGTTGGCTAGGTCGTCGGTCAGGACCTGGCGTGGCGTCGGTGTGTTCAGCTGAGCGATACGGTGATGGTCGTTCTGCCGGTCAGGAGCCGTAGAGGTCGCCGAACTTCGCCTCGGCGTAGTCGACGAAGTACTCGGCTGTCAGGGGCTCGCCGGTGGCACGCTCGATGAGTTCGTCCGCGGGATACCGCTGGCCGTGGCGGTGGACGTGCTCGGTCATCCAGTCGTGGAGCGGCTCGAACTCACCCGCCCGAATCAGTTCGTCCACGTCCTCGTCGAGGTCCTCCCGGAGTGCGGCGTCGAGCTGGGCGGCGAGCACGCTTCCCACGGTGTAGGACTGGAAGCTCGCGAACCCGCCGGTCCAGTGGATGTCCTGGAGACAACCCTCGGTGTCCGTGTCGGGCCGGACTCCGAGATACTCCTCCATCCTGTCGTTCCACGCCGTCGGGATTTCCTCAACGTCCAGCTCGCCCGCGACGAACGCCTTCTCGATCTCCGCTCGAAGGATGATGTGGAGATGGTAGGTGAGTTCGTCCGCCTCGACCCGGATCAGGTTGTCGGGGTAGATTCGATTCGCGGCCTCGTAGAGGTCCTGTGGACTCGCCTCGGTCCCGAAGTGCTCGTTCACCGTGTCGGCGTAGCGGTCCCAGAACGCTTTCGTCCGGCCGACGTGGTTCTCCCAGAACCGCGACTGGGACTCGTGGACGATGCCCCGGGACTGGCCGAGCGGGGTTCCGTAGTGTTCCTGGGGAAGGCCGAGTTCGTAGGTGGCGTGGCCGAACTCGTGGATCGTCGCCAGCACCGCCCCGAAAGGATCCTCGTCCCGAAAGCGAGTCGTGATCCGGCAGTCGTGCTGGGAGCCCACAGTAAAGGGATGTGGCGAGGTGTCGAGGCGACCGCGATCCCAGTCGTAGCCGAGATCGTCGAGGAACGCCCGCGAGAGTGCTTCCTGGGAGTCCTCGTCGAAGCTCCCCTCGGCGAACGGGTCCGCGAGGTCGGGATCGCGGGACTGGAGGTCCTCGATCAGCGGAACGAGTTCGTCGCGGAGATCGTGGAGGATCGCCTCGACCCGATCGAGCGGGAGGTCGGGATCGACTCCCTCGAACATCACGCGGTAAGGGTCGCGGTCAGCATCGATGTGCTCGGCGCGCTCGACGTGGAGGTCCCGGAGGGTTTCGAGCGTGGGGGCGAACGCCGCGAACTCGTCGTCGGCCTTCGCGTCCTGCCAGATCTGCTGGGCTTCGGAGCCCGTCCTGGTGATCTCCTCGACCAACTCGCCTGGCACCCGGGTCGCCTGCTCGTAGTCCCTGCGAGTCTCGCGGACGACCGCCGCCTGGGGATCGGTGAGCTCGGCCTCGACCGCCCCATCGAGGAGGTCGCCGGTCTCGTCGTCGGTGAGGTACTCGTGTGTGAGACTCGACAGCGCCGACTGCTGGGCTGCCCGCGCCGGTGCGCCGCCATCCGGCATCGTCACCTGCTGATCCCAGTGGAGCACCCCGCCGACATCGGCGAGATGGGCCAGCCGTTTGGTGCGATCGAGCAGTTCCCGGTACGCTTCCGGTGTGTCGTCGTCCACGGTCGGTGCTGTGTCGGACTCCTGTGTGGGTGTCTCTGCCATATATTGTGTTTCGGGTGTTCGCTGACGGTGTGCATGCTCGGCCGCCGACCCCTCGACGACGACACGATCGGCATGTCCGTCGATACTCGGCGTTGGGTCGTTCGAGCGACGTGCTACCGGCTACCGAAGACTACTACAAGAAAGGTCGCATTCGTTCCGACAATCGCGCCACGAACGGCCGCGTGAGTTTTATCGCCGCCGCCCGATGGGAGAACTATGACCGACGAGCTGTTGATCTACGGATCGTACGGCTACACCGGCGCGTTGATCGTCGAGACGGCGACCGAGGAGGGACTCTCGCCGACGCTCGCGGGCCGGCGTGCAGAGCCGGTCGAGCGACAGGCCACCGACCGCGGTCTCGATCACCGTGTGTTCAGCCTCGACCATCCCGCGGTGATCGAAGCTCACCTCGACGAGTTCGACGCGGTGTTGAACTGTGCGGGGCCGTTCTCGGCGACCGCGGAGCCGATGGTCGAGGCGTGTCTCCGGAGCGGTACGGACTACCTCGACATCACCGGCGAGATCGCCGCCTTCGAAGCTCTCGCCGAGCGCGACCGCGAGGCCGAGAAGGCCGACGTGACGCTGCTGCCGGGGGTGGGTTTCGACGTCGTCCCCACCGACTGCCTCGCGGCGTATCTCGAAAGCCGGCTCCCCTCCTCGACGCAGCTCCGGCTCGCGATCGATGGGATGGGGACGTTCTCACCGGGAACCCTGAAATCCATCGTGGAGGGGCTCTCGCGATCGGGCGCGGCGCGGATCGACGGCAAGATCGAAAGCGTGCCGCCGGCGTGGAAGACCCGCCGGATCGACCTCGGCGTGGGGCCGAAACCCGCGGTGACGATCCCGTGGGGCGATGTCGCGACGGCGTACTACACCACCGGGATCCCGAACGTCGAGACCTACGCCACCGTTCCGCGGCTCGCGGTCGCGATGATGCGGCGGACGGGAGCGCTCACACCCGTGTTCGGCTCGTCTGCGGTCCAGCGCGCGCTGAATGCGGTGATCGATGCGACCGTTTCGGGGCCGACCGCCGCCGAGCGCGCACGGAGCACCACCCGGGTGTGGGCCGAAGTCGAGAACGACGAGGGCAAACGCCTCGCCGCCCGCCTCGAAACCCCCGACACCTACGATCTGACCGCACGGACCGCCGTCGAGTCGGCGCGGCGGGTGGCGGCCGGCGAGGTCGCGCCTGGTTTCCAGACGCCGGCATCGGCGTTCGGCCCCGAGTTCGTGCTGGAGTTCGACGGCGTGGAGCGCGAGGACGTCGCGGGCTCGATGGGTGAGCCGTCCGAGACGGCCACGGCGGACGCCATCGACGACTGATCGGAACCGACGACAACGTTTATTCTCGGGTCCGTGGTCGAGAACGCATGGACGACCCGCTCGCGTGGGCGACCCGCGACGCCGATATCGCGTACTCGTGTCCGGGGTTCGATATCGTCACCGAGACCGTCGAACTCCCCAATGGGACCGAGACCGATTTCGATTACGTCGACGAGCCCGCCGCAGTCGTAGTGTTGGCGCTGACGCCCGACGATCGAGTGGTCGTGATCGAGGAGTGGCGTGAGGCCGTCGGACGGGTGAATCGTGGGCTCCCGGCCGGCACCGTCGAGCCCGATGACGACGATCTCGCGACCGCGGCACGGCGCGAACTCGAAGAGGAGACGGGCTACGTGGCCGACGAGTTCGACCACATCACGACCGTCGAGCCGCTCAACGGACTGGCGAACTCGGTCCATCACCACTTCGTCGCGCGCGGCTGTCGACCGGCTGGCGAACAGCGCCTCGATGACGACGAGTCGATCCGCGTCGAGACGACCACCCGCGACGAACTCCTCGATGGGCTCGCCGCCGGCGACCTCCGTGACGGCCGCTCCGCGCTCTGTCTGCTCTATCACGAACGGTTTGCCGACGACTGAGCCGGGTTGCTGGAATGGAGTTGGCGCGCGGGAGGGCGTCGAAGACGCCCGACTCTCGTGGCTTGCGGTACTCATTTGTGCCGTCATCAGTAGCGGTCGCGATCACGGTAACAACAGTCGAATCGCTCTCAACACCGTCGGCGATTACAAACACCTCAACAAGTGCTGGTACGGAGAACGCAATCCTTAGGCGCACGCCAGCGGTTTTGAACAGGAATGAGTGGAGTTTTCGAGCAACGGACGGCGGACGCTGCGGGCCGGATCGGCGAGCTCGCCGTCCCGCGCTCGGGCGTCACGGTCGAGACGCCCGCGCTGATGCCGGTCGTCAACCCCCACGTTCAGACGATCGCGCCGTCACGGCTGGAAGAGGAGTTCGGTGTGGAGATCCTGATCACGAACGGCTACATCCTCTCGCAGAGCGACGATCTCCGCGAGGCCGCGCTGTCGATGGGACTTCACGATCTCCTCGATTTCTCGGGGGCGATCATGACCGATTCCGGGTCCTTTCAGCTCGCCGAGTACGGCGAGATCGACGTCACGACGCCCGAGATCCTCGACTTCCAGTACGAGATCGGCTCAGACATCGGCACGCCGATCGACATCCCGACACCGCCCGATGCGGGCCGGGATCAGGCGGAACGCGAGCTTTCGACGACCCAGGACCGGCTCGAACGCGCCCGGGAGGTCGAGACCGGCGAGATGCTCGTGAACGCTCCCGTCCAGGGCTCGACCCATCCCGACCTCCGCGAGGACGCGGGGCGACACGCCCGCGACACGGGTCTCGACGTGTTCCCGGTCGGGGCGGCGGTCCCCTTGCTGAACGCCTACCGTTACGATGACGTGGTCGAGATCGTCACCGCGGCGAAGCGCGGGCTCGGTGCAGGGGCTCCAGTCCACCTGTTCGGCGCGGGCCACCCGATGATGTTCGCGCTCGCGGTCGCGGCGGGCTGTGACCTGTTCGACTCCGCGGCGTACGCGCTCTACGCTCGTGACGATCGCTATCTGACGGTTCGCGGCACCGAACACCTCGCAGAGCTCGACTACCTGCCCTGTGAGTGTCCGATCTGTGTCGCCAACACACCCGCCGAGCTCCGCGATCTCGGTGACGACGAACGCGAGCGACGCCTCGCCGAACACAACCTCCACGTGAGCTTCGGCGAACTCCGTCGGATCAAGCAGGCGATCCGCCGCGGCAACCTCCTCGAACTCGTCGAGGTGCGCGCACGGGGCCATCCCGCGATGCTCGACGGGTATCGTGCGCTGCTCGATCACGCCGATCGGCTGGAGAGTTCGGATCCGGCCTCGAAGAGCGCCTTTTTCCACCTCTCGGCGGAGAGCGCCCGCCGACCCGAGGTCCGCCGCCACCACGACCGTCTCGCACGGCTGGCTCCCGAAGGCGATGTCCTGCTCACTGAGGGCGGCGAAAACAGCCAGTACGACGAGTCGTGGCGTGTAGTCCCGCCCTTTGGCCCGTTCCCGCGACACCTCTCGGAGACGTACCCGCTCACTGCCGAAGTGCCCGAGCGCACCGACCGCGAGAGCTACGAGGCAGCCGCCGAGGGAATCACCCGCCTCGCCGAATCGAACCCCGACACCGGGTTCACGCTCGCCCATCGGGAGTGGCCGGCGAGCGCGCTCAAAGAAGTTCCCGAGCGCGTCGCGACGGTGCCGCTCGAATCGATGGACGAATACGACGCGGCGGGCGAAACGGACCAATGACCGAATCCTTCGAGGTTCACGACCGCGATGGGGCGGCCCGGATCGGGGAGGTGCGCCTCGACGATCCACTTACCACGCCCGCACTCTGCGACGAGATTCTCGCGGACGCGGGCAGCCGCTGGCCGGAAGAACGCGAGACGCCGACCGGCGACTCCGAGCACCTGACCGTCCTCCCGCATCGCGCGCTCCCGGCGGGCACCCCCGAGGAGGTCGCGGGTGCGTTCGCTCCCGAGTACCCCGACATCGACGCGCCGAGTGCCGCAGTCGTCTCGACCGAAACGGCGACCGACCACGGGACCGACGCCTACGTGCTCTCGGACGCTCAGGGAATCGTCGGCCACGCCCGCGCGTTCGTGGAGGCGATCGTCGCCGTACGGAGAGCGATCCCCGACGACACGGCGCTCTACCTACCAGGGGTAGCGACACCCGCGAACGCCGCGCTGCTCGCGTACGCTGGCGTCGATCTCCTCGACAGCGATCGTGCTGTCGTGAAGGGAACCCAAGGGAAATACCTCACTTCGGACGGCGAACACTTCCTCGAAGACCTCACCGAGCTGCCGTGTGCGTGCCCGGCCTGCCAGGTGGAGCGGGGCGAGTTCGACCGCGAGGACTGTGCGAGCCACAACGCGACCGTCCTCGAAGCCGAACTGTCGACCGTTCGCGAGCGGATCCGTCGAGGACGGCTTCGGGACTATCTCGAAGGCCAGGCCCGCCACGAGGGGTGGCTGACGGCGGCGCTCAGACGACTCGACCAGGAGTACGCGTATCTCGAAGCACGCACGCCCGTGATCCGACGCGCCGAACTGCTGGCCACGAGCGAGGAGACCCTTCGACGGGCCGAGATTCAACGCTTCGCCGAGCGGGTCACGACCCGGTATCACAATCGATTCGACAACCCGCTCGTCCTCGTGCCGTGCTCGGCGACGAAGCCGTACAGCGAGTCCCAGAGCCACGAACAGTTCCACAGCGCCATCGGGTTCCGGGCGCACACGGTGTCGATGACCTCGCCGATCGGCGTCGTGCCCCAGGAACTCGAATGCACGTACCCGGCCCAGCACTACGATTCGGTCGTGACGGGCGAGTGGACCGCCGGGGAGATCGAGTTCGTGGCGAGCGTGCTCGAAGCCTATCTCGAACGCAACGAGTACCCCCAGGTGATCGCCCACGTTCCCGAGGACTACCGCCCGATAACTGAACGCGTAGAAGACTCGCTCGGGATCGATTTCACGTACACCGTCAGCGACCATCCGACGACGACGGACTCGCTCGCGGCGCTCGACGACGCGCTCGACGGCGAGCTCAAATACTCCAAACGCGAGCGCCAGCACAACACCGTCCGCGCGATCGCGGACTACCAGTTCGGGCCGCGGGCGGGCGACGCGCTATTTGGAGAGATCTCCACGGAGAGCTTCTACCCCAAACTCCGGGTTCGAGGGGCCGACGGTGACGAAGACGACCACCTCGCGACGATGGTGCCGCAGTACGGCACGCTCTCTCTGACGCTCGCGGGTGCCCGCCGGTGGGTCGAGAGCGACGCCCCCACGAAGCGAGTGGAGATCGACGGGTTCGTCCCGCACGGCAGCGTGCTCGCACCGGGAATCGTCGACGCGAGCGATGAAATCCGGGTCGGCGACGAGGTCGTCGTCGAGGGACCGAAGGCGTTCGCGGTCGGCCGCGCGGCGATGCACGGCTCCGCGATGGCCGAGGGCACCCGCGGCGTCGCCGTCACGGTCCGTCACGTCGAGGAGCGATAGGACCGAGCGAGTCGCCGACCCCGACCGACCGATTTACTTCGCCCCACCGTGAGCTACGGGCCGTTATGACCAGCCAGTCGATGCTGGAAGCGGCGTTCGAGCCGCTCATCAGGTCGAGGTCATCTGCCAGCGGTAGTACTCCACGAACAGCAGGAACACACCGGCGAGCAGCGCCACTCCCAGACCGATACCGGGTGTGACGGCAAACGCCGAGGCACTTCCCTCGGCAAGAGGGTTACCTGCATCGGCAGCCGACCCGATGACCTGCTGTTTGACCCATTCGTTCGAGCCCAGTTGGAGGAAAACCAATCCGATGATGGCGACACCGCCCGCGAAGCGACACCACGCACCCACCCAGCCCCGAAGCCGCCACGAGAGAAACAGAACGACGACAGCAACGACTGCGACACCGCGACCGGGCCAGAGTTCGAGACCCGAGAAGCTTCGCGCCGACCCCAGCGGCACCTGCACGGTCACCCAGCTCAGGACGGTCGACGCGAGAGCCACCATCGGCGGCCCGTACCTGTCGACCCACGCCGAAACGAACCACGGGTACAGCCCGCGAGAACCCTCCGATCGCCGATAGCCTCGTCCTGTGCCGTCACCCATGGATGACGCATCTACCTCGTTCGGCCACTTTCGCTTTGCCATTCGTCGCCCACTCGATTCGGACGGTTCTCCATGGCGGGAGCCACGCCGGACCGAACGCGGCCAACAGCTAAGGGGGAGAGTCGTGTTTTTCACGGTATGAGCGCGACGACCGAACCGGAGACGTTCGATGATGACGTGCGACGGCGGCTCTACGAGTACGTCGAGCGGAACGGCGCGGTTCGACCCGAAGTGCTCAGAAACGAGGTTCGGGTCGCGGAGGACCGGCCCGGATCGAAACCGCCACGGTCGGCACTGCCGACCAAACGCGTCCGCCTCCCGGCCGCACAGTTCCGCGAGCACGTCGACGCGCTGATCGAGGCGGGCCACCTCGACGAGCACGACGGCAAGCTCAGGGTCGCGTGGGAGGCCGAAACCACCGAACTCGACACCGCTGACGGGCCGGTGACGATCCGTCCCGCCCACCAAGAAGACATGGAAGGAATCACCGACGTGATCGGACGAGTCACGGCCGCGGGAACCCACATCCGCGCCGAGACCGTCGGGGAGGCGATCGACCGCGAGAGCGCGCTGTTGCGCCACGACGACCGCCGACGGACGTTCTTCGTCGCGACCGAACGCGAGGACGCCGGCGAAACGGACACGGCGGACACGGACGAGACCGACCAGGACGGCGGCGGCGAGGACGACGGCAGCAAGGACGATGACGACGAACAGGTGGTCGGGTGGGTCCACGTCGACGCGCTCGACGTCGAGAAACTCAGCCACACCGCCGAACTCACCGTCGGGGTCGTCGCCAAGCGTCGCCGACAGGGCATCGGTCGGGCGCTCCTCGAACACGCCCTCGACTGGGCGGCGTCGGTCGGCTACCACAAGATCTACCAGGCGCTGCCGGCGACGAACGACGAGGCCGTCGCGTTCCTCGAAAGCGCGGGCTGGGAACGCGAAGCCGTCCACGCCGAACACTACCTGGTCGACGAGGAGTACGTCGACGAGGTGCTCATGGCGACGTGGTTCGACTGAGCCGGCGGACGGCAGGGTTTTGCCGCTCGATCGGGTAGCACCGGCAATGAGCAGTACGCCCGATCCCGAGGTCTACGAGCAGGGCAAGGGGATGGACGCCCACAACGCGGCCATGCGCCGAATCCGCGCGCGCAACGATCAGACCTACGATCCCCACGAACCCACCCGGGTCTGGCTCGATGAGGACAACACGCCCGACGGCGTTCGCCAGTCGCTCACGATCATTCTGAACGCCGGCGGCTGTCGGTGGGCGCGCGCCGGCGGCTGCACCATGTGTGGCTACGTCGCGGAATCGGTCGAGGGTGGCACAGTCCCCCACGACGCGCTCATGGACCAGCTCGAAGTCTGTCTCGATCACGAGCAAGAGAACGCCGACGAACCCTGCCCGCTCGTCAAGATCTACACCTCCGGGAGCTTCCTCGACGAGCGCGAGATCCCCCCCGAAACCCGCGCCGCGATCGCCGAGACGTTCGCCGACCGCGAGCGGATCGTGGTCGAATCACTCCCCGATTTCGTCGATCGCGAGCGCCTCGCCGACTTCACCGACCGCGGCCTCGCGATCGACATCGCGGTCGGCCTCGAAACCGCCACCGACCGGGTGCGCCACGACTGCGTGAACAAGTACTTCGACTTCTCGGAGTTCGTCGCGGCGAGCGAGGCGGCCGACGCGGCGGGCGCAGGGATCAAAGCCTACCTCCTGATGAAACCGCCCTTCCTCACCGAGAGCGAGGCGGTCGCGGACATGGAGTCCTCGATCCGACGGTGTGCCGAACACGCTCATACCGTGTCGATGAACCCCTGTAACGTCCAGCGCCACACGATGGTCGAGGACCTCTATCACGATGGGAGCTATCGTCCACCGTGGCTCTGGTCGGTGGCCGACGTGCTCGAATCGACCGCGGATGCCGACGCGATCGTGGTCTCCGATCCGGTCGGCCACGGCTCGGATCGCGGCCCGCACAACTGCGGCGAGTGCGACGATCGGGTTCAGACCGCGATCAAGGACTTCGACAAGCGACAGGACCCCACAGTGTTCGAGCAGGTGTCCTGTGAGTGCGAGGCGACGTGGAAGGCAGTGATGGAACGGGAGAAGAGCTACGGGATGCCGCTGGCGCGGTAGCTGGGTAGCGACATCCTGTCAGATCGCGTCGTCGGGGTCGTGTTCGTCGGCCATTCGACTCACTTCGCTGGCGTAGCGCTCGCGGGTTTCGGGATCGCTGACATCGCCGAGGTTGCCCGGATCGACATCGAGCGCGGCGGTCGTCTCGCGGCCCGGTCCCGAAAAACTCGGCAGGGCGCGTTCCTTCCGGAAGTCGTGCTCGCCGTCGGGCGTCGCGTAGGTCAGGATGATGAGGTTCTGTTCGTCGTCCGAATACGTGCGCTCGACCAGCCAGACCCGGATCGTCTCGTCGGTCATTCCGGCGGCAGTACGGACGGCCAGCGGTTAGTGTTGTGGGCTCGACATCGGAGGGGTTGTATCGCGGATACCGACACAAAGCTGATACTGGCGGAGTATGACCCGAGAACGATGACGTTGCCCCTCACTCGCCGTCGGCTGCTCGGTGCCTGTGCGGTCGGTCTCTCGGTCGTCTCGGCCGGCTGTGGCGGTGCGATGTCGTTCGGCACCGATCAGACGGAGTTCGAGCGTGGTCTCGGGACGGATGTAGCGCGGATCACTGTCGAGACGGACAGCGGCGATGCGAGGGTGAGCCGAACGGACGCGGAGTCGGTTCGCGTTCGCGGCACCAAGGAGACGGGATCGGTGTTTACGGATCTCGACGACTTGACCGTCGAGACGGCGCGCGACGGCGATCGACTCCACATCAGCACGGATACAAGCGGCGGCTCGTTTCTCGGCCTCGGTGGCGGATCGATCTCCCTCGATATCGGGGTGCCCGAAGGCGTCGCCGTCGAGAGGGTTTCGTCGGGGAACGGCGTCGCCACCGCAACCAACGTCGCCGGTGACGTGAGCCTCGAAGCGACGAACGGGATGGCGAGGGCGAACGATGTCGACGGGTCCGTCTCGCTGGCGTCGACGAACGGCCCGCTCAGTGCGCGCGGGATCACCGGTCTCGACGGGGCTGAGACGACCAACGGGGAGGTCGATGTGGCCGTTCCCGCGATCGATGGCGACGTGTCGATTTCGTCGATAAACGGAACCGTCATCGCGGCGCTAGCTCCCGATCTCGATGCGACGGTCGTCGCTTCGACGGAGAACGGCACCGTCAACGTCGACGATCTCCCCTTCGAACGGGATGGGCCAAAGGACACGCTTCGCGGGACGCTCGGCGACGGCACGCACGAACTCACCGTCGAAACGACGAACGGCAGCGTGCTCCTCACTCGACTGCGCCGCCCCGTCCGACAGTCCCAACAGTCCCAGTGAGCCGGCGGTCCTCGAAGCGGCCCGGTCCCGAAACGCTCGGGAGGGCGCGCTCCTTCCGGAGGTCGTGCTCGTCGTCGGGCGTCTCGCCGGCAGAATGATGGGGTTCTGCTCGTCGTCGGAGTACGTCCGCTCGACCAGTCAGAACTGAACCGTCTCGTCGGTCATCCCAGCGACGGTACGCAGGGTGTCATAGAACACTTCACATACCTCACCAGCGGTCCGAGAAACGGTGTCTGACAAGCAGCCAGTATCACCGATATTTAGAGCCGGCCGTAGCGGACCTCTTGAGCGACATCCGAAAACCATGCCAACCGTTCTATGACACCCTAACGGTACGGCCAACCGGTGGTAGTGCTGATCCACCCTTTCGTTGATTTCGGCCATGCGTCGTCGTCATCCGTCGGTCTCGAGGTCCGCACCACACCCCGGACAGGTCTCGTCGGCGATCGATACCTGAAGATCGCAGTTCGGACAGACAGCGCGATAGCACGCACGCTCTCCCATGTGAGTTAATACCGCGCTGCCGATGAAAAACGCTGGGGTCGGTATGAGTGGCTACTCCGCGAACCCGCGCAGGATCGCCCGCCCGTCGGTGCCGCCGAGCTCGGGCAGGGTCGCACGCTCGGGATGGGGCATCAACACGGCAACGGACTCGCGCTCGCCGCACACGCCCGCCACCGCGTCCGTCGATCCGTTCGGGTTCGATTCCGGTGTCACGTTCCCGTCGGCATCGCAGTACCGAAAGAGGACTCGATCCTCGCGATCGAGATCGGCGAGACGTTCCTCGCTGATCTCGAATCGGCCCTCGCCGTGGGCGATCGGGAGTTCGATCACCTCGCCCGGCTCGAAAGCCTGGGTCCACGGCGTGTCGGCGTTCTCGACCCGGAGGTGGACGTGCTCGCACTGGAAGCGCGCGCTCGCGTTGGTGGTGAACGCGCCGGGCGTGAGGCCCGTCTCGCAGCCGACCTGCGCGCCGTTGCAGATCCCAAGCACTGGCATGCCCCCGTTCGCGGCATCACGGACGGCCTCCATGATCGGTGCGCGCCCGGCCATCGCGCCCGCCCGGAGGTAATCGCCGTACGAAAAGCCACCGGGAAGGACGATCCCCGAGGGGTTCTCGGGGAGTCCGTCCTCGTGCCACGTCCGCTCGGCGTCGATCTCAACATCCTGGAGCGCGCGAACCGCGTCGCGATCGCAGTTCGAGCCGCCGAACTGGATGACCGAGACCGTCATCGCGACTCGACTTCCACGGTGTAGTCGTGGATGGTCGGATTGGCGAGCAGGCGTTCGGCCATCGCGTCGGCGCGCTCTGCGGCCGCATCTTCGCTCGCGGCGTCGAGATCGACCTCGAAACGATCGGCCGCGCGGAGCTCCTCCAGCTCGAACCCGAGGCGTTCGAGCGCGCGGGCGGTGGTCTCGGCCTCGGGATCGAGCACGCCCCGTTTCAGCCGCACGGTGACGACGGCGGTGTAGGCGGTCATGAGCGGCGGAACGGAGCGGTCGGCGAAAACCCTTCTGCATCGGTTCGGCCGCGAGTGCTGCTGCAAACGAAGGGTTTTCGCCCGCGTTCGGCGAAACGACGCCAATGAACACGACCGACACACAGTGGTGGCGATGAACCCACGACTCACCGAGATCACGGTGATCGGCGACGACGACACCGGCCTCATCGCTCGGATCACCTCGCTCCTCTTCGAGCGCGGCGTGAACATCGAGGACCTCGATCAGGCGGTTCGTCAGGACCTGTTCCGGATGACGATGCGGGTCGACACGAGCGAGATGGACGGCTCGAAGGACGACCTCCGCCGGGCGCTCGACGACCTCTGCGAGGAGCTGGGAATGGACGTTCAGGTCCGATTCCCCGCCGATCGCGAGACGAGACAGGTCGCGGTGCTCGCCACGAAGGAATCACACTGCCTCGACGCGCTGTTCGACGCGTGGGAGACGGGCGATCCCGACGCCGAGATCGGGGTCGTAGTCGCGAACCACGACGACCTCGCGCCGATCGCCGAGGCTCACGACGTGCCGTTTTACGATGTCGGCGATGCGGGCGGCGTGCCCGACGAGGAGTGGTTGCTCGATGTCCTCGCCGATCACGACGTCGATCTCGTGGTGCTCGCGCGCTACATGCGCATCCTGAGTCCCAACGTGGTGTTTCGCTACGAGAGCCGCATCATCAACATCCATCCTTCCCTGTTGCCCGCCTTCCCCGGCGCGGAGCCGTACCGCCAGGCGCTCGACGCCGGGGTCCGGGTCGCGGGCGTCACCGCCCACTACGTCACGACCGACCTCGACCAGGGGCCGATCATCACCCAGCGCGCGTTCAACGTGCCCGACGACGCCACCGTCGCCGATCTCGAACGCCGCGGCCAGCCCCTCGAAGCCGAGGCGCTCGTCGAAGCGGTGCGGCTCCACCTCGAAGACGATCTCGTCGTCGGTCGAGGCCGAACCCACCTCCGCAACGGCGAGAACGCCGCCCTCGGGCTTCCCGACGAGATCGAACGACTAAACCCGGATCGGCCGGTCGACGCGGAGACACCACCCGCCGGCGAACCGGCCGGAACGAGCGACGACTGACAACTAACGACTGACGATTGATTCTCAGTTCCCGAGCGAACGCACAGTCGCAACCGCGTCGTCGAGCGCCGGTGCGTCGAAGATGTCGCGATCGAGATAGGCGTTCGCGCCCGCAGTATAGAGATCGCTCGCGGTGTCGATCACGCTCTCGGCGAGCGGTTCGGGGTCGCGCTCACACAGCGCACGCCAGTCGGTCTCGCCCTGCTCGTCGGCCTCGGTCTTCGCAGCACTGACCGCTGCGACCCACTCCGGCTGCGTGCGCTTGTGGTACTGGCGGAGCACCTCCTTCGAGAGCTGCTGGCCGTCGTAGGAAAACCGGTTCTCGTCGAACGTGCCGACCACATCGGCGACCCGGACCTCGCCGTCGACGTAACAGCACTCGATCTTGCCGTCCTCGTGGGTTATCCCGATCGATTCGGCCCGATCTGTCACGATCCGGTTGACCTCGCGTGCGACCGCCGCGAGGTCGTCGAGCGCCGCCCGTCCCGCGATCCGGTCGGCTTCCTCGCGCGTGAGATACCGGTCCTGTTCCTCGAACTTCGTCGAGAACTCGACGACCGGCTCCGGGAGATCGACCGGGTCGTCGGGCCACTCGGCCGCACCGAGCCCCACCTCGCCGGGATCGCGGCGCGAGCGCAGGCTCGATCCCACCGGGACGCTGTTCCGGAAGACGATTTCGAGCGGGACGAGGTAGTTCTCGCCCGCTGCGGCGTGGAACGTCTCGTAGTCGTAGCTTCCGTCTTCGGGGGGAAGATCCGGCACCTGGACGAGATCGATCGCCATCTCACGGGGCGGTGCCGCGACGGCGTCCAGTTCGACCGCCTCGGACTCCCCACCCGTTTCGTCGGCCGTCGGATCGACGACACCCCGGTAGTGGGTCGGCACGTCTTCGGCTTCGAGCAGTTCGAAGTTGTACGCGCCCATCGCACAGAGGGAGCGACCTTTCTCGGGAACGGTGTCGGGCATCTGCCCCCAGTCGAACACGGAATAGGCGTCGGTGAACACGAACCGCCCGCTGCCGGGCGTGTCGGCGGTGGCGGGCTCCTCGATCCGGAACTCCTTGACACTGGTCATGCGGGGGAGTTCCGTCGGTCGAACTAAGCGGTTGCTATATCGCCCTCGACGATCGAGCGGAGCAAAGGTATAACACCGGTCCGTCTCGAAGCTTCGAGGTACCGATCCACACGCAATGACCGAACACATCTGTGGGAAGTGTGACACCGAAGCCGAGTCTCAGTGGGCGATCCGCCTCGAACGCGATGCGGACGAACGTACCTACCGGCTCTGTCGGGGCTGCTGGGACGATCTCAGCGGCCGGTTCGGCGAGGGGGAGTGATCGATGACGGACGATTCCGACGGGTCGACGGCCGACGCGACGCCCGCCGACTCGACCCCCGCTGGCACGGAATGTGCGCTCTGTGAGACCGACCTCAGTCCCCGGGACTATCCCGACTGTCGGGCGGTCCTGATCGACGAAAGCGGGCCCGACGGCGACGAGGAGACGATCCGGATGGTGTGTGCGGACTGCTGGTCGGGGTTGGACGACGAGCTCGGTGATCCCTCGGGCTCGCCGTCGACTCGCTCGGCGTAGCCGGCCCCTTCGAACTCAGTCCCACGCCGCTTCGACAGCACCCTCCGCGTACCGTACCACCGATTTGTTGCCGCTCGGTGGCTCGGCGTCACGATCGACCGAGCGCTCGACGATAACCCCGCCAGCGCCGACCGCCACATCGTAGGTGTCCGTGCGCGCGACGCCGTTGAGCTTCGTCTCGACCGGCGCCTGGAATCGCCGCCACTGGCCGGCAGACTGGCGCTCGTAGACTTTTCCGCCCGAGCCTGCCGCGAGCCCCATCGCGCCGTCGCGGTCGATCGCCCGGATCGCCTGGCGGCCGCCATCGATGACGTGGGGCGTCCATCGGAACCCGTCGTAGCGGTAGACGATCCCGCCGCCGGCGGCCACATTGACGTCCTTCGGGCCGACGCTCGCGGCGTCGAAGAAGGCCCCGCCAGCGAAGTCGATCCCGATCTTGTTCCATTTCATGCCGCCGTCGCCCGTCGCGGCGACGAACTGGCTGGTCGAGACGACGTGGCCCTTCTTCCGCGCGTGGAAGTCGATCGCCGGGATCGTGGAGCCACCGCCGGGTTTGGTCACGTCCTCGTACTTGACTGCGCCGCTCTCCTGGCGGACGCCGATCAGTAGCTCGCCCGAACCGTTGACGAAGTAGAGCCGCTCGTTCTCGCCCGCAGTGCCCCGCACCGCACAGCCTTCCCACGTGCTCGTCTTCTCCTTCGGCGCGGAGTAGTTCGTGAGCGTCTCAGTGTCGACGCGATACTCGCCGATCACACCCGAGCCGCCGACGAACCAGAGCGCCTTGCCGTCGTCGGTCACGTCGACACCCGTCAGCGGCCGGCTCCGTGCCTGAGGGCCGTACTCGACGACCTTCTGCCAGCCGTCCTTCCGTCTCGCGAGTACGTCGCCACCGGCCCCGACCGCGAACGGCCCCTCGGCGGTGTCGACCGCACCGTTCAGGGTCTTCGTGGTCGGCGACTCTGCCTCCGTCCACTCGATGTCGGGCGTGTCGTCCTGCGCAAGACCGACGCTCGGAACGCCGACCGCGGCCGCCGCCGTCGCCCCGGTCAGTTTCAGCAACTCGCGCCGCGTGTGGTTGGTCATTCGTGTCCTCACCACACCCTCATCCACGGCGAAGCGTGTTGAATAACCGAGATATTCCGGAAGAACGATCGGTTCGCATGGAGTGTTCCGATCCGCTCAGCGACGAGCCGTTATTCGCTCGCCAATCCGAAACGGTCGGCGAGGCGGGGAGTTAATTGTACTGAGAGAGAACCGAGGATCGATGGCCGACTCCGTCCGTGTCGCGGTTCGAGAGCGGGTGAGTTCGCGGGCGATACTGGCGTGGCTCGGGGTCATCGCCATCTCCGTGTGGGTCTTCGACGGATCGGCGACACAGACCGCGACGGGCCTCACGGTGACGGGAATTTTCGGTCTTTCGGAGCTCCTGACGGAGGTGTACGATCTCCGCGAGACAGTCAGAACCCTCGGTTTCGGTCTCATGGCGTTGCTCTCCGGCGTTGCCCTGTTCGTGCTTGGCGGCACTGGTACGTGGTGGCTGCCGGTGGTTTTCGCGGCCGTCGGCGGGTGGCTCGCCCTCGATTCGGTCCAGACGCTCCGTCACGAGGGGCTCTTCATCGACGAGGGCGACGGTGAGAGCCCCGACGGCCGGGACGTCTACCACGACTACGTCACGAGGAAGGTCGACGAGACGCTCCGCGAGCAACCTCTCACCCGTCGAGAGCTGTCCGACGCGCTCGACCCAGACGACGCGACGCTCGATCACGCGCTCGCCGAACTCGACGACCGTGACCTCCTCGTTCGGCAGGGCAGCGAACTCCGTACCGAGTCCCCGTCGGAGCCGGGAGGGGTAGCACGGGCTCGGCATCTGGCCGCGACCACGGCTGCCCGACTCGCACGGCCGCTCACCGTCGAGTTCGACGACGAATCGACGGCCGACGACGGGACCGATCGGTACAGTCCGACACCGGAGCCAGTCGATTCACGGTCGCGCTCCGACGACAATCAAGAGCGCGAACGCGAACCCGCAAGACGCCGGTAGCTGGCGAGGTGTCCGTGTTTCCGATCGCAACCGGGATCAGGCTGACGTGGGCTTAGACTCCGGCGGGGTTCTCGCCGTGTTCGAGCACCGATCGGAAGCGCTCGCCGTGGACGGTGTCGGCGGCGAGCGCCGCCTCGATGCGCTCGTCGATCCAGCCGCCGTCGTCGACGAACCGCTCGTACACCGGCAGGCGCTCGTCTAGTGGGACGCCAGCCTCTCCCGCGATGGCTTCGAGCTCGTCGAGGCCTGGCCACGCGTAGTCGGGGTTGATGTGATCGTCGGTCACGGGCGACACCCCACCGAGGTCGTCGACACCGCAGTCGAGCACCTCACGGACGGGCGCGAGGTTCGGCGGCACCTGGATCGAGACGTCCTCCGGGAGCGCAACGCGGGCCATCGCGACCGCACGTCGGAGGATCTCGGCGTCGGGCGTCGGACTGTTCCACCGCTCGTTTTCGACGACGGGCTGGACGAGCACTTCCTGGATGTGCCCGTATTGCTCGTTGAGTTCGCGGATCGCCAGCAGTGATTCGGCCCGGTCCTCCCAGTCCTCGCCGATCCCCACCAGAATTCCGGTGGTGAAGGGAATCCCGACCTCGCCGGCCGCACGGATGGTGTCGAGGCGCTGTTCGGGCGTCTTCTGTCGGGGGCCGGCGTGAGCGCCGACGTCGGCGGTGGTTTCGAGCATCACGCCCATCGAGGCGTTCACTTCGGCGAGCATCGCCATCTCGTCGTGCTGGAGATCGCCGGGGTTGCTGTGGGGGAGGAGCCCGACGTCGAGCGCGAGTTCGCACATCTCGTAGAGGTAGTCGTGGATCGAGTCGTGGCCCCACTCATCGAGCTGGTCGTGGATCGCGTCGTAGCGGTCGTCGGGTTTGTCGCCGAAGGTGAACAGCGCCTCGGTGCAGCCGGCGTCGGCTCCGGTTTCGAGCACCTGTCGGACGTCCTCGCGACTCATCAGACTGGCTTCGCCGGGCGGGTCGAAGTACGTGCAGTAGGTACAGGTGTACCGACACGCCGTGGTCAGCGGAACGAAGACGTTGCGCGAGAACGAGAGGCGGGGTGCAGGATCGACGTCGTTGGAGTCGACAGCACACAGCCGATCGACGTCGTGCGGCGTGACGTCGATCGCATCGAGTGGATCGCGCGTGTCGGCCTCCTGCATGGATCGGGTGAAGACCGCGGACGGCTAAAAGGCTCTCACTCAGCGGGGATGCCCGGTATCCAAGGAGGGGGAGTGGGGATACCGGGCCGGGAGCGGTGGGCACCACAGCCGACGGCCACCCGCGCGAACCGGTAAGAGGGTTCGCGCAGTTCGTCCTCGGTGACGACTGCTTGAAAGGATTGTCCCAACTCTCACCCGATTCAGCCCGTCTCTGGCCCCTCATCCCGCTGCACAGCGGTCGTACCGTCCCGTCGGATATCGACGCGATCGTCCCCGCTCGTGTCGAGTCGAACGTCTTGCCTTTCGAGCCACCGACGCGTTTCCCCTGTTCCGTGGAGCAGCACTTCCGCGAGGTCCGCGGACTCGTCGACATCGGTCGCGAGCCGGTGGGAATCGACCGTCGCAAGGCTCGCACCGACCTCACGGGCGCGTTCGCGGTGATCGCGGTACGACGCGCCGTGGTAGTCGACCCGGAACTCGGGATGACGCGTCACGAACGCGTTCGTTCCGCCGCCCCGACCGGGTGCGAGCACCACGTCGGCGTCGGGCGCGAACAGCCGCGTGAGCGCGTCCGGAGTTGCGAGCGGGAGATCCGCCATCACCACTGCGACCGGCGTTCCCGCCGCCAGCACCGCATCGACGGCCGTGCTCAACGGACGATCGTCGACGATCGTGGGTGCGTCCACGTCGATCCCGGCCGTCGTGAGCACTTCGGGCGTGTGGCCGGCCTCGCGGAGCGCACGGAGTACGTCGTCCAGCATGACGCGGGCGAACTCGCGGCGCTCGGCAGGCGTGAACACGTCCGCGAGCCGGGTCTTCGGCTGTTCGGCCGCGAACGGGACGACGACGCGCATGCGCCATGCTCGGCCGTTCGGCGTCAAATGGGTGCCGGTCGGCGGGGAAAGAGAGTTCCGTCGGCGGCGCTGCTGGCGACGGAGCGGTGAGTTACGCCACGCCGAGGTAGTCGGCGAGCGAGCGCAGATCGCCCATGTCACGACCGAACGCGGTGACGTCGTTGTCGGCGACCGTGTTGTCCATTTCGAGCGAGCGCGCCTGGTCCGAGCCGAACGGGACCACCGGCAGCGGGTCGGCGAGCCCCATCCCGAGCTTCGTGAGCGCCATCGGCACCGGGGCGATCGAGACCGACTTCCCCTCCGCCCGGTAGGCGAGTTTGGCGACGTCGGCGAGCGTCAGGGTCGCCGGCCCGCCGATCTCGTAGGTTTCGCCGGTGTGGCCATCCTCGGTGACGGTATCGGCGAGCATCGGCGTGAGATCGCCGATCCAGATCGGCTGGAACCGGGTGCGACCGCCGCGGGGCAGCGCCGCGAGATACGGTGTCGTGAGTTTCTTCGTGAACGGAACGAACTCGCCGCCGTCGCCGAACACCACCGATGGCCGGACGATCGTCCAGTCGAGCGCCGAGTCACGGACCACTCCCTCGGCCTCACCTTTCGACCGGATGTACGCCGTCGGTCCCCGAGGATCGGCTCCGAGCGCGCTCATCTGGACGAACCGCTCGACACCGTGTTCCTCGGCCGCCCGAACCGCGTTCTCGGTGCCGCCGAGATGGATCTCGAAGTGCTGCTCGTCGCCGCCCGAGGGCTGGAAGAGCGGCGAGAGCGCGACGAGATTGACGACCGAATCCTGGCCCGCGAACGCCCCTTCCATCGAGTCGTAGGCGGTCACGTCGCCGATCGCGGTGTCGACGTCCGCCTCGAACACCGAGGGATCGGGATCGCGCGAGAGCGCCGTCACGTCGTGGCCGCGTTCCGCCAGTTCGTCACACAGATTCCGTCCGACGAAGCCGTCGCCACCGGTCACGAGCACGTCCATATTCTGATTACTCGGGGAGCTAACCTAAAACCACCGTCACCGGCAGGGAAGGCTTACCCGTCGGCGGGCGAAGTCGCGGTATGCTCATCACGCTCGAAGGCATCGACGGCAGCGGAAAGACCACGGTCTGGGAGGCGCTTCACGACACCGTCGACGCCACCTTCACCCGCGAGCCGACCGACTCGTGGTACGGCGAGGCGGTCGCGCGCTCGATCAACGATCCCGACGCCGACCCGCTCGCCGAACTCTTTCTGTATACGGCTGACCACGCCGCCCACCTCTCCTCTACTGTGCGCCCCGCACTCGACGCCGGCGACGTCGTGATTGCGGATCGGTACTCCGACTCGCGGTACGCCTACCAGGGCGCGGCGCTCGACGGGCGGGTGAAACGCCCGATGGAGTACGTTCGTGGCGTTCACCAGCCGTGGACGCGCCCGCCGGACGCGACGATCTATCTCGACCTCGATCCCGAGCAGGGGGCAGCGCGAAGCGGCGCGACCAACAAGTTCGAGCAGGCGGAGTATCTCGACCGGGTCCGGACGAACTACGAGCAACTCATCGAGTACGAACCCGAGCGGTTCGTGCGAGTCGACGCGACCCAGTCGCCCGAGACGGTGATCGAAGCGGCCGAATCGACGGTCGAGCGGCTGCTCGATACGGCTACCGAGTAGCTCATCGAGTCGGTCGTCGCCCGGTTTCCCGTCCGACGACTCCATCGCTGCCGATACACGCCGACGACGTTACCCTGAGGACCACTGAAGCGTGGCTTCGAGATGCTCGTGTGGATCGGCGTCGCGGCGAAGGAGTTCCCGAGACCAGCCGGAGTCGTCGTACGAGAAGCCGCACACGTCACCGTCGACGAGCGCAACGGCCTCGGTTGCGGGGTCGTCGTACCGACTCCGGCGGGCGTACATCGAGGAAGTCCCGAGCACGATGAGCGCATCCACATCGTTGCGGGCGCGTATCGCCTCTGCATCCGCTTGCTCCAGCGGAGCGGGCGGCAACGCGCCGATCAGACTCATTGTCGGTACTACTCGGCGAGTGGTTTGTATCCGTTGAGGTTGCGAATGAAAGCACAGTTCCACGGTACGGTCGCTCGTGAACGAGCGGGAAGATCCCGTTCTCAGGACTTCCCATCGTGATCCGGGACGGCCCCGACCAGCAGCGCGTCCTCGACGAGCGCGCCGGTCGCGCGCCGGAGGCGTTCGGAGAGCGCCTGATGGGAGATCCCGAGCTTCTCGGCGAGATCGTTCTGATCGATGTCGCGCGGGACCTCGTAGTAGCCCGCTTGGAGCGCGGCTTCGAGCGCCTCGAACTGTTCGGTCGTCAGGCCGTACCGACCGGCGGGCTCGCCCTCCAGCTCACGGATCGCGGTGATATCGAACGTCAACCCCTGCTCATCGCGGAACTCGGTCGTCTTCGTCAACGACTCGCGGTCGGGATAGAGCACCCGAAGATGCCACCGGCCGTCGGTGCCGTACGCGTCGGTGATGGTCGCCTCGGAGTTCGTGAGCATCTGGAGAACGAGATCGACCTCGGTGACCCACTCCATCCGGTAGAGCTGTTCGTTGTCGAACTCCGAGAGGAGTTCGATCTCCTGCACACTCGGATCGTTCTCGAAGACGTCCGCAACGGCCTCGTGGTCGGCCCCCCGGACCCACACGAGTGGCATTGCGGCATCCGTTCCAGTCTCGATGATCCGTTCGACCTCGAACTCGATGTCGGGCGACGACGAGAGCGCCTCGTAGAGCGCGAACTCGTCGGCCGGAATCTCACCCCTGATAACGCATGCACTCCCCATGGCCGTGTCCAGACGACGATCTCGGTTAAAAATTCGCTTCGAGTTGTCGTGGTTCGGCCCGCCCGTTTCGAGTGGAGATCGTGAACACACCACAATCTTTGGCCGTGCGGTGAAGCGGTGGCTGTGGTGACTGTAGTGTCTGTAGCGGCCGTGGTAGCTGTGGTGGCTGTGGCGGCGAACTCAGGATTCCCGGAGCGTGTCGGGGAGTTCGACTTCCTCGGGGGCCGGCATCCAGAAGTAATCGAACGCGACGCCGAGCGCGAACGGCAGCGCGACCGCGACACCGAGCACCGCCGTTGCGCCACCGAGGTCCGGTCCGAGTCCGACGGGGCCAGTCGCGACGAGCGTCGTCACGAACAACACTGTCGGCACGAGCAGGGCGATGTAGAGCGCGACGCCCCACTGGGTGTCGAGCCGGACGCGGATGAAACGCGTGGCGAGCGCGGCGATGACGGCGTTGACGCCGACGACCACGGCGAGCCCGACGAGGTCGGCAACCGAGACCATATCGCCCCTCGGGGCCCGCGGGACTTCGGCGTATCGGAACGGCTTTCGGGCGGGCCCGTGGGAGAGCAGATATGCACCGGGTCATCGGCGAGCGCGACCTCGAAGCGACCCAGTTCGACGCCGACGATGCGCGCGACCTGCTCCGGGACATGATCCGCGCGCGGCGGTTCGACGAGCGCGCCGTGGCGCTCCAGCGCCGCGGCTGGATGAGCGGCTATCCACCCTTTGCGGGCCAGGAGGCCACCCAAGTCGGGACGGCCCACGCGCTGGCGGCCGACGACTGGCTGTTCCCCACCTACCGCTCGAACGCGATGCAGATCGCCCGCGGCGTCCCGATGAGCGATCTGCTCGCCTTCCGGCGTGGTCATCCCGAGTTCAACTCCGATCACGATCTCCCGATCTTCCCACAGGCAGTCCCGATCGCGACCCAGCTCCCTCACGCCGTCGGCGCGGGAATGGCCGCCGACCACCAGGACGAAGACCACGCGATCGTCTGTGATTTCGGCGACGGCGCGACGTCGGAGGGCGACTTCCACGAGGCGATGAACTTCGCGGGCGTGTTCGACGCGCCGGTCGTCTTCCTCTGTGAGAACAACGGCTGGGCGATCTCCCTTCCTCGGGAACGCCAGACCGCGAGCCCGAGTATCGCCGAGAAGGCCGAAGCGTACGGGTTCGAGGGCGCACAAGTCGACGGGATGGACCCGCTCGCGGTACGGGAGGCAGTCGAGATCGCCCTCGATCGCGCTCGCGACGGCGAGCCGGTGCTCGTCGAGAGCCTGACCTACCGTCGGGGAGCCCACACCACGAGCGACGATCCGAGCCGCTACCGTGACGACGATCCCGATCTCCCCGCGTGGCGCACCAGCGACCCCGTCGAGCGATTCACCGAGTATCTCACCGACCGTGACGTAATCGACGAGACGTTCGTCGAGCAATGCGAAGAAGACGCCGACGACGAACTCGCGGACGCGGTCGAGACCGCCGAGGCGATCCCCGACCCCGCAAGCGACGAACTGTTCGAGCACGTCTATGCCGAGCCGACGCCCGAACTCGAGCGACAACGTGCATCGATCGCGGGCGACGACTGAGGAGCCGGGACAGTCCGCCGTCGAGACTGCGGGAACGGAGTAAGGTTATTGGTAGTCCTCGGTGTACAGGAGGTATGCGATTCGTCATCGTGGGTGCCGGCCGGGTCGGGCTCCGAACAGCGAGAGTGCTCGCCGAGGAGGGCCACGAAGGAACCGTGGTCGAGAACGATCCCGACCAGCTCGAACAGCTCTGGGGCGAACGCCTCGAAATCGTCGACATCCTCGACGGCGACGGCGGCAGCGAGGACGACCTCGTCGACGCGGGCATCGAGGAGGCCGACGCGGTGGGGGCGCTGACCGGCGACGTGACCACCAACATCATGGCGTGTCTGATCGGGAAGTCGAGAGGCTGTCGTACCGTAATGCGCATCGACAACGACGAGTACGAGGGAATCTACCGGAAGTACGCCGCGGAGGTCGACGAAGTGGTCTACCCCGAGCGCCTCGGCGCGATCGGCGCGAAAAACGCTCTCTTGGGGGGAACGATCCGCGCGATCGCCGACATCGCCCATCACCTCCAGCTCGTGGAGTTTACCATCACGCCCGAGTCGCCGACCCGGGGGTACACCCTGAGCGAACTCGAACTCCCCGGCGACGCCCGGCTGTTGGCGTTCGGCAAGGAAGGGGCGGCGCTCGGGCTGCCCCACGCCGACGACTCGCTCGAAGAGGGCGATCGGGTGGTGGCGCTCGCGGACTTCGACGTGCTCGGCGACGTTCGTCGGATCATCGCCGGCGACACGAGCCGTGCGGCCGGCGAGGCCTGAGTCTTCTCTCTCCTCGCTCTCAGAGCGGCATCGCGCCGCTCGACCCTTCTCCGTCGCCCTCGTCGCCCTGCTGACGCGCTCGGGAGAGCAGATCGGCGACGGGCGGCTCGTAGGTGTAGCCGGGGACGATACCCTCGACGTAGGTCCCTTCGACGTACTCCGCCAGCGCCTTCGCGGCGTCGGCCGCCCCCGCAGGATCGTCGTGCTCGAACGCGAACTCGACCCTCACTGTGCCGGCGTCGCGTTCGACGGTCGGTGCCGGTACGTCGATCGCCCCGCGCGTCACGCCGCCGGCATCGGCGAGTCGCCGCTCGAACGTCTCGAACCAGCCCTCCCGCAGCGCCTCCGCGATCGACTCCCCGGCAGCGGCGTCGAGCGTCGGGACGTGGATCGTGATACGATAGCCCGACTCAGTAGCCTCGGCGCGGCTGTCGAACGGGATGGTGGTGAGCGCGAACCCGTCGTCGATCGGCTCGAACGCCCTATGACTGTCGAACCCGTCGGTTCTGGGCGCGTTGTGGGTCATGTGGTCGGTTCGCCCTTCGCGGGCAAAAGCGCGTCGTCACCCGCTCGCGGAACTACTCGGTTCGGTCCTCTAAAACGGTGGTGACCGCGTTCGCAACCGCCTCGAAGTCCTGCATCGTCAGCCCGTCGGTGGTCACGAACACGCCGTCGCGCTCGGTGGTGATCCGGAGGAGAAAACCGTTCTCGAAGGTCCGGATGGTGTGGCGGTAGGTCCCGAGCTCGGAGTTCTGATAGGCGTTGCGGGTGTTCTTGAAGTCGTGCCACTCGTGGCCGATGAAGCTCATCAGATCGGCGTCCTGTTCGAGATCGTCCCGGAGGTAGAGCTGGTCGTAGTCGCTCCGCGTGAAGTACGTGACCGAGCGGAGGCTGTCGCCGGTCGCGGTCCGGGCGACCCGAACGAGGCGGTCGGCCGGCCCGTCGGCGAGGAGGTCGGAGTCCATCGTCCGGGTGCTCATGGGGAATCGTGATAAAATCGTCGCTGTTCGGCGATCCGGCGAAACGTGCGAGGGATGCGATTTGAACGCACGAACTCCTAAGAGATCGGGTCTTAAGCCCGACGCCTTTGGCCAGACTCGGCCACCCTCGCGCGTTCGCCCCTACGCGCTCGAAGGAAAGTCGGTTTCGGTCTCGGTTACCAATCGACCGAGAGCGTGCCGTCGCCCTCGAGATCGGGCGCGATCTCCTCGTCCGTGCGACGGTCGACCACGTGGATCACACCTCTGTCTTTCTTCGCGGGACAGACCTCGGCCGCCTCGACGTTCGCTGCGAGGTCGTCCTCGCCGATGAAGTACGATTCGGGCTGGGCGATCCCGCTCGTGAGGTTCATCGACCAGTTGTCCGACACCTCGGCACATTTGCCCGCCGCGATACATTTGTTCGCCTCGAAGATGATCTTGTAGGGTTTCTCGGCGATCGGCGGCGCGTCGCGCTCGCCGATGTCGCTCGGATCGACGGGTTCGTCGGCCATACCACAAGGTCGGGCCTCGATCGGTTTCCGTGTACCGTTCGGCTGGCAGCCGTCGGGCCCGTCGAGACGAACCACAGCTCGGCTCTCCCGGTGTCACGAGCGCGTGTAGATATCGGTACTCCCGCACTCGGGACACTGCGTGAGTGCGCCCAACGGTGGCGCGTCGACCGAATTCCACTGGTTTATCCCTGTGGCTTCGAATCCACACTTCAGACAGCGCGTCGTGGTATCGTCGACCATACGCACGCGTACTCGCCCGACTCGCAATCAGTGTTTCGCTCGGTGTCGTTTCCGGTCTCAGTCGTGGATCTCGACCGATTCGAGAACGACCTCCTCCTGGGGCTGGTCGTTCGCGTCGGTCGAGACCGAGCCGAGTTCGCGGACGACGTCCATCCCGTCGGTGACCTCGCCGAACACCGCGTGGCGGTCGTCGAGGTGGGACTGGGCGTCAAGGGTGATGAAGAACTGCGAGCCATTGGTGTCGGGCCCGGAGTTCGCCATCGAGAGCGTGCCCGCCGAGTCGTGGCGCAGCTCGTCGTGGAACTCGTCGTCGAACTGGTAGCCAGGTCCGCCGCGACCCGATTCGTCGGGGTCGCCGCCCTGAATCATGAACCCCTCGATCACGCGGTGGAAGGCCACGTCGTCGTAGAGGGGTTCCTCGACCGTTTCGCCGTCGTCTTCCCACTCCTGCTCGCCGGTCGCGAGCCCGACGAAGTTCTCGACCGTGCGCGGTGCGCGCTCGTCGTGGAGTTCGACCTCGATGTGGCCTCGATTGGTGTGCAGCGTTGCGTCCGTCATACCCGCTCGAACGACGAGCCGGCGGAAAAGGGTGCTGGTGACCGATCGCTCCCGTCCGTTCCGTGCAACGTGGCGACCGCCGGAGCCAGAACGACGATCGACGCACCGTCGCCGGCGTCACGCGACGTTTCGCTCGACGAGTTCGTCGCCGTCGTCCTCGAACCGGCGACTCGACAGCGGCTCGACGTCGACCAGCGACGCCTCGCCGTCGGTGCAGAGTTCGGCCACCAGCCGTCCGGTGGCTGGCGCGTGCTGGAACCCGTGGCCCGAGAACCCCGCCGCGGTGACCAGGCCAGGTACCGTTTCTTCGAGGATGGGGTGGTGATCCGGCGTCACGGCGTACAGCCCCGCCCACCCACGGCGGATGCGCGAATCGCCGTCGAAGTAGCTCGTGTACGCCGCCGCGCGTTCGACCGCCGTGGCCGCCCAGTCGAGATCCATCGAGTCCGAGTAGGCGCTCGGATCGACGTCGGACCCGGTCTCGGCGAAGTGGCCACCGACGAGCGCGGCCCCGTCCCGTTCGGGGCGGAAGTACGACCCCTCCTCCAGATCGATCGTCAGCGGGACATCCGCCGACACCGGGCGGCTGGGATCGACGACCGCGATCTGGCGGCGGCGCGGGTGAATCGGGAGGTCGATCCCCGCCAGGTCGGCGACGGTCGCCGCCCACGCGCCCGCAGCGTTGACCACGAACTCCGCGTCGATCCGTTCGGCGTCGGTTTCGACGCCCGTGACCCGGCCGCCGTCGGTGACGAGATCGACGACGGGCGTCCCCGTTCGGACGTCGACGCCGGCCTCCCGAGCGCTCGTCGCGTACCCCTGGACGGCGAGGTTCGGGTCGGCGAACCCGTCGGCAGCGTTGTAGGTCGCTCCGACGAACTCGTCGGGATCAAGGCCCGGACAGCGCTCGACGGCCTCGCTGGGCGAGAGGAACTCGCTGTCCACGCCGAGGTCGTGCTGCATCGCCACGTTCTCGCGGAACCGATCGGCCGTCTCGGGGGTGCGGGCGAGGAAGCAGTAGCCTGGCCGCCGGTGGGCGATGTCGACGCCGAACTTCGCCTCGAACGCCTCCCAAACCCGCAGGCTCTCGATCGAGAGGCGGACGTTGACCGGCGTCGAGAACTGGGTCCTGATCCCGCCCGCCGAGCGGGCGGTGCTCCCCGTTCCGAGCGAGCCGCTCTCACAGAGGGTCACGTCCGCACCGGCCGCGGCGAGCGCGTTCGCGGACGAGAGCCCCACGATGCCGCCCCCGACGACGACCACATTCATGCTGGCGAATCTGAGCCGCGTGGTGGAATAAGTCTACTGGCGACGCCGGAAGCGGTGCCCATCGGAGCCCTCTCCGAGGAATCGTTCATTCGGCTCCGTCAAGACACTCAATGATTGGTGGAAGTGGCTTAATAATTGTGTAGTTTTTATTGGAAAGAAAGTAGCTCAAACATATCCGTTGTGTATATTCCACTTGAGTGGCTGTTTCGAGCAATCCTTTCTTTCTCTTTTTGACCTTCGTGTCGTAGTCTTAAGCGGAAGTCGACTGGAGAGCAATAGTATAAACGGTTTTGGATTTTGCCCGCTTCTGAGAAGATATGCTCTCGCTGGATGAGGCAGAAAATCTCGGTGCAGTAGCACAAGAAGCGGCGCTAATTACTCGTGACACCACCCTGGGCGTATCGGATGAGGAAGATATTACTGATGAATTCATCCACAATCTAGTTAGCAAACTGAATAGCGCCTCGATGAAGCATCTCGTCGCGGCTGACGAACTTTCTAAGATTAATCCACGGGCTGAATCTGTCGTGGGAGCCGATTTTATATTTATGGTTGTGTATGCGACGAGAGCCGCAATCACAGACTGGGGATTTCTATCGCAGGCCAAGTACTATGCTAATGCGACAAATCGATCAGGTGCGACAACCAAACTCGTCGATCAATGCAACACAATGCAGGGACACACTCCAGCCAGCTTTGCGAATATCTATTACAATGACACCTATCGATTCTTCCCTGCATCCCAACTCGTAGCAGACGGTCTTGCTGACACTAAACTTTCACTACCAGAAATGAGCAAGAAGTTTTCAAATCGAGCGACACGAAACTTCTTTAAAGAAGTGTTCTACGGTCTATGGGGTGATCGATGGGTCGCTCAACACTATAATCAATTACTTGAAGCCAATTCCAGTGACGATGTCCCTAACCGAACAGCTGCGACTGACGGTGGTGAAAATGTCTCTGCCAAGCGAGTGGTCATCACGATTGTTAAAGAAAGAGATGTGAACTATCGTGTTACCGACGAGCTTGGCTACGAGGATGCAGAAATGTTCTCTGATAGAGATATTTGATTCTCTGCTATCGTCACACGTTCGTTAGAAAACGCTATTTGTTGTATACGGCCCTTATATACAGCATGACTTAAAATCCAATCATCATTCAGGAACCTCAACAAACCCGTTCGTTTCGCTTTTCGAATATTTCTACGACCGTTCCCGCCCTCACACCGAAGCGGGGAAACCCATAACCCGGTCGCTGGCGAGGCGAACGCATGGTCCTGGTGCTCACCGACGCCGAGATCGACGAGGTGCTCGCCCTCGAATCGCTCGCCAGTGAGGTCGAGCACGCGCTCGTCAAGCAGGCCGCGGGGGCGGTCGAACGCCCGGAACGACCCCACTACCCGGTCGGCGAAGGACTCGACTCCGACGACCCCCTCGGAACGGGCCTCGTGATGCCCGCGTACGTTCACGGCGAGGACTACTTCGCGACGAAGCTCGCCAGCATCCACGAGGGCAACGCCGACCGCGGGCTGCCGACGCTCCACGCCCAGATCGTGCTCGCCGACGCACGCACCGGCCAGGCCGTCGCCTTCCTCGACGGGACGCGGATCACCAACGCACGAACCGGCTGCATCGGCGGCCTCGCCGCCCGCGAGCTCGCGACCGACCCGGTTCGAATCGGCGTCGTCGGGGCGGGCGCGCAGGCGCGGTGGCAGACCAGGGCCATCGCCGCGCTGTGTGACGTCGAGAGCGTCGCGATCTACTCGCCGAGCGACTCGAAACACGAGTGCGTCGACGCGCTCGACGAGGAGGGAATTCCGGCGGAGGCCGTCGAATCGGCCGCCGACGCCGTTCGCGACAAAGACGTGGTCGTGACGGCGACCACGAGCACCGAACCGGTGTTCCCGGCCGACGCGCTCGGACCCGGAACGCTCGTGGTGGCGATCGGGGCGTACGAGTCGGGGATGCAGGAGCTCGAACCAGGAGTGTTCGATCGTGCGGCGCGTGTGTTCGCGGACGTGCCCGAGGAGGCGGCGACGACCGGCGATCTCGCCGCGACGTCGCTGACCGCCGCCGATCTCGTCCCGATGGCGGCGCTGTTCGAGGACGACGCAGGCCGGGAGTCCGCCGACGAGATCGTCGTGGTCGAAAGCGTCGGATCGGCGGTGTTCGACGTCGCCGCGGCCACGGCGATCTACGGGGCGGCACGGGAAGCGGGGCTCGGCACGGACCAGGCACTCTGATCGCTCCGAAATCGGCAGTTGGCCGGCGGAAAGCTGGTCTGACGAACGGGTTCCGGTCGTGGACTCGACGACAGCCCCGGCGGTCTCAGAACGCGCGGAGGTCGTCGAGGACCGCTTCGGCGCTCCCGTCGGCGATGGCGTCGCGGGCCATCGCGAGGCCGTCGTCGAGCGACTCACAGTCCTCGCGGGCGTAGATCCGGAACGCGCCGTTGAGCGCGATGGCGTCGGCGAACGCTCCCTCGCGCTCGCCCGCGAGTACGTCCTCGGTAATCGCCGCGGAGTCGGCGGCCACGTCCTCGACCCCGAGATCCTCTTCGTCGAAGTCCATCCCGTACTCGGGGGTCTCGATCGTGAAGTCCTCCAGCTCGCCGGCTTCGCCCACGGCGACCGTCGTCGAGCCCGGCCGGATGTCGTCGTACCCCTCCATCCCCTGGAACATCACGACCCGGGGCACGTCGTAGCGCTCGCTGGCTTCGAAGGTGTCGATGATCCGCTTCGCGTAGGGCAGATGGTAGAAACTCCCGAGGTGGACGTCGGCCCCGGCAGGGTTCGCGAGCGTCTCGATCGTGTTGACGAACGTCCGCACCCCCATCATGTCGCGGCGATCGGCGAGCGCGTCGATCCCCGGATTGAATTGCGGCTGGTAGTAGAAGCCGAACCCGGTTTCGTCGACCATCGCAGCGCTTTCGTCGGGTTCGATCTCGGTCCGGATCTCCAAGGCGTCGAGGACGTGCTTGTAGGCGTCCTGCTTCTGCGTGGGGACGCGGTCGCCGGAGTGGGCGACGACCGGGGTGCCGGCGGCGGCAGCGACCACGCCCGCTCCGACACCGAGGATCGCGGAGCGTCCCTTGCCATCGTAGTTCGCACCGCAGTCGACGGGATCGCAGTCGGGAGCGGCGACGTTCACCGACTCCTCGGCCATGACGTCGATGTACGCCGCGAGCTCCTCTGGGGTGTTGCGCTTCCAACGGTTCGCGAGCCAGAACGCGCCGAGGGTGGTGTGGTCGGGTTCGTGATCGAGGATCCGCGTCATCGCCTCGCTGGCCTGGTCGCGCGTCATGTCGTCGGCGGACTTGTGTCCCGAGCCGACGACCTCGGTCATGAGTCGCTTGAGCGGCCACTCGCCGTACTGTTCTGTGATCTGGGCCATGACTCGTGTTGGATCGCGTGGCGCAAAAGGCTCCCGCTCGGTGCGCTCCTGAATCGAACACCATCGAACTCGGCGATTGGAATTCGGTGAGGACAGCTGACTTGGCTATAGCTAATCCCGACACAAACGAGAGACCGCAGGCCACACCCTCCCCAACCGACCCCCTCGTTCGCTACGCTCACTCGGTCATCCCTCGCGCGAGTCGCGCGTCTTCGACGCGCTCACGGGTCGTCCCTCCCCGTTCACGTCCGCGGCCCTCCCTTCGGTCGCGCCGCGCTCCGCTCCCGCGCGCCACCGCGGTTGACAGCAGCCGGCTTTCGTCGATCTGGGTGCTCGGGTCACGGCCACGCGGGATCGACACCGACGAAGTCGGCGCTCGCCTTCCAGAGACGTTCACGCAGTTGGTCGTCGTGGACGCGCGGGTCCGGGTCGGCGCGCTCGCATCCTTCGAAGTACACACCATTGACTTCGGCCACTTCGGACGCTGCGGCGAGTCGAACGAGACCGTCGGCGGCATCTTCGACTGAAGTCCCCACAAAGGGGAGGCGTGCGGCGACGGCCGTAGCGGCGCGGACGGGCAGTGAGGCGTCCCGGTAGAGCCCGCTGCCGGGGACGAACCCGGGATGGACGGCGTTCGCGGTCACGCCAGTCCCGTCGAGGCGCGCGGCGAGCTCGATGGTGAACAGGAGATTCGCGAGCTTCGAGCGCGCGTAGGCGTCGAGCGCGTCGTAGCCCGATTCGAGGTGGAGGTCGTCAACGTCGATTTCGCCGCGTCGGTGGACCGTCGAAGAGGTGCTGACGACGCGGGCCGGTGCGGACGCACGGAGCAGGTCGAGCAGTTCGTGGGTCAGGAGATACGGCGCGAGATGGTTGACAGCGAGCGTTTTCTCGTACCCGTCGTCGGTGAGCCGGCGGTCGTCGTGTGAGCAGGCGGCGTTGTGGACCAGAACGTCGAGGCGGTCGTACCGCTCACGGAACGCGTCGGCGAGCCCGCGAACGGCGTCCGTCGTAGCGAGGTCGGCGCAGACGAACGCTCCCTCGCCGCCCGCGCGCTCGATCTCATCGACGGCTGCCTGGCCGCGCTCGCGCGAGCGTCCGACCACGACCACGGTCGCGCCGCGGCCGCCGAGTCGCCGCGCCACGACACGCCCGATGCCGCCGGTCGCGCCCGTCACGAGCGCGACCCGATCAGTGAGATCTTCGAACCCGGTCATGCGGTGAGTGGACGCGCGAACGGGATAGTTCCGCCGAACCGATAGACCGTTGTGTCGAGGGCTCCTCCTCCAAACAATGAGTTCGCTGGCGGAGGGCTGGCGCGCGGATCTCGACGACGTCGACGCCGCACTCGTCGACGGCTATCAGAGCGGGTTCCCCGTCCGCGAACGTCCCTTCGAGGCCGTCGGCGACGAGCTGGGCGTGAGCGAGGCCGAAGCGCTCGCGCGCGTCGAGCGGCTGCGCGAAGCGGGCGTCTTCCGGCGGTTCGGCGCGGTCCTCAACCCGCCCGTGATCGGATCGTCGGCGCTCGCCGCGGTCAGAGCCCCCGAAGAACGCTTCGACGAAATCGCGGAAGTCGTCAACGGCTATCGTCAGGTCAACCACAACTACCGGCGCGATCACGACTGGAACATGTGGTTCGTGGTTACTGCGGGATCGCGCGAGACCCGCGACACGATCCTCGACGAGATCGAGGAGCGGACGGGCTGTGGCGTGTTGCGGCTCCCGATGCTGACCGACTTCTACATCGATCTCGAATTCCCCGTGGTCAACACCGATCGGTTCGCTCGGGAAGGAGTCGACGAAACCGACGTCTCGCCGACCCGGATCGGTGAGGACGCCGCCGGCGATCTTTCGGCGCTCGACGCGCGCTTGCTGCTTGCGATCCAAGAAGGATTCCCGCTAACTGCGACGCCGTACCGCGACGTTGCCGAGGAGATCGACGCTCCCGTGGACGAGGTGCTCGACGCCGTTCACCGATTGCGCGATGCGGGCTGTATCAAGCGGATCGGCTGTATCGTGAACCACGTCGTCACCGGGTTCGACGCGAACTGCATGGTGGTCTGGGACGTGCCCGACGACGCACTCGACGCCCGCGGGACCGAGGTGGGGGCGCTGCCGTACGTCACGCTCTGCTATCACCGTCCGCGCCGGCCCGAGCAGGACTGGCCGTACAACCTCTTCACGATGATCCACGGCCGCGAGTCCGACGCCGTCGACGCGAAAGTCGACGAACTCGCCGGCGACCATCTGCCCTACGACCACGAACGTCTCTACTCGACCGAGACGCTGAAACAAACTGGCGCGCGCTACGACGACCTCGTTGGCGAGGGCTGAGTTTGCGGCTGCGGCGCGGGTGCGGTGCGGCAAAGTGGTCGGCGGTCAGCGGAGCGGTGGCGGTCCTGGCGGATCGAGGGCGAAGGCCACGAACGGAGTGAATGGCCGAGGGCTCGGGCGGTGCTGCGTGGTTGTGGTGGCGGTCAGCGGTGCGGTTCATCGGTGAATCACGGTTGCGGTCCGTGTGCCGATCATGACCATAGTGCAAAACTCATACAACAACGAACAGAAACATCAGTTTATGAGGGGGATTCGTACAGCGGGTGTGGCGGTGTTGTTCCCGATCATTTCGGTGGTCGCCAGTGCTGTCGTGCTTTTCCTCCTCAGCCTGATCGGTGTCGGGAGAGGCGTAGTGTGGGAGATGGCAGGTATTATCGCGTTTATGTCGGTACTTACACTCCTAGACACACTGGTATGGTACCGTGATCGCCAGACAGTGGGAGGGGATTGATACACTCAAATACGGACTGATCTAGCAGATTCAGGGAACGGACACAATAACGTTTGTTCGAGTTTTCATGTATTATTGCCACTTGATCGAGCAGCCACGCGACGGCCGGAACTCGTGGTCCACCGGGACGCCAGTGAGCACCGATTCGATCGCACCCGCCATCTCGAAGCCTGGCTCGCCGGAGGGCTGTTCGTCGGGGCCGTGGGCGTCGTCGAGCCGGCCGTGGTAGGCGAGTTCGAACCCGTTGTTGGTACTTTTGAACAGGAACGGATCGGGGGTGCAGACCGCGCCGTAGGCCCGCGCGACGTCCTGGGACTCGTCGCGGAGGTAGGCGTCGTAATCGATCGTACCCTCGTCGACGAGCTCCTGCATCGTCTCGAAGGAGTCGTCGGGATACTCTTCGGCGTCGTTGGGGTTGATCCCCACGACAGCGGCGTTGTCGTAGTCGTCAGCGAGCCGATTCAGGGTGTCGAACTTCGCCTGGGCGTAGGGACAGTGGTTGCAAGTGAACGTCACCAGCAGCGCCTTGTGGTCGGCGAAATCGGCGAGAGCATGAGTTTCGCCGTCGGCACCGGGGAGTTCGAAGTCGGGAGCTTCGTCGCCACGGTCGAGTTCGCGTGCGGATTCTTCGAGAGTCACGGCCGACCCACGTGCGCGAGGACCAAAGATGGCTCGACACCGCTTGGAGCCGCTCGCTGTCGGTCGTCGGCGGAATGGTGCAGATAGGTTTTTGCCAGCGGCGACGCACTCGACAACAACGAGCATGAATGGCGAGATCGCGGTGCTGTTGGTCGACGACGAGCCGGCGGTTGCGGACCTCGCGGCGACGCACCTCGAGCGGCTTCGCGACGACTTCGACGTCACGGTCGTCGAAGGTGGCGCGGCCGCACTCGCCCGGTTCGAACGCGATCCGGCGGCGTTCGACTGCATCGTGAGCGACTACACGATGCCCCGGATGAACGGGCTCGACTTCCTCGCCGCGGTACGAGAGATCGACACCGATCGCCCGTTCGTGCTGTTCACCGGCAAGGGATCGGAAGAGATCGCGAGCGAAGCCGTCTCGGCGGGTGTCACCGACTACCTCCAGAAGGGAACCGGAACGGAGCAGTACGAACTGTTGGCAAACCGAATCGAGAACGCGGTCGAGGCCCACCGTGCCGAGCGCCGGGCGGACGAACTCGCCCGGATCAACGGCGTGATCAGCGACGTCCAGCGCGAACTCGTCGGCCAGTCGACTCGCGGGGGGATCGAGGAGCAGGTCTGTGCGCGTCTCGCCCGGTCGACACCGTACACGCTCGCGTGGATCGGCGAGCCCGATGACGGCGACCGGGTCGTGATCAGCGAGCGCGCGGGATCGGGGACGGGGTATCTCGACGAGATCACCGTCCGGGCCGACGACACACCCCGTGGTCGCGGCCCGGCCGGACGAGCGCTCCGCTTGGGGGCCGTTCAAACCACGCGGAACTTGACTGAGGACGAGACGTTCGAGCCGTGGGCGGAGACCGCCAATCGCTACGACCACGAGTCAGTGATCGCACTGCCGCTCTCGTACGATGAGGTCGAGTACGGCGTGCTGGTGGTCTATTCGAGTCGGCGGTACGCGTTCGGCGAGGAGGAGCGAACGGCGCTCGCGGAGCTCGCGGGCACGATCGGGCAGGCGATCGACGCGGCCGAGACCCGGGCCGCACTCGAACGGCGCGAGCGCGAACTCCGCGAGGAGCGCGCGGTCGCAGAGGGGGTCTTCGACGCGATTCCCGACGCGATCTACGCGTTCGATCCCGAGGGCCGAATGCTCCGGTGGAACGACGCGTTCGCCGCGACGGTGGGGTACGACGACGAGACGATCGCGGAGATGAACGCCCTCGAGTTCGTCCCCGAGGCCGACCAAAATCTGATCGCCGATCGGATCGCGGCGATCGCAGAGCGCGGCGAAACCGTCACCGTCGAGTCGGCGTTCGTGACTTCGGATGGGGAGGCGATCCCCCACGAGTTCAACGGCGCACCGCTCACCGACAGCGAGTCGGTGTACGGAGTGATCGGTTCCGGTCGCGACATCACCGGTCGCAAACGTCGCGAGGCGGCGATCACGGCGCTCCACGAATCGACCCGTGATCTCGTCCGCGCGGACGACCGGGTGGGAGTCGCGACGGCGACCATCGAGGCCGCGGCGGAGGTGCTCGGTTTTTCGGCGACGGCCGTGCGACTGCACGACTCGGACACCGACACGCTCGAACCCGTCGCGGTGTCCGATGCCGCGAGACGGCTGCTCGGCGAACGACCCAGCTACGCCCACGGCGAGGCACTCCCGTGGCGTGCGCTCGATTCGGACGAGCCCGTCCTGACCGCGGGGAGCGTCGCCGAGTACGGTGCGGACGACCTCCCGTTCGAGAGCTCCATGTACGTGCCGCTCGGCGACCACGGAACGCTGAGCATCGGCCTGTCCGACGACGCGTTCGACGACGCTGACATCAGGCTGGCACAGGTGCTCGCGGCGAACGCGGCAGTCGCGCTCGATCGGGTCGACCGCGAGGCACAGCTGCGACGCCACGAACGCATGCTCGACGCCGCCGGTGACGGGATCTACGCACTCGATACCGACGGGCAGGTCACGAGCGTCAACGACACCATCGTCGAGAAAACGGGCTACGCGCGCGAGGAGCTGCTCGGCAAGCACGTCTCGACGTTCCTCGAAGCGGCGGACATCGAACACGGACGGGCCCTGATCCGCGATCTGCTCTCGCGGGATTCGTTCGGGAGCGTCAGCGAGTCCTTCGAGGCCACCGTGCATCCCGCCGACGGCAGTACGTTCCCGTGTGAGATTCAGGTCGCACTGCTCCCGACGGCGGAAGCAGAAGCGTTCCAGGGGACCGTCGGCGTGATCCGCGACAGTACCGAGCGCAAGCAGCGTGAGCGCGAGCTGGAACGCTACGAGACGATGGTCGAAACCGCGCCGGTCGGGATGTTCGTGGTCGATCCCAATGGGACGGTCGTCGGGGGGAACGAGCGGGCGGGATCGATGGCAGGCTACCCCATGATGGAGCTCCGCGGGAAACCGTTCCGGACGCTCGTCGAGAACGGAATCGTTCCGCCGGAAAGCATCGAGAAGTACGCCACGACAGTACGAGACCTGCTCTCGGCGGACACCGAGCGCACGACCGGGACGTACGAACTCACCATCACTCCGCCCAACGGGGATCGGCGTACGCTCAAAATCCGGGTTTCGTTGCTCCCGTACGACACGGAGTTCGAAGGGACAGTCATGATCTGTGAGGACGTCACCGAGCGCAAGCAGCGTGAGGGGGAACTCGAGGCAGCGCGGGCGCGGTTCCGGGCGCTGGCCGAGAACACCACGCTCGCAGTCGTCACCATCGACGAGAACAGTACGATTCGGTACGCGAACGACGCGGTCGAAGGGGTGTTCGGCTATTCCGCCACCGAACTCGAGGGCGAGTCGCTCACGACGGTCATGCCCGACCGGCTTCACGATCCCCACTTCGCAGGGCTCGACCGGTATCTCCGAGAGGGAGACAAGCATCTCGACTGGGGGTGGATCGAGCTCCCCGGTCGACACCGAGACGGACGCGAGATCCAGCTCGGCGTCTCGTTCGGCGAACACGCCGCCGAGGGCGAGCATCGCTTCACCGCCACGATCCGAGACATTACCGCCCAGAAACGCCACGAAGCGGCGATCGAGACGCTCCACGACGCGACGCGGGCGATGATCGACGCGGCCGACCGCGACGAGATCGCCGAGATCGCCGTCGCGACGGTCGAGCGCGTGCTCGACATGCCGATGTGCGGCATCTGGCTCCACGACGAGGCCGACGCGGTGCTCCGCCCGGCAGCGATCTCCGAGCGCGGCGTGGAGCTGTTCGGGACGGCCCCGACATACACCGGGGGCGAGAGCCTGTCGTGGCAGGCGTTCGAAGACGGCGAGACCCGTCGGTACGACCACGTCAACCGCGAAGCCGACGTCTTCGATCCCGAGACGCCGCTCCGCAGCGAGATCGTGGTCCCGATCGGCGAGTTCGGCGTGTTGAACATCGGATCGACCGAGCCGGGCGCGTTCGACGATGACAACGTTTCGCTCGCGAAGCTCCTCGCCACCAACACCGAGGCGGCGCTCTCGCGTGCAGACCGCGAGCGACGGCTCGTCGCCGAACACGATCGGCTCGCGGCGCTGTTCGAGAACGTTCCCGACGCCGCGCTCCGCTACGACCTCGTCGACGGCGAGCCGATCGTCCGGGACGTCAACACGGCGTTCGAGGAAGTCTTCGGCTACTCGTCCGAAACGGTGGCCGGCGAGAACATCGACGAGTTCATCGTTCCAATGAGTGACGACGACGAGGCCGACGAGCTCAACGAACGGCTGCTGGCGGGCGAACGGCTCCGAACGACCGCACGCCGGCGGACGGCCGACGGGGTCAGGGATTTCCTGTTGCACGTGGTGCCGATCGCACTCGACGAGCGCAACGCCGAGGGCTACTCGATCTACACCGACATCACCGATCAGCAACGCCGCCAGCGCGAGCTCGAACGCCAGAACGAGCTGTTGGAGGAGTTCGCGAGCGTCATCAGCCACGACCTCCGGAACCCGCTTTCGGTCGCGCGCGGCCGACTCGAACTCGCACGCAGGGAACAGGACTCCGAACACCACGAGGAGATCGACGCGGCGCTCGTCCGGATGAACGAGCTGATCGAGGACGTGCTCACGCTCGCGCGACAGGGACGGGTGATCGGCGCAACCGAGCGCGTCTCGCTCGCGACGGTCGCCAAGCGAGCGTGGCACACCGCCGGCACCGAAACCGCGGAGCTCACCGTCGACGATCCCGGCGAGGTCGAGGCCGATCCCGACCGGCTCGCGCGGCTGTTCGAGAACCTGTTCCGGAACGCCGTCGAACATGGTTCGACGAGCAGCCGGTCGGAGGCCGGCGACGCTGTGGAGCATGGCTCCACAAACCCACCTTCGCAGGCTCAGGAGGACGCTGTCGAACACGGCTCCACGAACAGTCAGGCTTCACCTGACGACACAACGGAACACGACGACGTCGCCGTGACCGTCGGCGCGCTCGACGATGGCGGGCTCTTCGTTGCAGACGACGGCCCGGGAATCCCCGACGGGGAGCGCGAGAACGTGTTCGAGGGTGGGTACTCCACCGCCGACGACGGCACGGGGTTGGGGCTCTCGATCGTCCGATCCATCGCCGAAGCTCACGACTGGACGGTGACCGTCGACGAAAGCGAGGCAGGCGGCGCACGCTTCGAGATCCGGACACAGACGTCCGATGAGACACGAATGTGACCGCTCGAACTGCAAGAGAGATCGAATTCGTCGGCCGTCTGTCGGTAAACACCGAAAAACTGAGTGCGAACTGACAGACGATATATTAATACGTCGAGCGGAATGGTTTTGAGAGGAATGTCGTCGGACGACGAGGCGAGCGTGACCGAGCCGATCCGCGTGCTGTTCGTGGACGACGAGCAGCGCCTCGTCGAGGTCGCCGCGCGCTTTCTCGAGGACCTCCAGGAGTCGTTCGTGGTCGTCACCGAAACCAGCGCCAGCGACGCTCTCGACCGGCTCGATCACGAGGGAGTCCCCGATTGCATCGTCAGCGATTACCGGATGCCGGGGCTCGACGGACTGGAGTTCCTCGAAGCGGTTCGTGAGGAGCACTCGAAAGTTCCGTTCGTCCTCTCGACGGGGAAAGGGAGCGAGGAGGTGGCGAGCGAAGCGATCTCGGCGGGCGTCACTGACTACCTCCGGAAGGACACCGGCACCGACCAGTACGCGGTGCTCGCGAACCGGATCGAGAACGCGGTGGCCCAGCGCCGGGCGGAGCGGGCGTTGGCCGAGCGCGAACGCCGGCTGGCCGCCCAGCGCGACGAACTCGCGACGTTCGATCGAATCAACGCAGTCATCCAGGGGATCATCCGTAACCTCGTCGCCGCGGCGACGCGCGACGAGATCGAACACACGATCTGCGAGCGCCTCGCCGCCTCGGAGCTCTACGAGTTCGCGTGGATCGCCGAGCGCGGCGCGGGTGGCGACCTCGCGGTACGGACCGGAGCCGGGATCGACGACACCGACGGGGTCGATGTCGCGACTGACGGCGAGGCGGTCGCGGAACCGGCAGCACGCGCGCTAGAGACGGGTGGGGTACAGGTTCTCGATCCAGCCGACGGCTCGATCGTGGAGGACGAAGCTGCGACCGATCACGAGCACCGATCGGCGGCGGCCATCCCGCTGTCCTACGAGAACGTGGTGTACGGCGTGCTCGCGGTGTACTCCACGCGACGGGACGCCTTCAGCGAGCGCGAACAGTCCGGGTTCGCGGTGCTCGGCGAGATCGCCGGGTTCGCGATCAACGCCGCCCAGAACATGCGGCTCCTGCTGTCGGACACCGCGGTCGCGCTCGAACTCCACGTTCCCGACGGCTCGGGGTTCGCCACCCGCCTCACCGAGCGCCTCGACTGTCGGTACAGCCTCGACGGCGTCGTTCCCGGTGCCGACGGAACGCTCCTCCAGTACGTCGTCGTCGACGGCGTCGCGCCCGAGCGCGTGCTCGATGCCGCCGACGAATCGGACCTCGTCGCGTCAGCGCGACTCGTCAGCGAGCGCGAGACGGGTAGCGTGTTCGAACTCGCCATCACCGACTCGCCCGTGAACACGCTGATCGAGGTCGGGGGAACGGTCCAGGAGTTCACGGCCGAGGACGGCGAAGCACGGGTGGTGGCGGAGATCGCCACCGACGCCGACGTTCGCACCGTGGTCGACGGGTTCGAGGCGGCGTACCCGGGGGCAGAGCTGCTGTCGAAACGCACCGTCGAACTCCCGCTCCGGACCGAGGGTACGTTCCGACAGACCCTCGACGAGCGCCTCACCCAGAAACAGCGCTCCGCGCTGCGGGCGGCGTACTTCGCGGGGTATTACGACTGGCCCCGTGACTCCACCGCCGAGCAGGTCGCGGAGTCGATGGGGATCACCTCCCCCACGCTTCACAACCACCTCCGGAAAGCCCAGCGCGAGCTGGCGGCGGCGTTCCTCGAAAACGACCCCGACGCGTAGGTCGGGCGGAAGTCTTTTGCCCCGGGCTGGTGGCCTCGGTAGTATGAGCGTTCGCGAGGAGGTGCTTTCGCTGCTGTGCGAGAACGCGCGCTACTCGACCACCGATCTCGCCCGACAGATCGACGCCGACGAAGGCGAGATCGAGGCGATCATCGAGACTCTCGAAGACGAGGGCGTGATCCGGGGGTATCAGGCGGTCGTCGACTGGCGGCAGGTCGACGACGAGCCGGTGCGCGCGCTGGTCGAGTGCAACGTCACGCTCGACCGCGAGACGGGCTACGACGACATCGCCGACCGGCTCGCGAAGTTCCCCGAAGTCGAGTCGCTCCGGCTGGTCTCCGGCGAGTACGATTTCTCGCTAGGGGTGCGCGCCGACTCGATGAGCGACGTCTCGCGGTTCGTCTCCGAGAAGGTCGCACCGGTGCCCGAGATCACCCAGACCGTGACCCACTACCTGATGACGACGTACAAGGAGCGCGGGGTCGAATTCGACGACGGCCACGACGACGATCGGCTGTCGGTCTCTCCATGAATCCCTCGGAGCGCACCCAACGCGTCCCTCCTTCCGGGATTCGGCGATTTTTCGAGCTCGCCGAGGAGATGGACGACGTGATCTCGCTCGGGGTCGGCGAGCCCGATTTCACCGCGCCGTGGAGCGCGCGCGAGGCCGCCATCGACTCCCTCGAACGGGGCCGGACCTCCTACACCGCGAACCGCGGGATGGCCGAACTCCGCGAGGCGATCGCGACGAACGTCGACGAGCAGTACTCTCTCGACTACGATCCCGACGAGGAGATCATCGTGACCGCGGGCGCATCGGAGGCGATCGACGTCGCCTTCCGCGCACTCCTCGATCCCGGCGATCGCGTCGCGGTCGCCCAGCCCGCCTACATCTCGTACGTGCCGGGCGTGATCTTCGCCGGCGGCGAGCCGCTTCGCGTGCCGACCCGCGAGGAAGACGCGTTCAAGCTCACCCCCGAGGTCCTCGACGCACACGATGCGGGGGAGGCCGACATGCTGGTGCTCTGCTATCCCAACAACCCCACTGGCGCGATCATGACCCGCGAGGAGCTCGCCCCGATCGCGGCGTTCGCCCGCGAGCACGACCTCACCGTTCTCTCGGACGAGATCTACGCCGAGCTCACGTACGGACGGGATCACACGTCGATCGCGACGTTGCCGGGGATGCGCGAGCGAACCATCGTGTTCAACGGCTTCTCGAAAGCCTACGCGATGACCGGCCTCCGGCTCGGCTACGCACTCGCACCGCCGGAAACGATCCGGGCGATGAACCGGATCCACCAGTATTCGCTCTTGTCGGCCCCCACGACCGCTCAGTACGCCGCGCTCGACGCACTCGAACACGCCGACAACGCGGTGGCGGAGATGTGCACCCAGTACGACCGTCGCCGTCGGTTCGTGCTCTCGCGCTTCGAGGAGATGGGAATCGACTGTTTCGAGGCCGAAGGGGCGTTCTACGTCTTCCCCGAGAGCCCGTGGCCCGACGCCGAGGCGTTCGCGGAGGCGCTGCTCGACGAGACGGGCGTGGCGGTCGTCCCCGGCGACGTCTTCGGCGCGGGCGGCGAGGGCCATCTCCGGGTGTCGTACGCCACCGGTCTCGAGGACCTCCGCGAGGCGATGGCCCGGATCGAGGCGTTCGTCGAGTAACTGCACGCCCAGGGTCCGCCAGAGACCGGCGGTCGTTTGATGGACACGGCGGCAGCAGCGACCGACGGGACAACGGGCCGACGCGGAGCCGATCGGGCGGCAGGTGAGGGTTTTTGTACGATAACCGGACCACCACCGGTGATGGACGTGTTCGGTTCGCAGCGTCACACCGACGAACGCGCCGCTGGCGGTCGGGAGAGCAACGGTACCGAATCCGGATCTCCGGACGGCACCGGAACGGTCGTCGAACGAATCGCGGCTGGGGCCGAAACCGCGAGCACGCTCGCCAGGGTAGTCGATCGGCGCACGGTCGACACCGATCCGTCGGTCGACGAAGACGGATTCTTCTCGACCGCCGACGGACGGACGACGGTCGCCAACCGCTACGACCTCGCGAAGGCGGTCCCCGTAGAGAAGCGCACACACTTCCGAGAGGTGACGCGCTACTGGGTCAACAAACCCTACGCGTTCGTGGTGATCTTCCACTCCGCGAAGGAAAACGAGGAGAAATACTACCTCGTCGAGCCCCACGTCACGGAAATCGAGGGGGATTTAGAGGAGTTCCTGACCCGGAAGTTGAAGACCGCGATCAAGTATTCGAGCGACGAGGTCATGGTCGAGGGCAGCGACGCCGACCGCGGACAAGTCATCGAGACCGAGACCGCCCGACTGCTCGATCGCTATGGTCTCTACGACGGCCCGATCACGGGGGCCGGCGAGTCGGGCGTGATCGCTCGGCTGAAACGCGCCCTCGGAGTGGGGGCGGACGACGGCGACGACGAAGCGCAGGACGGGAACCTCGTCGGGATCGCCGCCAGACCCGAGGCCGCGGTGCTCGACGAGGATGCGAAAGACCTCTCGGAGTACCAGGTCGAAAAGCTCCTCTACCGACTCAAGCGCGATTTCATCGGCTACGGCCGGATCGACGGGATCAAACACGACGTCAACGTCGAAGACATCTCGTGTGACGGCTACAACAGCCCGGTGTTCGTCTACCATTCCGATCGCGAACAGCTGATCTCCAACGTGTACCACGGTGAGGACGAACTCGACGATTTCGTCGTCAAGCTCGCCCAGCGCTCGGGCAAGGGCATCTCGAAGCGCCAGCCCCAGGTCGACGCCACCCTGCCGGATGGGTCGCGCGCCCAGCTCACCCTCGGCTACGAGGTCTCCGATCACGGGACGAACTACACGATTCGGCAGTTCAAGGACGTTCCTTTCACCCCGATCGACCTCATCAACTGGGGAACCTTCAGTCTGGAGGAGATGGCGTACATCTGGCTCTGCATCGAGAATAACAAGTCGATGCTGTTTGCGGGCGGCACCGCCTCGGGCAAGACCACGAGCCTGAACGCGGTCTCGCTCTTCATCCCGAGCAAGGCGAAGATCGTCTCGATCGAGGACACCCGAGAGCTCGAGATCCCCCAGCGCAACTGGGTCGCCTCGGTAACGAGACCGTCGTTCAGTGCGGATGACGCTGGCGACGTCGACGAGTTCAAACTCCTCGAAGCGGGTCTGCGCCAGCGCCCTGACTACATCCTGATGGGCGAGGTCCGGGGCGAGGAGGGTCGGACGCTGTTCCAGGTGATGAGCACGGGTCACACCACGCTCACCACCTTCCACGCCGACAACGTCGGCGAGGTCATCAAGCGCTTTACGACCGATCCGATCAACGTCTCGAAGACGTTGTTCACGGCGCTCGACCTCGTGAGTATTCAAACTGCGACTCGCGTGCGGGGGCAGAAGGTTCGTCGGAACAAGGTGCTGACCGAGATCAACTACTACGACGCCGAGAACGACGAGATCAACGTCCAGGACGTGTTCCAGTGGCAGGCCGAAACCGATGAATTCCTCCGAATGGGGAGTTCGACCACCCTAGAGGAGATCAAGTTTGATCGCGGCTGGGATCAGGATCGGCTTTCATCGGAGCTGTTCCAGCGGAAGGTCGTGCTCGCCTATCTGATCGATAACGGGCTCAACACCTACACCGAGGCCGCCGCGACGCTCCAGGCGTTCATCAACGACCCCGACACGATTCTCGGACTGATCGCGAACGACCGGCTGGAGAGGAGCCTCGACGATCTCCGCGGGATGGAGAGCGTGCTGATCGACACCGATCCGGCGGCGGAGGCAATGGTACCGCGGCCCGATCCCGACGAAGAGTTGGAGGAGCTGACGGGCGCGATCTTGGAGGAGGCCGACGATCGACTGTTCGACGAGTACCGACAGGGAGCGACGCCGCATCTCACCACCGCGCTCGCCGATGGGGGTGAGTGCGCCGAAGGCGCGCGATCCTCGCCAGACCTCCGGTCTGGCGGCGGTGAGCCGAGCGAAGGCCTGCGAACGTCGGAAGACGAGCGAAGCGAGTCTTCCGGAAGTAAGCCGAGCGAAGCGAGGCGAGCCTCGTCAGTCGAGCGAAGTGAGTCTGGCGGTGGTGAGCGCGAGCGCAGCGAGCGCGAACGTCATCGGGCTCCGCCCGATGGAAGTGAGCGCGCCGAAGGCGCGCGATCCTCGCCAGGCATCCGGTCTGGCGGCGGTGAGCAGGCCGGAGGCCTGCGAACCACGCCGGACGAGGACGACGAGTCCGGCGGCGGGCGTGATACAGACGAAACCGACGACGGCGCGGAGGGCGGGAAGTGAGCCACGAAGTAGGAAGCGCGGGCTACGGGGGTGGATCGAGCACGCTCGGCGATCGGTTCTACCCGCTCTATCGGTGGCTGTTCGACGAGGACGGCGATTTCGTCGACGACATGGAGCGCAAGCTCGCGGAGGCGCGGATGGGTGACACCGTCGAGATGTATCTCTCGCGGGCGCTCGGGGTCGGCGTCATCGCGGGTGCGCTGCTGTGGCTCGTGGTTACGCTGGCCGGCTACGCTGCCGTCGAGCTCTACGTCACCGAAACGCCGAAGCTGACCGATCTCCGGGTGCTCCACGGGACGGCGCTCGAACTCTTCGAGGCGATCAAGATCCCGCTGTTCGTCGCGGTCTCGGGCCTCGTCTTCGGGCTCGTCGGCTTCACGTTCGGGTTCGGTACGCTGATCGCGATCCCCTACTTCCGGGCGAGCTCGCGGAAACGGGAGATCAACATGCTGCTCGCGGACTCGGTCTCCTTTATGTACGCGCTCTCGATCGGCGGGCTGAACCAGCTCGAAATCTTCGAGGCGATGGCCGAGGCCGACGACACCTACGGCGAGGTCGCGCGGGAGTTCGAGAGCATCTACCTCGAAACCGAGTACTTCGAGACGGATTACCGAACGGCGATCAGAAAACAGACCACACGGACGCCGAGCGGGGAGCTGAGTCAGTTTCTGACCGATATGCTCTCGATCATCGACTCCGGTGGTGACATGACCGACTTTCTGCAAGACAAGAAGGACAAACACCTCCGGACCGCGAAACAGGAACAGTCGCTGGTGCTCGAAACCCTCGAACTGTTCGGCGAGATGTACATCACGCTCTCGGTGTTTCCGCTCCTGCTCATCATCATCCTCGTCGTGATGAGCATGATTGGCGGTTCCCAGACCACGCTGCTCTACGTCACCGTCTACGCGCTGATCCCGCTGATCGCGATCGGGTTCATGATCCTGGTCTCGACGGTCCAGCAGGACGAGGTCGGCGACGGCTACCTCCGACCGGACGACGTCGAGGGCGAGTGGGTCGGGAAGACGGGGCTCGGCCGGATCACGGATCTCGGTGCGGTTGAGCACTACGCCGGCACGCACGCCGTGTTCGATCGAATCCGGGACCGTGAGGGGACGTATCAAACGGCGAAGCTGCTCGAACGGCCCCACCTGTTCTTCCGAGATCACCCGCTCGCGGTGCTCGCGCTCACGATCCCGGCCACGATCGTGCTGCTCGGGTTCGCGCTCGTCTCGGGTGCCGCGCCACTCTCGATCGATGGGTTCGTCGCGAACCCGATCGGGAGCACGGTGCTGTGGATCTACGTGCCGCTCTATCTGAATCTCCTGCCGCTCGCGGTGTTCTACGAGTGGAACGTCAGGTCGCGCCGACGGATCACCGGCAAACTCTCCGAAAGTCTCCGGAAACTGTCGAGTGCGAACAGTACAGGCCTCACCCTGCTGGAGTCGCTGCGTCTGGTCGCCGACACCTCTTCGGGCCGGCTCGCCGACGAGTTCCGGACGATGCACGCGAAGGTCAACTATGGGACGAGCCTGACCACGGCGCTGGTCGAGTTCAACAACAACCATTTGTAGCTATACACAATAACTATGTAGACACGGTGTGTGCTATATGACGGAGGTCGAAGCCAAATGCCGACGACAGACACCGACGACGGCGATAGCACGGATAGCAAAGCGCGTGCGAACTTCATGCTATCACAGGCACAGAAAGACAAATGGGATACCCATGTCGAAGAAGACAACGAGTTCTCGTCACTGTCACAATTGATTCGACAGTCGGTAGAGCGTGAGCTGGCTGGCAGTCATGATACCGCAGGCGCAGGTGTAGACGATGAAGCACGTGAAATGCTACACGAACTGGTGGACGGCCACCGGAAAATCTTGTCGCGGATTGACGGCGTAGACGACCGGCTACAGGCCGTCGAATCCGCAATGTCGGAACCACCTGAAGACGTGAAGGAACTAATGGGGACCGTCTTCGACGTTTTGCCGGAAGAACACGATGTCGGGCCTGCCAGCGAGGGCGTTCTGGAAGGCGACGAGGTGTCGATCATGAACCCACCAGTGACCACCGGTCGAGTCGAACACATCGCCGACCACCTTGGCGAACAGACGTACAAAGTGCGCAGAGCGATAGAACAGCTACAGGAAGACAGCAGCCTTGTCGAGTCTACCACGATGGACGGCCACGAACGATACTACAGGAGGGCGTGACCATGACCGACTGTGAACTTTGTGGCGAACTCACCGAATCGAACGCCAATAGCGAACAGTTCCGCGTTCTATGTACGGACTGCTTCGTTCAAGAAAATCACCCCCACGGGGGTAGCCGATAATGGCGACCACCGAATACGAACCGTCGAAACACGTCGAACGGTTCTTGAAACGACAGGAGCAGATGAAAGCCGAAACGACGGCGAAAGGCCGACGTTCGGATATGAAGCACTTTGAACGATGGGTGAACCAGAACGACGGCGTTGACGACGTGACGGCCGTCGAGTCGCTGGATATCGAAGACTTCGTGTTCGCGCAATCACAGGACGGCTACGCGAACGGCACTATCAACAACCGATACTACAGCGTCAAGAAGTTCTACGCGTTCCTTGACGACAAGCTGGATATCATCGACGAAACACCGTTCGAGGGCGTTGACCGGTCGGACCTCGGCAACATGATGAACGGGACGAAAAAGGCGGAAGCAACGCGCGAAGAAATCAGCTACTTGTCGCGCGAACAAGTGGACGAACTGGCCGATAACGTGCCGGAACCACGATTGCGAAACGAACTGATGGTACGGTTGATGTTTCAGACGGGGTGCCGGCAGGGCGAGCTGGTGGGGATTCGGCTTGAGGATATCGACAGGGACGATCGTTCGATTCGGATTCACGCGACGAAAACCGATACGAACCGGACCGTCTACTATCAGCCGGATATCGATTTCCTGATGAATCAGTGGATTGACGGCGGCTACCGGTCGTCATCCATGTACGCCGCCGAATCACCGTATCTGTTCTGTTCGCGTCAATCGGAACAATTCACTGACCACAAAGTGAACTGGGTGGTCAAAGAAGCCGCCGACGAAGCCGGTATCCAGTCGTCCATGTACGAGGACGCCGGTGGGTTGAAGCGAAACAAGATCACGTCGCACGTGCTACGTCATAGCCACGCCGTAGCGGCGTTGACACGCCCGAACAAGAAAGACGTACGAACGGTCCAGAAACACCTCGGTCACGCCGATATATCCATGACCCAACGATATCTTGATATCACTGACGATGATGTGCGAAATGAATACGAACGCGGTCTTTGAACCCTGTACTTTTATTCCATCTGCCGATATCCGAACGAACAGCCGGACTGTCGGCGTTGCCGGTGGGCACTGGCATCGGTTGGCATCCGATGGATTTCATCCAACCTTCCACCGAAAATTCGGTTCCAACGGTCCGGCTTTCCATTCATACGGCTCTTGGTTTCGAGTCGAATCAGACACGCTGTAGCCGTCGCTGTGACCGTTGCACGAGCCGACGAAACGGCCTGCTATTCACCGTTGTCAGAACGCCGTAGAACGCGCTGTGCGAGTCGTGACAGCGAAGGTACGTCGGTCAACGTGTTCCACGTCGTCACTTGCCGATAATCGCAAGACAGCGAAGCCGTCAGTATTATAGTCGAGTTGCCGACACATTCATGGTTCGCAAACCCGTAGCTATGGCAAAGTTGGGAACCGTGCCCGGTGGGTGAGATCACCGGACGACCACGAATCGCAACCCATCGTGGTGACGATGGCAGGATGGAAGCCTGTGCCCCTTCTTTGGCTCTGTGGGTACTTAGGGATACTGCCCTTCGTCAACGCGCTGGTGAGACGCCGACGAGTTTACCCCTGCGACATTGAGCACTACTGAATCGACTGACGACACGAATCGAAGCGAAACCGAACGACTGCCGGAAGTCCTCACGAAGCCGTGGGTCCGTGACCGGACGAGAGCGGTCATCACCGATGCACTTCGGCGTGACGACGAGACGTTAGTCGAAGCGCCACCAGCGGCTGGCAAGACAACTGAACTGTTCCCTGCGGTCGAGGATACGGGTGAGCCAATTACCTACCTAACCAAACGTGAGGACTTGTACGACCAAGCCGAGGAACTGGCACAAGACGACAGTCTGAAATCGAAGATATTGCCGAGTCCCCACCGAACCTGTCCGACGTTCGATGGCGATCATGGCGATGACTTGCGCAACCGTGTGAGACATCTGTATCGTCAAAAAGTCGCTGGTAGCGCTATCCACGAGGTGATGGACCTACCATGTACCGACGACGGTGCGTGTCCCTACCAACAAGCGTGGGACTTTGAGCCGGACGAGTACGACGTTCTGGTGGGTCACTACGCCCATGCCAACATTCCGTCCGTCGTGGAAAACCGAACCATCGTCATCGATGAGTTCGCTGAGGAGGCGCTTGTAACCCCCTTCGACGACCCTGACACCGTGGTTTCGGCCTTCCTTTCACGTCGGCGCGGCCTTCCGTTCGACGACTGGACCGATTTTGTCGAACATCGGTACGAACGAAGGGCCGAAGCCGTGAGCTAGTTCGTTCGCAACTACGACGAGAAGAACCCTGACCCTTGGGACGTTATCGATGACGAGGGGGACGTGCATGGTCTGGCTGGCAAGCTTGTGCTGGGACTGTTGTTCTGTGAGGATTTGGGCAACGGCTTCCGTACGACCGAGAAGTACGTCCCCAAACAGACGGCGAAGGGTTGGCAACGAGTGCCACTGCGAGGCATGGACCAACGTCGTCAGATTGCGCCAACAGTGGCGTGGAACACCAAAGACACCACCGTCCACCTGCTGTCCGTCCCCAACTTCGAGTCCGCGAACGGTGTCGTTGGGCTTGATGGGACACCAACGAAGCGGATGTGGGATACTGCGTTCGGCGTGTCCTTCGACCACGAGAGAGTCGTCCCCGAGGAGCGCATGAACGACTATCTAACCGACGCGCTGGATATCCACGTCCACCAATACGGGGCGCACAACGATAATGGGGGGACGCGACCGTATTCATCGGGTGTTCACCTGTATGCCGATACCGACGAGAAGCTGCTGCATGGGATGGGGATGCACTTCGACGCCGAGCCGGACGTGATTACGACGAAGGCAGCGATTCGTCGGTACGACGAAGACGACCGAGTCCTTCATCACGCCGACGAGTACCGAAACTTCGCATCGGTGAAGTCATCGAACGCTTTTCGTGAATCGACGCTGGGGGCCGTTCTTGGTTCCCCACATCCCGGCGACGAGACGTTCAAACGCTGGGGTGCGTTCATGGGACTACCCATTCGCCGCTTAGGGGATAACAGTCCAGATGATAAAGGGCCAAACCTTGAGTACGGACGGACTGGCGACGAGATATACCAGCACTACGTTCACAATCAGGTGCTACAGTCGATTCTTCGCTTCGGTCGGGATGGTCAAGAGGCGCACGTCCTTGTCACATCGATGTGTACGCCGTCGTGGGTCGAACCTGAGCCGTTGACGATGACGACGTTCAACGGTGCCGACAGGCGCGTCATTGGCTGTCTTCGTGACACCGATGGGAGGACCCAAAGTGAAATCGTTGACGAGACAGGGATGGACCAAGGGAACGTCTCACGGTCACTGACCGGACTGGAGGAGCAGGGATTCGTCGGCATCGGCGGGACAGACAATAGCGGAAATCTTCGTCGAACGTGGGAGGGTGTGTGAAGGATTAGCGCATATATGCGAATCCCATAACATCCTTATTATGGGCTTCACATATTCGTGCCAACGGCTGTCATAGATAGCATCGACCGATTCGTTTCGTTGACTGAGTCGGTCCAGCGGACCAAGAGTCGTTCATTCGGCGATGCGTTCGTAATGTCCGCGATACAACTATACTTTTCGCGTGGTATATCAGCTATCGGTGTTCGGTTGACGACGTGATGGTGTCGATACGGACCAATCAGCGTGGGTGTTCGTGGCCGTTCTGAGCGGCATGGTGTTGTCGCAGAAAGGGAAGGATAGGTCGCTATTCGGGCGTGACACACAGACACGATGTGTGGGTGAGTAGCAAACACTAAGTGCCGCCCATCGGTGGTTTTGTTCAAACAGATGGGCACGACGAGAGAATCCGGGCAGGTCTTGTCGCAGCTACAGTCGATGGACAGCTACGACTTTGAGCATCTGGTGGCCGATCTATGGGAACAGCAGGGATGGGATACTGAGGTGTCACAGGCGAGTTCAGACGCCGGTATCGATGTGATTGCGACGAAGGAAAACCCGTATCCACAGAAGAAGCTGATACAAGCGAAACGCTACGGTCCCAATACGACCGTTGGTAGCCCTGACATGCAGCAATATTATTCGTTGAAAGAGCAGGAAGACAACGTCGATTCCGTCGTCATAGCTCTATTGAATCCGCCGACGGCGTCGGGGTGAGTCGTTAGAACGATTGAGATGAAGCGGAAGAGGAGTCTTTGTG
>NZ_JAQJDA010000018.1:0-62303 GCF_028617175.1 Halococcus sp. PRR34 | reverse complement strand
CAGGTCACTGATTCATCCGCTTCATTCCTACAACGTATCAGCTATTGGGCTGTTGAGCCAAAGTGGACAACTAGCGACAATGAAGGCACCAAACTACAGACGAACCCTGTGGGGTTGAGGCGATGAGCGCCGAAACTAAGACCTCCGGCAGCGCGACAACGGATATGGACGTCCCGGCGGGAGATATCGCCCGACAGATCCGTCGGGCATACAATCGACTCGGGTATCCACCGAGCGGGGCCGAAGCTGCCGAGTACGGCCCACACAACCGCTCGACGCTCGATCACCGTCACGACACCGACACCTCGTGGAATGACGTCCTCATTGCCGCGGGCGTTCCCACCGCTCGCGAGGTGATACTCACGGACCTCCGCGCACGCTACGCGGATCGTTACGAGTGGGACGGCGACCGGATCCGTGTCAAGTCCTACGAGATCGAGGACGCAACCGGTATCTCTGCCCAGCGCGTCGGCAGAGTTCTCACGGCGATCGCCGAAGGCGACTGCCCCCAGCCCGACGACCTCACGATCGAGCGGGACCAGACCGCACGCCACTGGATGTGGATCGTTTGCGACGGTGGTGGTGAGAGTGCATGAACGCCGTTAGTCGCATCCACCCTGAGGACGCGGTGACGTTGTCAAGCGGACCGTTGCGGGCGAGTATGCCACTGTTTCCCCTCACGAGATGCGTGATGAACACGCTCAGGCACGCTTTCTGGGTGAGCCAGTGATGATTCGCCCGGTTTCTCTGGAACTGTCGGGTTACAATCGAAAGCTGGTGTCCGAGTCGGCAAGCGGTATCGCACCCTGTTCGACTGCCTGCTCGGCCGACAACCGGTCCTGCATCACGAACACGGTGTTACTTCCTCGGCTCGTGTGGTACACCGAGTTGCGGAGGATGTCTGCGTGGTCGGTGTACTTCTCTCACACTCTTTCCTACCAGTGTTTCAATGCTAATTGGCAACAAGAACTAAGAAATAGGAATCTGTATAGAGACGTGCAGGTGTGTTTGCCTGTGCTACGTGCGGTCAACACGGGAATGCCGTGCGTAGGAGCATACGCGAACCACGGGCCGGGGGTCAAACCGACCGGCCCATTTTCCAGTCAGCCACCCGTTAGGGTCCTCTTCGGAAGCAGGCCGACGCACTCATCGTGGCTTCGATCTCGAGGATTTACTGTGCTGTTCACGGAGCGCAGAGCATACTGACTACTGGGAGGTGAAGGAGATATTTTGTAGACTTCTGTTCCGCGTAGAACCCAGCGTACCTCTCTCGTATCTTCACCTTGTCGCCAGAACCACTTAAAGAGACATAGCGACGTCTCGTCTACGCTTTGCAGAACGTCCTTCTTCAGTCGACTGGGTTGGCGTTTAGCCCACTCGCCGGTTCGGAGTCCAGTGTTGATACCGTGAAGAGCGATGCCGTCCTCGCCGGACTGGCTACTGAGTTCGGTGAGGTCGTGAGGTTCCCATTACTTACCCGTTTGGCGGGCGAAACCGAGTTGTGCCTCCAGCAGAAGACTCCCAGCAACAGCACGAAGACTTTCAAAGTCATCCGCCCATCCCGTGTGATGCGTGCGAGTCTGCTCTCCACTCTCACAGAAGTCACACGATCTCATTCCTCCTCTTGGATCACCTCACGCTCCCTCTCATTGGCTGTGACAACCATCTCAAACAGTTCATCGACGTCTGTGGACTCACTACTGAACACACAGCTGAACTCCTGGATCACCGACCAGCCGGCGGTATCAGTTGTCCCAGCTGTCACCTCGCGCCCCACAACCCGAATCAACCCCTGATCCCGGTGCAGGACGGAGCAGTTGCCGCCCTTGCGTGTCCGGAGCACCAAGTAGAGATTGTTGATCGATTTCACGCAGGCCTTGACGCACAGCAGAAGCTGACGGCTTCCCTTGATACGCCGCAATAGGTGTCATCACCATCTGTATTCGCTGACGGCGGTGGATCGCAAGACGACTCCCTGTGACCGTAGCGATGTAAATGAATCACAAGCAGAGATGACAGCACAGTATCTATCGGAGCAGCCCTTAGCCTACAAAAATGATGGATCGGGCCTGTTGGCGGGCGATCCCGCGCTTACGCGAGGCGGTCGGCGATCGAGAGAAAATCGCGAATGATCTCTCCCTCCTGACGTGAGACGGTCTGTGACAGGGGTGACTCCCGTATTTATGGATTACGGATAATCTGTAATAGGTTTGTTGAACAGGCGACGGTAGATGAGGCTACCTCTCGATGTAGACGATTCGAGCTATCGTGGTATTATTCGAAACCGAACGCTATCGCGTCAGTACGTACGCTGGCGAGTCAGCGACTCCGATTCGGATTAGAATTCTTCCGTATCGGTGAAAAGAATCTCCTCGAAGAGTTCACTACAGCACTCCCAGAGGAGTTTCGGAGGCGACTCTGCTTCGAAGACGACTCCTTCGTGGTGTGGTGTCTCCATCGACGCTGTCTGGTACTGAAAGTGCGCTGCGCCGAGGTTACTGTGATCTTCGTCCTGATGCCAGCCACAGTGAAAATCGAGGTTTGGATCGGCGTAGTCAACCCGAAAGACGTCATGCGGCGGCGTAAGCTTCCAATGGACCCCAAGTCTTGGAGACTCTGGACCGGTTGAGGGAACGACGCGCTGTGGGTCGACCTCGGCAGCCAGGTACCGTTTTTGAATCGCGTCTGGCTCGAACCAGACTGAAATCACCTCGGCTTGGCGGTTCAGGATATCCTTGAGCGTCCGATAGAGGGCTTGATTTTCTGCTCCTGGTTCATTCATGCGGAGGCAGAGCGCGGTTCACCAGGGAAGCGGTCGTAGAGTCGAAGGGCATCTTCGACGAGCCGGCGACGCGTGGCGAGGTGGTCCCACTCACGTGCGGCCTGACGGCGTTCACGCTCGTCTCCGATATCTTCGCTTGCGAGGCTTGCTCGCAGCTGATTGGATGTTTCGGCATCGTATTCGGATTTCCACGCGCGAATCTGCTCGTTCATCTCCTCAAGACTCCGAGCGAGCTCATCTGGCGAGTAGTGCTCGTAGAGTTCGCGCATTTCGATGAGGTACTGACCGACGGGATCGGGCTCGTAAGTGGTTTGTTGACCCTGTGAATCGGCGATCAGATTTCCGTCGTCTGCGAGTTGGCTGAGGTACTTCGTTGCGGTCTCGTGGGCAACTTCTGCTTCTGCAGCGACCCAATTGGCTGTTTGTGGTTCGCTGACCGTGAGCGCGACAGCTTCGACGCGCTCGGCCGCGGACAGGCCTTCGGTCCAGTCGCGGTTCGGATCACCACTCATGTCTCTGCCTACGCACTCCTAATGGAAATAAATTGAGGCGGATCGGATTATATCTACCCATCAGCTTGAAGCCAACGCGTTCGATAGCGTCATTCGATTTAAATCGTACAGTAAAGACGCTCGATGAGGGAGACAATCCATTTCGAATTCCGAGAGTGGTAGTTGCGACTGGTGATTTCAATGCATGGCCCGCATTCTCCGTGTCGCCAAGCAGGATACGATCGTCGGTTACAGAGCCGCCAGACAGAGTCGATGCATCTCGGTCGGTGAGCCATCCGCGCGTTCGGCGACGCTCGTAATTGTTCCCTCGTCGACGCTGGCATCAAGCATATCGAAGCCATTGCGACCAATCAACTCGAGGTCACGAGTCGTCCAGGTCGGTACATCGACCGAGCAGACCCGCCCGGAGAGATCCCCATCAGCGAGAGTGAGATCACCTCTCCCCGACTGCGTGGAAGTGACGAATATGTCAACTCCACGGTCAAACTGGGCCTTGACCGGGTTGGCGACGTACACTTGCAGGTCGTCCAGGATGGCGTGAAAATCGTCGTAGAGGACGGCAACCTCGCCAGCGCGAAAAACGTCCTTCACGACTCGCATCTGGTCTCTGAGTTTGTCACGTACCTGCTCGATTCTCTCCTCGGATGGCGTCAACGTCGGCGGGACAGCACTGCCCTCGGCGATGAGGTTGGCGAACAACTGTCTCGCAACATCGTCCTCCTGACTGATTTCGCTTCCTCGGATCGTGAGAAGTGGTTGATCTGCTGTTGTATGCTTGGCGAGACTCGTCTTCTCGCTATCGGCCGGGTCGACTAAATGGACCGGTGCAGCTGTTCACTTCGTCCACTGGATTGTTTCCTCCAGTTGGTGCTCTTCACGGGGATGAAGTTGTTCTCCGGATAGCGATCTGGGGTGAAGACGTCTTCTGGATTCATAACTCAACCACGACGTTTCTCCACGAAAACAGTTCGTGGTCGTTCAAGTTCACGCACCGACCCACCGAATTTCTTTAGGGTTAGCGTGAGCGTATCGACGGTGACGAACTGATTCATTACGGCGCGTGGAACCCCGATAAGACCCCGGCGACCGGCCCACAGTCAAGATACTCGACTGATGACTGAACGGTTACCGGCGATCGCACGGAATACGTGATCTGGTAGCCTGGTCGGCCCCTCTGCTTCTGCTGCCGCGATCACTCGCCGATCTTGCGCGAAACCTCGAACCGCGATCTGCCACGGCATCACTTGGATCTGGAACCATTGGGTTATTTTAGGCTAGCCTATAGGGATTCGCAGTGGTGTCCATACTTTCTAACGTACCAAATCCATCTGGCTGAGACCAGCGTGCGAGATACAGAGCGTGTAGTCAGCAAAAGGGCCATGAGGGCACCATCTACTCGATTTCTGCTGGTGTAGGGCTATTGCGACAGATCATTCGTCCTGTCGAATAGCAGCTATTTACTGATGAACGGTAATCAAACGTTACGGGGTAGTCACTACACCATCAACAGCAGAAAGAGGGAGTGGACGCTGACCCTTCAAGCGGGGTCGGATCGGGAACATCTTCGACAGCGACGTTGAAGTTCAGCGAAACCGTGCTGCCGCCCACAACGGTAACGATTTTCGTGGTTCCGCCGGCTTCCACATTATACGATCCCGCTGACAGGTTGGTTTCGATCTGACCAGCGTTGTTGGTGGCCCCGTTGAACACCTGCTCGCCCGTGATAGCATCCGTAATGACGACCGTCTCGTTCCCGACACCAGCGCCGTTCTGGTCGGTGATGTCCACGATCAACGACCCTGTACTCGGATCAGAATCCACTACCCCTGCAGCACTCACCCTGAATTCCTCAGCTATGACGAAACTTCCGCTGAGTACCAACGCTGTGCAGGCGAAAACACCTCCCCAGCGAATCCAGTTTGTCATAGCTCAATACATTCACTGATCTCCTCCTCCAATAATGTTTCTAGAAAGATATTTGTGTTTATGATATATAGCTTGAAAACTGCGTTCTGTCCGTGCGATTCTCTCGGACAAATTCTGGACTACTCTCACTCTTTGGCGAACCGTATCCAAATTCGGATACAGTATTGAGCGCGGGCGATTTACAAGATACGCGCCCTGTATCTCGCACGCTGCATCTCTCAACTGTTGGAGGGGACTCGTGCAAAACTACGGATTGCTCCGATAATCCCTATAACAAACTCCCGTCGGAGTCTCCGCGACCTCCCGTCCGAACGGGTTTCATGTCAACTGTCACTACGAGATTTGGATCCGGGTTGTTTTAGGCCGGCCTGAAAATCGACGGTTTTATGCATTTTTAGGTTAGCCTAAGAATATATGCGACAACCAGATACGCGAGCACCCGCACTCCGTGCAACGGTTTCGACTCGTCGTGGAGGTGGAGCACGATGAGCTATCTCGAGCAGGATAACAGCGCCATCCTCTCCCAGCAAGCCGGGCGTGAATCGAACGCGCGGACGTATCCCCGCCATCTCCCGCTGGCTATCCGCGAGGCACAGGGAGTCACCGTAACGGACATGGACGGGAACGAATACTACGATTGTCTTGCCGGGGCGGGGACGCTCGCCCTCGGCCACAATCACCCGCGAATCGTCGAAGCGATGGAGCGCACGCTCGAGACCAGTCGACCGCTCCACACGCTCGACATCTCCACGCCCGCGAAAGAGCGGTTCGTCGACTCGCTGTTCGAGAGCCTGCCCGACGAGTTCAGCGAGCGAGCGAAGGTGCAGTTCTGTAGTCCGGCCGGAACCGACGCCGTCGAAGCGGCTCTCAAACTCGTCAAGACGGCCACCGGGAACCGGAGCATCCTCGGATTCCAGGGCGCCTACCACGGGATGACGAGCGGGGCGCTCTCGCTGATGGGCGACACCGACGCCAAGGAGCCCATTCCGGGACTGATGAACGAGGTCCACCACCTGCCGTTCCCGTACGACTATCGGTGTCCGTTCGGCGTCGGCGGCGAGACCGGTCACCGGATCGGAAGCGACTACGTCGAGAACCTTCTCGACGACGATGAAAGTGGAATCACCGACCCTGCCGGGATGATTCTCGAACCCGTTCAGGGAGAAGGGGGAACGATCCCCTCACCCGATGCGTGGCTCCGAGAGATTCGTCGCATCACGCGCGAGCGCGACATCCCGCTCATCCTAGACGAGATTCAGGCGGGTCTCGGGCGGACCGGCGAGACGTACGCCTTCGAGCACGCCGGCATAATACCCGACGTAGTCACGCTCTCGAAAGCCATCGGCGGCGGGCTCCCGCTCGCCGTCGTCGTCTACGACGAGGAGCTCGACGTCTGGGAGCCGGGCGCGCACGCAGGAACGTTCCGCGGAAACCAGCTCGCGATGGCGGCCGGAGAAGCGACCATCGACTACGTACTCGAGAACGATCTCGACGCCCACGCTGCCAACGCGGGTGCACGTCTCCGAGAGCATCTCGAATCGACGGCCGAGCAGTTCGGTTCGATAGGAGACGTCCGTGGTCGCGGGCTGATGCTGGGCGTCGAGTTCGTCGACACCGACGCCGACTGGCAGGGTCCGGGTCCGCACGCTCCGGACGGCGATTTCGCGGCGGCAGTTCAGGCCGAGTGTTTCGACCGCGGACTTATCGTCGAACTCGGTGGCCGCGAGAGCGCGACCGCCCGGTTCCTCCCGCCACTGATCGTCTCCGTGTCCCAGATCGACGAGATCGCCGCCATCTTCGAGGAGGCCGTCGCCGCCGTCACCAAGACCGACGCGGAACCAGCCGAGGTGGCCGCATGAGCGGGGACGAACTGTTCCTCGGCTCCGAGACAGGTACTACCGCGTACCGGGAGGCCATGGAGCGGGCGACCGACGCCGTCGTGAGTAGCTTCGACAGCACCGATAACCCCTACTCCGGGCGGTCGCCAGAAGCGCTCTCCGGGGCATTCGAAGACCCCGTCATTCCCGAAACCGGGACGGGTCTCGAGGCCGCTATCGACGAGGCCGCCACGAGGATTCTCGCACATTCCGTCGCGACCTCGAACCCGCGGTGTGCGGCTCACCTCCAGTGTCCGCCCATGATTCCGGGGCTCGCTGCGGAGGCGATGCTCACTGCGGCGAATCAGTCGCTCGACTCCTTCGATCAGGCGCCCGCCGCGACCGTCCTCGAAGGAGAGGTCGTAGATGCCCTTTGCGGACTGTTCGATCTTCCAGACGTCTCGGACGGCGTCTTCACAAGCGGCGGGACGCAGTCGAACTTCCAGGCCCTCCTGTTGGCCCGCGACCGTTACTGTCATCGACAGTTCGGCCGCGACGTGCAGTCGGGCGGACTTCCACCAGAAGCCGAATCGCTTCGCGTTCTCTGTTCGGAGGAAGCCCACTTCACGGGTAAGCAGGCGGCCCATCACCTCGGACTCGGCGAAGACGCGGTCGTCACTGTCCCCATCGACGAGGACCGCCGGATGGATACGGACGCGCTCGACGCGATACTCGCCGAACTCGACACCGGTGACGCGAACCCCTTCGCGCTCGTCGGGACTGCCGGGACCACCGACTTCGGCAGCATCGATCCGCTAACCGAACTCGCTGACCGGGCGGCTGAGTACGACCTTTGGTACCACGTCGATGCCGCATACGGCGGTGCCCTCGCTCTGACTGGCCACGCCGACCTGCTCGACGGCATCGAGCGCGCCGATTCTGTTGCCGTGGACTTCCACAAACTGTTCTACCAGCCCATCAGCTGCGGCGCGTTCCTGCTGGGCGACGGGGATGATTTCGGGTGGATGGCGCGCAATGCTGCCTACCTCAATCCGGAGGAGCACGACGAAACCGGCGTTCCGAACCTCGTCGCGAAGTCCGTCCAGACGACGCGTCGGTTCGACGCGCTGAAACCCTACGTCGCGTTCCGTGCAATCGGTCGCGAGGGAATGGCAGCTCTCGTCGAGGAGACCCTGAATTTGGCCCGAGACGCTGCATCGCTCATCGAGGAGGCGACCGATTTCGAACTGTTGCACGAGCCGACGTTGAACGCGGTCGTCTTCCGCTATCGCCCGCGCGAAGCGATGTCCGACGCCGCTGTGAGCCGGTTGAACGCGAACGTTCGAGAACAGTTGCTCCACGACGGTCGGGCCGTCGTCGCCAGGACGGAGGTCACGGGCGTGACCAGTCTGAAGTTCACGCTGCTGAATCCGACCGCGACGCTGGACGACGTCGCCGAGATGTTAGACGTCATCAGGGACTGCGGCGCGGCGGTCGTCCGAGACGAGGAGGTGGTCGCATGACACTGTCGTTCGACGGTCGTGCGGACCGGGACGTCGATCCCGCCGAACGGGCCGACGACGCCGCGATACACGCGTTCCTCAACTGTTACCTCCGCGAGACTGGCGACTATACGGTCTCCGACGAGTCCGTTGCAGACGTCGCGCCCGGTCCCGAGGGCCTGCTTCGGACTCGGCTTCTCGAACAGCGGATCGACGTACTGGCACCCCTCGAGTACCGGTCGCCGACCGAGCGCCATCTGTTCGACATGCCCGTTCGGTATCGTCTCCCCGATGGGACCGTCTGCCGGGCCGACGCCGCGACCCTCGCATCACTCGTAGTGAAAGACCTCTCGCTGGACCGACCAGACGGCTCCGCTCCGGACGAGCTCTTAGAGCGAGTCCTCCGGAGCAAGCGAAACGTCGAGACCTTCGTCCGAGCACGTGAGGGTGACGACGCGCGACTCTACGGCGAGCGGCTGTCGTTCCGCGACACCGAGCAGGCGCTCGTCTTCGGGCATCACCGTCATCCGACGCCCAAGAGTCGTCAGGGCATCGCTACCCGGAACCAAGACACGTTCGCGCCCGAGCTTCGCGGGTCGTTCCCGCTTCACTACTTCCGTGCCGATCCCGACCTCATCACGTCGGACTCGGCGCTCGATCGGTGCGCCACGACCTGGGTGAAAGATGCCCTCCGCGACGACGACAGCGTGCCCACGTCGTTTGTCGAGGAACACGTCGACAGCGGAGACGCCTTGTTGCCGGTCCACCCCTGGCAGGCGGAGTACCTCCTCGACCAGTCACGCGTCCAGCGGCACCTCGGAGACGGAATCGAGCACCTGGGTGCCGTCGGGCAGGAGTTCTATCCGACGACCTCGGTCCGGACTCTCTACGCTCCCGACGCCCCGTTCATGGTGAAATCGTCGTTGCACGTGAAGATCACCAACTCCGTGCGGACGAACAAACGCCCGGAGCTCGACCGAGGCGTGGCCGTCGCGGAACTTCTCGACACCGCGTTCGGCGACGAACTCGCCGATGGGTTCCCGAACTTCGATATCGTTCGCGACCCCGCCTTCCTCGCGCTCGACATCGGCGACGAACGCGAGTCCGGACTGGAGACGGTTCTCCGGGCCAATCCCTTCCACGGCGATCTGGCAGAGCGTTCTACACCCCTGGTATCGCTCTGTCAGGACGCTATTGTGGGTCGATCTCGTCTCGGTCGTCTCGTCACGACCATCGCCGAACGCGATGGACGTGATACCGAAGCGGTCAGCGAAGAGTGGTTCCGCCGGTATTTGGAAATCGCTATTCGCCCGGTGCTGTGGCTCTATCTCGATCAGGGCGTCGGTGTGGAGGCGCACCAACAGAACTCCGTACTCACGCTCGACGAGGCCGGCTACCCGAGCGAGTTCCGCTATCGCGACAACCAGGGGTTCTACTTCCCCGAATCGCAGTATCCCGAGGTCGACGCCTACCTCCCAGGCGTCGGCGAGCGCGCCGATACCGTCTGTGCCGATTCCATCGCCGACGAGCGGCTCCGCTACTACGTTGTCCTGAACAACGCACTCGACGTCGTCAACGCCTTCGGAAGCGCCGGGCTCGTCGACGAGCGGCAGCTGTTGGCGCTCCTCCGCGACGAACTCGAACGGGCTCGCGACCGCTACGACCGTCCCTCGTCGGACTTTCTCGCCCCGCTGCTGGAGTCGCCGACCGTCCCCTGTAAAGCCAACTTACTGACGCGCTTCCGGGGACTGGACGAACTGGAGAACGACCTTGAGAACCAGTCCGTCTACACGGACGTGAAGAACCCCCTCGTCACCGAACTCGATTCATGACCGGACCCGACGCAACCATCGCGACTGATTACGACTACCAGACCTACGACCCGACGATCGAGAAGACCATCTCGCTCCGGCAGGCGACGTTCGACCGCGACCTCGGTCGGCTCCACGCCTGGCTGGCGAGCGACCACGTGAAACCGTACTGGGAGCTCGATCTGCCGTTGCCGGCGTTCTGCGACCGCCTCACCGGGAAACTCGCGGATGGTCATCTGACGCCCTACATCGGGTGTTTGGACCACGTTCCGATGAGCTACTGGGAGTGCTACTGGGCGGCCGAGGACGACGTCGCGAACCACTACGACGCCGAGCCGACCGACCAGGGCGTCCACCTGCTCATTGGCCCCGAGGAGTATCTGGGACAAGGCTACGCGGTACCCCTGATGCGAGCCGTAGTCGGGATACAGTTCCGCCACCCCGAGACCGACTGCGTCGTCGCGGAACCGGACGCTCGCAACGAGCGCGTCATCCACGTCTTCGAGCAGTGCGGGTTCGAACCGCGACGGGAGTTCCGCTTCGACGAGGCCGAGAAAGACGCCGTACTGATGGTCTGCGAGCGAGAGCGGTTCGAGACCGATGTACTCGTTGACGCGACCGCTGCGCCCCGAACGGGGGCGGACGACCGCAGCGAGGTGAGTCCCGATGACTGATTCGGACCTCGTACACGATGTCGTCGGCGTCGGACTGGGACCATTCAATCTCGGTCTCGCAGCCCTGTTGGACGGCGTCGAGGAATCCGTTGATGCCGCGTTACTCGAACGAGAGCCCGAGTTCAACTGGCACGAAGGAATGCTGCTCGAGGGAACGACCCTCGAGGTGCCGTTCCTTGCCGACCTCGTGTCGCTCGCGGACCCGACGAACCCACACAGCTATCTCAACTACCTGCGGGAAACGGGGCGCATCTACGAGTTTTACTTTTACGAGACGTTCCAGACGCTCCGTCGCGAGTACAACGACTACCTGCAGTGGGTCTGCGAGAACGTTGACAGCTGTCGGTTCAGTCGCGAGGTGACCGAACTCCGGTGGGACGAGGAGCGCGATCACTACGTCGTCACGGCCCGCCATCCTGAGACCGGCGACCGGTTCGAGTACCGCGGCGAAAACGTCGCGCTCGGGATCGGATCGCGGCCTCAGATTCCGGAATCGCTCCAGGGCCATCCGGACGAGGACGTCTTCCACACGGCACGCTACCGCGACAACCGCGAGCGTGTACTGAATGCCGAGTCGGTCACCGTCGTAGGATCAGGCCAGAGCGCCGCCGAAGTCTTCCAGGACCTGCTGGAACGACAGCCAGAGGGACGGTATCGACTGGACTGGTTGACGCGCTCGGACGGCTTCTTTCCGATGGAATACTCCAAGCTTGGGCTGCAACACTTCACGCCCGAGTACGAGCAGTACGTCTACGACCTTCCTCAAGGAGTGAAAGACGACCTCATTCCGAACCAGGAGCTGCTCTACAAGGGCGTCGACCCGGAAACGAGCGCGGAAATCTACGACCTCCTCTATCGGCGCTCGATCGGCGACTGTGATCCCGACGTCGGTCTCTTCGCGATGACCGAGGTGCGGGACATCGCCGACACGGGTGAGGCATACGCCCTCGACTGCCACCAGTGGCAGGCTGAGGAGTCGTTCGTCCACGAAAGCGAGGTCGTCGTCCTCGGGACCGGATACGAGCGCCCGATTCCGGGCTTCCTCGAACCGCTCAAGGAAGCGATCAACTGGGACGACAAGGGCCGATTCGAGGTGACGCCGAACCATCACCTCGACATCGACGTGACGGGCGACGTGTTCCTCCAGAACGCCGAACTCCACACCCACGGGGTCGGTGTTCCCGACCTCGGGCTCGGTTGCTATCGGAACACGAAGTTCGTCAATCGCCTCGTCGGCCGGGAAGCCTACCCCGAAGACAACGACACAGTCTATCAGGACTTCGCAGTGGAGCAGTTCGTCGAACGCGCACCGTCCGCCTCCCGGCAGCCCGGGAGCGAAGCAACTCCCACCAACGACAATTAACGATGGATCCGAACGACACGATACGACGGCACGCACTGGACAGCGAAACGTGGGAGACGGTCGAATCCCGGCTCCTCACGAAGATGCTCGAAGAGTTCACGTACGAAGAGATTATCGCACCTCGAAAGGTCAATGTCGACGACGAGCCTGCTACCTACCGCTTCGACCTCGGCGAGGCATCGTACCGATTCGAAGCGACGGAGCGGTTGATGGACGGCCTCCACGTCTACGGCGACACCGTCGAACGTCGCGACGGGAGCGACGACTGGACCGCGTTCACGGATCCGCTCGGACTCGTTCACGATCTCGGCGAAACCACTGATCTCGACGGTCTGACTGAGGGGAACCTCGTTCGCGAGTACAAGCGAACGCTTCTCGCCGACGCCCACATCGAGGCACGCAAGCGAAACCGCGACGACGTCAATCTACTCGACTTTGACTATGCCGAACTCGAGGGCGAGATGGAGGGTCACCCCTGGATCACGTACAACAAAGGTCGTCTCGGCTGGGGGTACGACGACTACCAACAGTTCGCACCCGAGCGGAAAACCCCCGTGACGCTCTCATGGGTCGCCATCTACAAGGAAAAGGCGACCTTCGTCGCTACGGAAAACGTCGATCACGACTCGCTCGTCCGGCGCGAACTCGGTTCCCGTTACGAGGAGTTCCGCGACCGGCTGGCCGCACGGGGCCTCGACCCGGACGCCTACTACTTCCTGCCGGTGCACGACTGGCAGTGGGAGAACAGTATCGTCCCGCTGTTCCCCGATCACATCGCGGCCGAGGACATCGTGCCACTCGGTGAAGGACCGGACGAGTACCTGCCACAGCAGTCGGTACGTACCTTCGTCAACGTCGACAACGAGGAGAAACACCACGTCAAAGTCCCAATGCGGATCCTCAATACCCTGGTCTGGCGCGGTCTCCCCGGGGAGCGGACTGAACTCGCTCCCACCGTCACCGAGTACGTCAAGGGTATTTACGAGGAAGACGAGTTCCTGCAAGAGCAGGGGCTCGTCCTCCCGGGTGAGATCGCGGGCGTCAACTACGACCACTCAGATTTCACCGACATCGAGGGCTCGCCCTACCAGTACCACGAACTGCTCGGCGCTGTCTGGCGAGAGTCGATCTACACGTTCCTGGACGATGACGAAGAAGCCATCACGCTCTCCGCGCTGATGCACGTCGACGGCGAGGGCGAACCCTACGTCTCGCAACTCGTCGCGGAGTCGGGACTCACGCTCGACGAGTGGCTTGCGGAGTTCTTCGAGACTGTGCTTCCGCCGCTCTTGCACTTCCTCTATCGCTACGGTACGGTCTTCTCCCCGCACGGACAGAACACGATCCTGGTCGTTGAAGACGCGGTTCCATCCCGCCTCGCGGTCAAGGACTTCGCCGACGACGTGAACGTGAGCGACCGGCCGCTTCCCGAACTGGACGCGCTCGCAGATGAGATGCACGACGTTCTCCGAAAGGAGCCCCCCGAGGGACTCTGTCAGTTCATCTTCTGTGGACTGTTCGTCTGTGTGCTCCGATACGTCGCGGACCTCCTCGTGGAACACGAGGAGTACTCCGAAGATCAGTTCTGGACCCACGCGCGGGAGACGATACTTGACTACCAGTCGCAGTTCCCCGAACTGGAAGAACGGTTCGAGCTCTTCGACCTGCTTCAGCCCGAGTTCACGAAGCTCAGCCTCAACCGGAACCGAATCTTCGACTACGGCTACGACGACGCGCCCGGTCGTCCCCACGCCACCGAGCACGGCACGGTGACGAACCCCCTCTATGAGGTCGCAGCCGACACGCCGGAGCACGCGAAACGGTCGAGCCGCGCTGACGACTAGGAAATGAGTAGCGCGCTAACACGGCGGCTCAAGACAGCATTCATCGCCGACGAGGAGCCACCGCTGTGGACGCGTGCCTTCCTGCTCGGTTGCGGGACACAGTTTCTCGCCTGCAGCGGCTACGCGGCGATCCATCCGACGTTTGCGGTGTATATGGAAACGGTCACCCAAAGCGAGTCGCTCATCGGCCTCGCGTTCGGCACGTTCACCTTTGCAGCCACGGCCGATAGCCGGGTGGCTGCTTGACCGCTTCGGCCGGCGCGGCGTCCAGGCGATAGCTGCTGTCGCGTTCGTGGCTACGACCCTCTCGTTCACGTGGGTGACCGCTATCTGGGTCGCGATCGGCCTTCGCATACTGCACGGACTGACCTGGGATGCCAGCAACACCGTGATGCCGACGATCGCCGCAGACGTGGTTACCGGACGCCCGTCAATCGGAGGGATTCGCGTACTTCGATGTGGTTCCGAACGTCGCGCTCGTGGTGCTACCACCAGCCGGGCTCTGGGTAGCGCATCGTTACGGGTTCGCCGTGCAGTTTGCCGGCGCAGCCCTGGTCACGTTCGCGGGCATTCCGGTTGGCGCAATCGACGCGTTGGTGCCACTCTACGCACCAACCGTCGGACTCGACAACGCCGGCTTCCTTTTCACGGTCATGGGCGGGGCGATCGCCTTCGCACGCACGGTTCGTGGACGACTCTCAGGATCGATACCGACCTTGCTTTCGGCGTCGTTCGTCTGTCGAGCTGCCGGACTGGCACTATTTGCCCTCGCCAGGCGACGTTTCTCGTCGACGGTGCAACACCGCTACACGAAGCCTGCCGCCGCCACGGCCTCGATTTCCGCGACGAACAGCATGGAAATCGTAGCGGCGTCGAACGTGTCTTCCGCGAGGGAAAACGACGCACCGCCTCGTTCTCGAACTGTTTCAGTCATGCCGATCCAGCAACTGCCGACGAGTGGTTGCGATCGTTCGCCGTCGCATGGAACCAGCTTATCTGAACACTATCGAAGTAGGGTCCGGTAGCGTTTTGAGCGCGCTGGCTCTCGGTTCACCCATGACCGACGCCGCGCCGATCACCGACCGTATCGACGATCCCGAGAGCGCCCGCGAGTCGGGCCGCCAGAAGATCGACTGGGCACGCGAGCACATGCCGATCATGCGCGCGCTTCGTGAGGAATTCGAGGCCGAACAACCTCTCGCGGGCGAGCGGATCGGGATGGCGATGCACGTCGAGGCCACTACTGCTGTGCTCACCGAGACGCTCGCCGCCGCCGGCGCGGAGATCGCGATCACAGGCTGTAACCCGCTTTCGACCCACGACGACGTGAGTCGGGCGCTCGACGCCCACGAATCGATCACTTCCTACGCCGAGCGCGGCGTCGACGACGACGCCTACTACGCCGCGATCGAGGCCGTGATCGGCCACGAGCCCACGATTACTGTGGACGACGGGATGGACATGGTCGCCGCGATCCACGACGACTATCCCGAACTCATCGACTCCATCGTGGGTGGGTGCGAGGAGACGACGACGGGCGTCCACCGCCTCCGCGCGATGGACGACGACGGCGCGCTGGAGTACCCCGTGTTCGCGGTGAACGACACGCCGATGAAACGGCTGTTCGACAACGTTCACGGCACGGGTGAGTCCGCGCTGTCGGCGATCGCGATGACCACCAACCTCTCGTTTGCGGGGAAAACGATCGTCGTCGCAGGGTATGGTTACTGTGGCCAGGGTGTCGCGAAGAAGGCCGCCGGCCAGAACGCCCATGTCGTCGTTTGCGAGGTCGATCCCCGGCGCGCGTTGGAGGCTCACATGGAGGGGTACGAGGTCCTTCCCATGAGCGAAGCCGCGGCGAAAGGCGACGTGTTCGTCACCACGACCGGCAACCGCGACGTCATCACCGCCGAGCACTTCGAGCGGATGGGCGACGGCGCGCTGCTCGCGAACGCGGGCCACTTCGACGTCGAGATCGACCTCGACGGGCTCTCGGATCTCGCGGCGAGCACCCGTGAGGTGCGGCCCGGGGTTCAGGAGTACGAACTCGACGACGGCACGCGGCTGAACGTGCTCGCCGAGGGCCGACTCGTCAACCTCGCCGCGCCGGTCGCGCTCGGCCACCCGGTCGAGGTGATGGACCAGAGCTTCGGCGTCCAGGCAGTCTGTGTGCGCGAACTCAGCGGGGCAGCGTACGAGCCGGGCGTCCACGACGTTCCCGACGATCTCGACCGTGAGGTCGCCGAGATCAAACTCGACGCCGAGGGGCTCGCGATCGACGAACTCTCCGACGAACAGACGGAGTACATGGGAAGCTGGGATCACGGAACGTGAGCAACGCCAAGGGCGATCGTCGGGAGCGCGAACTCGTCAACGAGCTCGACGATGCCGGGTTCGCGGTGATGCGCGCGCCGGCGAGCGGCAGCGCGACCGACCGCGAGCTCCCCGACGTGCTCGCCGGTAACGACGGTGATTTTTTCGCGATCGAGGCGAAATCCTCCGCGGGCGACCCGATCTATCTCACCGGCGAGGAGGTCGAAGCGCTGGTCTACTTCGCCCAAAACTTCGGCGCGAAACCCCGTATCGGAGTACGGTTCGACCGCGAAGCGTGGTACTTCTTCCATCCGGGCGACTGCTACGTCACCGACGGTGGCAACTACCGCGTCAAAAAGGAGACCGCGCTCGAAGAGGGCACCGACTTCGACGAACTCACCGGCCAGTCGACCCGCACGCAGCTGGACCAATACGACGTCTAAGCAGGATGTGCCGGGGGAGCCGGCGGTGGCGCAAGGCTGCCACGACCCCGATCTGGCGTTCGTCACGCGGATGTCTGACGCAGATTTAAGTATCAACCGATCGTCGATCTATCCGGGCGCGCCGACGGCCTCGAATCCCCCCATCCTCCCACTCGCGCGCCCGGCGACGGTTCCCGCTGCGACGCCCTCCCCTCCTCGTGCTCTTTCGACGCTGTCTTCGATCGACTGACTCGCTAGGCCTCGCCTGTGTCCCCGCGGAGCCGGTCGCGGACGACGCTCACGGCGTCCGGTTCGGCGACGACCGCGAGCTGGTCGCCGGCCTCGATCGCGGTTCGCGGCAACGGGATATCCATCGCTTCGCCCGCCCGACCGTGGGCGTAGATCCGCACACCCTCCGGGACGTCGAGACTGACGACGCGTTCGTCGATCGCCGGTGATCCCTCGGGAACGGTGAGCGTGGTCGCCGCGAGCTTCTCGGTGATGTCGGCGAGGACGTTGAAATCGCCCCCGAGGAGTGCGGTCTTTGCCCCTGCGGCTCCCAACTGCTCTGGGTAGACGATCTCGTCGACGCCCTCGCTGTACTGCTGGTAGACCGCCTCGCTGAACTCCTCGCTGATCCGTAACACCGTGCGACAGCCGCGCTCGTTCGCGGCCGTACACACCGTGAAGTTGGTCTCGGGATCGCCCGTGAGTCCGCCGACCGCATCGGCAGTGTCGAGGTCAGCCTCGGCGAGGACATCGTCGGTCGCGCCGTCGCCCTCGATGACCGCAAAGCCCGCCTCGCGGGCGCGTTCGACCTTCGCCGGATCGTTGTCGATCACGAGAACGTCGTGGCCCTCTTCGGCGAGGATCTGTGCGGTCCGAATCCCGACGCGACCGTACCCGACGATCACACATCTCATGCGGCCCGGTACGCCACCCGGGATTAAAAACACTAACCCCCTGCCGAGGATCGCTCGCACCGATCGTCGTCTCATGGGGCGGTCGTCATCCCTCGAATTTTTGCCGCTGCTCGTCGATGTCGTGATATGGAGATCGAACCGTTCACGCTCGAACGCTGGTTCGACGAGCACGAACACGACGCCGACATCATGCTCGCCGAAAGCGGTATCCGGAGCCTCGATTCCTCGCGGTTCGACACCGATCCCGGCGAGCTCGGCTACGTGATCCCGACCGATGGCGACCCCGAGTTCCGGGCACAGGTCGCCGACCGCTACGACCGCTCGGCCGACGACCTCCTCTTTACCTGTGGCACGCAGGAGGCCAATCTGCTCGCTGTCCTCGCGACGCTCGACCCTGACGATCACGCGGTGGTCGTGACCCCGACCTACCAGTCCCTCTACGCGCTTCCCGAGGCGATCGCGGATGTCACTCGCGTCGAACTCACGCCGCCGGACTGGCGCCTTGACGTGGATGCGGTCGCCGACGCGATCGAACCCGACACACGACTCGTGGTCTGCAACAACCCGAACAACCCCACCGGACGATACCACTCGGGCGAGCGGATCGAGGCGCTCTACGATCTCGCGGCCGACAACGACGCCTACCTCCTCTGTGACGAAGTGTACCGGCTGCTCGCCGACGATCCCCTTCCTCCTGTCGCGAGTCTCGGTGAGTGGGGGATCAGTACGACGAGTCTCACCAAGGCCTACGGCCTCGCCGGCCTCCGGTTCGGCTGGCTGTGTGGCCCGCCCGAGATCGCCGATGCGGCGCGACGCTGGAAGGATTACACCACGATCTCGCCTTCGATCTTCGGCCAGCATATCGCGCGCCAGGCCCTCGGCGAGCAGGAGAAGACGATCCTCGACGAGAACCGCAAGCACGCCCGCCGGAACCACGAGGTCGTCCGGGAGTTCGTCGACGAACACGGTCTCGACTGGCACGACCCCGTCGGCGTCAACGGGTTTCCGACGGTTCCATCGGGGTTCACGGACGCCCGCGAGTTCTGCCGGACGGTGGTCGAAGAAGAGAGCGTGGTGCTCGCACCGGGCGACGTCTTCGGGTTCGACGACCGGTTTCGGATCGGGTTCGGGCTCCCGGCCGACGAGCTCGACGAGGGGCTCGAACGGGTCGGTCGGGTGATCGAAGCACACACGACCGAGTAGCGGCCATCGGGGAACGACAGGGCTGCTTCCAAACCGTTTATACTGCCGGGTTAGCAATCACGGCTATGGCCAGAGAGCAGACGCAGGTGCGCGACCTCGGCGAGGGTAGCTACGTGATGATCGACGACGCGCCGTGCAAGATCACGGCGTACAGCACGGCGAAACCGGGCAAGCACGGCAGCGCGAAGGCCCGTGTCGAGGGCACGGGCGTCTTCGACGGGAACAAGCGCAACTTCACCCAACCCGTCGACGCGAAGGTCTGGGTCCCGATCATCCACCGAAAGCAGGGCCAGGTCGTGAGTGTCGAGTCCGACGACGTCTCCCAGGTGATGGCGCTCGACACCTACGAGACGTTCACGATCAAGACCGGCGACGCCGACCTCGCGCCCGACGACGAGATCGAGTATCTCGAGATGGACGAGCAGCGAAAGATCGTCTGAGGACTGCGGTGTTCCCCGACGCGAGCGCCGAACGGGACGACGCCGACTACGTCCTCGTCGGCGCGCCGCTCGACCGCTCGACCACGTTTCAGCCCGGCGCACGCTTCGGTCCCCGCCGGGTGCGCCAGTTCGCGAAAACGTTCGACGACTACGATCGACGAACTGATCGCCGCTTTTCGGCCCTCGGCGTCCACGACGCCGGCGATCTCGACACGTTCACGGACGTCACGGAGTATCTCGACTTCCTCATGGGGTTGCTCGGCGACGCTGCCGACGACGGAGCCATCCCGCTGCTCGTGGGTGGCGAACACACGGTGAGCGTCGCGGGCGTGCGCGCGACCGAGCCCGACGTGTTCGTCTGTCTCGATGCCCACCTCGATCTCCGGGAGTCGTACGCGGGCGACGAGTACAGCCATGCCACCGTCACGCGTCACGTGCTCGATATCGCCGATCGAGCCGTCGTCCTCGGCGCGCGCGCCGGCAGCGAAGCCGAGTGGGAGCGCGCCGACCGCGACGACGTCACGGTGGTCCCGCCCGGCGACGTGGCCGACTGGGAGCCGGATTTCGACGACGGGACTTCGGTCTACTGTAGCGTCGACATCGACGCCGCCGATCCCGGATTCGCACCGGGGACCGGCACGATGGAACCGTTCGGGCTCGAACCGCGCGAGCTCCGATCCGTCGTCCGATCGGTCGCGCCGTCGACCGTGGGGTTCGATCTCGTCGAGGTGAACGACCGCGACGACGGCCAGGCGGCCGCGCTCGGAGCGAAACTCCTCCGGGAGTTCGTCTACACCCACGCTCACGCCCGAACCGACGACTGACGGTCCCGACACGGTCTCGAACGGTCCACGGCAATTTTCACTTTCACTCCCCGAATCGAGCCCGGGAACAGCGGTGCGATCGCCCGTCCCGTGACGTGCCGGCCCACAGTATATCCTCGTGCTCCTCGTAGCGGGTGTACCGTGTCCGGTCAGAGAATCGTCGTCGCTCGGTGTGACGGCTCGCTGTCGGAACGCCGATCATGAACGAGCGACTCGCCGCCGCAGCCGCGACTGTCCGCCGGATCGTTCGTCACGTGACCGGGAACTACGTGCCCTTTCTCGCGGGGAGCCTCGCATACCACGTGTTCGTCGCGCTGGTTCCCGTCTCCTTGCTCTCGCTCGTCGTGGTTTCGGCGGTCGGCGGCGAGGCCGGCGTCGACTATCTCGTCGAACTGACACAGCCGTATCTCACGCCGCGGGCGCGGGCGCTGCTCGCGAACGCCATCACGGGCGCGGCGGATCGAACAGGACTGGTGGTGTTGGGTGCTGGTGCGCTGGTCTGGAGCCTGTTCAGGATCTTCCGCGGGCTCGACATCGCCTTCGCGACGATCTACGACGCTCCGACTCACGACTCGCTCGGGCGACAGTTCGGCGACGGCGTCGTGGCCGTGCTCGCGGTGACTGGTGGCCTCGCAGCGTCGGTGGTCGTCGGGGCGATTGTCGCGGTAGTGCCGCTGGGGCCGCTCGCCCGGCTCGCCAACCCGCTGCTGTTCGTGGTCGTGCTGGCGGTCGTGTTCTTCCCGCTGTACTACGTGTTTCCGAACGTCGAAGTGACGCCCCGCGACGTGCTCCCTGGCACGGTGGTGGCCGCGATCGGCTGGGCACTCTTTCACGTCATCTTTCAGCTCTACGCCACCTACGCGATCACGCAGGAGGCCTACGAGGTGCTCGGTGTGGTGCTCTCGGTGCTGATCTGGGTGTACGCGAGCATGTTCATCCTCCTCACCGGAGCGGCCGTGAACGCCGTTCTCGGGGGCCACGGCTGAGTCGTTCGACGTCATCGACCCGGGGACGCCGACGACGAGAACGATCCCACTGGGCCGCTGTCCGGGTGCTTTTCACGGTCGCTCCCGTGGACCCCCGCATGCAGTTCTGCGACGAGTGCGGATCGATGATGCACGCAGACGGCGACGAGATGGTGTGCGCCGACTGTGGCGAGCGCGTCCCGAAGGACGGCGAGCGCGCAGCGGCGTTCGTGAGCACCGAATCCCAGACCACCGACGACGTGATCGAAACCAGCGAGGACGCCGCCGACGAGGGCAAACCCACCGCCGAGGTCGAGTGCGACGACTGTGGCAACGATCGTGCGTGGTACACCATCAAGCAGACCGGCTCGGCCGACGAGCCGCCGACGCGATTCTTCAAATGTACCGAGTGCGGTCATCGCTGGCGTGGGTACAGCTAAGAACCGTTCGCCGTCACGAACCGACTACAGTCCGAGTTTCCCAGCGAGATCGTCGTCGAGATCGCCGCCGATGGCGAACAGATCGCGCATCTCGTCGTCCGTGAGTTCGAAGTCGAACACGTCGGCGTTCGCCCGGACGTGCTCGGGGTTCGATGACATCGGGATCGGCGACACCAGCGGCTGTTGGAGCAGCCACCGGATCGCGACCTGGGCGGCCGTCTTGTCGTGGTCGTCGGCGATCCCCGTGACCACCTCGTTGTCGAGGCAATCGCCGACCCCGAGCGGGCTGTAGGCGGTGAGCATCACGTCCTCGTCGAGACAGAGCGAGAGCAGGTCGTCCCGGCGCTCGTGGACGTTGTACTCGACCTGGTTCGTGAGGATCGGCGCATCGGAGTGCTCGATCGCCGCGCGCGTCTCTTCGACCGAGAAGTTCGAGACACCGATGTTCTCCACCGTTCCCTCCTCGACGAGTTCGTTCATCGCGTCAAGGGTCTCCTCGTGAGCCACCTCCTGATCGGGCGAGTGGATCAGGAGGAGATCGACGTACTCGGTGTCGAGGCGGTCGAGGCTGTCGCGGGTCGACTCGATCACCGCGTCGTGGGCGCGATTCTCGCCCAACAGCTTCGTGGTGACGAACACCTCCTCGCGGTCGATTCCGGAATCACCCATCGCGTCGCCGACCGCCGATTCGCTCTCGTACATCTGTGCGGTGTCGACGTGGCGATAGCCCGCGTCGAGCGCGGCCGAGACGGCCCGATACCGCTCGTCGTCGGTGTCCATTCCCGACGTGCCGAAGCCGAGTGCGGGGACCGTCGTGCCATCCACGGTGATCTGTTGCATCCCGAGAGACGTGTTTGCGGCCAGGCTTCAAGATTCGGTTGCCGGCGATGGCTGGTGTGCCCGCCTCGCGACTCCCGACAGGGATCCAATTCTCGGTGAAACGGTCGCGAACGACCGGCGTGACGCCGACCGAAAGCCTTTGTCCGCCACAGCACGGATCTCGTTCGTGAACGAGCCACGCCGCGTCGAGGTCCATCCCGGCTGTGAGGCGGTCGTGGCGTTCGATCCCGACCTCACCTTCGAGTGCGTCGACTCGTGTACGTGGTGCTGTGGCCACGGCGTGTTGCTCTACGATCACGATCTCCTCGGCCTCGCCCAACGCGCGAACCTGAACGACGCCACCACGACCGCCCACGGCGAGCAGTTCGTCCGCCGTGAGCAAAAGGACAGAGACGACCACACTGGCGACGACGGCGCGGCGTGTTACTTCCTCGGCGAGGACGGCCTGTGTTCGCTCCACGCCGAACACGACTGGAAGCCCGCGCGGTGTTCGGTGTTCCCGCTCGAAGTCCACTACGAGAACGGTGAGATCCGCGTGACGGTACGCGACGAGGCCGAAGAACACTGCGAGGGTCTCGACGTGAGCGAGCGCCGCGTGATCGACAACCTCGACGCCTTTCTTCCCGAGGTGCTCTGGTCGCTGGAAAACCCCGAAACGAAGATCGAGCTGTAGCTACCCGAGAGTACCGAAGAAAGCGGCCGGCTGTGGGTCGGCGTTCGTACGAGCTTACGCCGCGGCCTCGGCAGCCTCGTGGACCGCGTCGTAGTCGGGCTCGTTGGTCGGATCGTCGGCGACCCACGAGTACGTAATCGTCCCGTCGCCGTCGATGACGAAGATCGCGCGCTCGGCCACGCCCTGGAGCCCGAGATCGTCGATGTCGAGGCTCACGTCGTAGGCCTCGATGGCCGCTCGATCCATGTCGCTCACGAGATCGAACTCCAGACCGTGTTCGTCTTGGAACGCGGCCTGGGAGAACGGCGAGTCGGCGCTGATCCCGTACAGGGTCGCCCCGGTCCCGCGAAGAGCGTCGAGGTCGTCCTGAAACGCCACCATCTCGTTGGTACACGGCGGCGTGAACGCACCCGGGAAGAAGGCGAGCACGAGCGGTGCCTCGCCGAACTGTTCCGAGAGCGTGAATTCCGCCGGCTCGTCGCCGGCGAGCTTTGCGGTGAAGTCAGGGGCGGAATCGCCATCAGAAACCATCACTTCTGGGTACACACGCCGGAAACAAGAGCATATGGTTCGCTGGTTGAGAGACTGCCATTTCGGCCGATTCCGGGCACGATGGGGGACGAAAACGGTGGGGCGGTCGAGTATGCGATGCCACGCAACGGAACCCGCCCCGAAGGACGATCCCCGACCGCCGATAGGCAATCGCTCGACTAAACGATTCGCGATGACATAGCAAGCACCTTTAGCCGAACAGATCGCCGACGAGCCGCGCACAGCCGCGACGGAGCCGTTCGGAAACAGCCTGGTTCGAGACACCGAGATCCTCGGCGAGGTCGCCGAGAGTGGCCTGACGTGGGATGTCGAAGTAGCCGCGTTCGTGGGCCAACTGGAGGGTTTCGCGCTGGCAGGACGTGAGCCGATCCCGCGGTGGTCCGTCGCTGGGATCGGTGTCGTACAGTCGGTCGAGTCGGAACTCGAGTCCGTGCTCGTCACAGAACCCACTGAACGTGGTCAGTGCTTCGCGATCGGGAAACCGCATTCTTGTGTGCCATCGTCCGTCGGTGTAGCACATTTCGAGGCGGGCTGCCCCGAGATCGATCCACGCGTCGTAAGTCATGACGGGAGCTGTGCCAGTCAGTCGCACGCGATAGAGTCGTCGGTCGTCCGATTCGCTCAGCCGTTGGATGTCGGTCACGGTCTCGTCGCGTTCGAGTCCGCGATCGAACGTCGCGAGATCGTCACCGCGCGCCCAACAGAACGCGACCGGCGTTGCCGAGCGCGTCCCGTACTCCCGCTCGATTTCGAACTCGACCGACGGTGCGGCCGAGAGCGCCGTCGCGAACGAGAGTTTCTCCGGCGCGAGACTGAACTCGGCGATGACGCCCATGCGTGACGGTATGGTACTGAATAGCAAAACACTTCCCCTTCCGTCGGTCATTCGACACGAGATCGGAACCAGGCCGGAATCGACTGGAGACCGGCGCGACGCGTCAGGCGGCGAGCGCCAGCCACGCGAGAAACACTGCCCCCGCGCCGACCGCGGTGCTCGCCACCGCGTGAACCCGGAGGCGGTCGAGCAGCGCGTGGTCGTCGCCGGTGAGCGCCGCTACCTCACCGACTTCGCCACCGACCTCACACTCCGGCAGGAAGTCCATCGCGACGTGAAGGAAGAGTCCGGCGGCGAACCCGAAGACCGCGGCCGAGACCGCCATCGACGACGGCGGCTGGAGCAACCCCGCGAGGAGCGCCGCGACCCCAACCCCGGCCGCCGGGAGCACGACCATCCCGACCGGCATGTCGCGCCGCTGGAGCCGCTGTGCGGCGGCGTAGCCCGCAGGTCCCTTATGTGAGACGATTCCGAGTCCCAGCAGGAGGCCGAGATCGGGCAGCAGCGTGTAGACGGTCCCGATGACGATCCCGGCCGTCAGCGAATGCGCGGTGAGCTGGGCGGTCGTGGTTTCTATGGGGAGATCACGGTGGGCGAATCGGTGGCCGACGGTGTGGCCGGTGTAGCCCGCGAGCAGCCCGGCGGCGATCCCGAACCCGCCGATCTTCGGGTCGTACCCGATCGCCTGCGGGACGAGGAAGACGGCGGCACTCGTGACCATCGCGCCGCTCGCGAGACCGTACCCCCAGACCAACCGCTCCGCGTGGGTGTCGGCGGTCGCCGAGCGTGATCCCACGAGTGCCCCGCCGGCCATCGCGGCGAACGCGACCCAGCCGACGACGAGCACTTTCCAGAGGCCCGCCGTCGCCCCGACGACCGAGAGGCACACGAGCGCGCCCGTTCCGGCAATGCCGAGCCACGGGACTGACCCGAATTCAACACCATCGTCTGTCTCGTTGATACCCATTCGATTAGCAACGAGGTGTTGGTCGTTAATATGCCCGTCGGGTGGCGGACGACCACTCACCACTAGGACTACCGTCTCAGCGAGTCGCTTGCCGCCACGCGCGGAGGTCGAGGATCTCGCCGTCGAGATCGTCGGGCTCGATGACAGTCGCCGCCCAGACGAACATCTCGGCGATCTCCTCGGGATCACGTCCCTGATCGCCCGCGAGATCAGTCGCGACCTGACCCGGATCGACGACGCCCACGGACTGGTCGATCTCGACCGCGAACCCGCGCGCGAGCGCCTCCGCCGCGGCCTTCGAGACGGCGTACGAACCCATGCCGGACCGTGCTTCCCGGGCGACTGATCCCGAGGGCACCAGTACGCGGCCGTTGGTTGCGAGGTGGGGAAGCGATTCTCGGACGGTGGAAAAAACGCCACGGGCGTTCGTCCGGAGATGCTCGTCGACAGCGGCGTAGCTCTCCTCGTCGAGCGGCGTTTCGCCCGCCGAACCGTGATAGACGCCCGCGTTCGCCACCACGAGATCGATCCCGTCGCTTTCACCAGCTCTGGCGGCGGTCTCCACGAGACGTTCGACGTCGTACTCGTCACGGACGTCCGCGCGCTGGACGGTGATCCCGCCGTTCGCGTCGTCCGTGTCGTCGCTGCCCGCTCGGATCTCCTCGGCGAGCGTTTCGAGCGCGTCGGCGTCGCGCGCACAGCCGACGACGTGTGCGCCTTCGGCGACGAACCGTCGCGCAAGTGCCGCGCCGATCCCGCGACTGGCGCCGGTAACGAGTGCGGTGGTGTCGTCCATACACTCAGTGAAGCCGGCAACCCGATACCCGTTTCCGTCCCGGCGGCATCGACCGCTGATCGTCGGCCATCGTCCGGCGGGAGAGGCGTCGATCGTCTCGACGGACTCAAGACGTGCTGGCTGCTGGATCGGGTTCATGACCCATCGAGAGATCAATCTCGACGAAATCGAGCGCCGTCGCGATCGGCTGTTCGATCGCTTCGGCGAAGCGCCCGTCCGCGAGCGCCACGATACACCGGACGCCGATGAGTTCGAGGAGTGGAGCGAACTGTCCACTACCGGCTACATCGGAAGTGCGTACGCGCTCGTCCATCGGCCCCCGGAACGACTACCCGAACTCACCGAGTCGATGGCCGTCGACGGCGACGAGCGGGAGCGCGTGCTCCTCATCCTGGGACGGGGCGGATCGAAGTGGGGCGTGCCTGGCGGCGGCCAGGAGGGCGACGAGACGATGGAGGCGACTGTCCGGCGAGAGTTGCTCGAAGAGGTGGGAATCGCGGCTTCGCCGACGGGGCTGAACCACCTGCGCCACGAGGTCGCCACCTGTGAGGGGTACGACGAGCGTCTCCACGTGCTCCGCGCGTTCTTTCACGCCGAGTACGAGGGCGGCTCGATCGCGATCCAGCCAGGCGAACTCAACGGGGCCGCGTGGTTCGCCGAGCCACCGAGCGCCGATCGACTGCTGCCATCCACGAAACGATTGCTCGAAGAGTGACGGACGGAGACGGGACGAACCGAACGCTTCGGCTCCCTCGACGCCGGCGGGTCCGGCGGTTTTTATGCGCCGCGGCCGTGTGAACGAGTACATGGATTCGCTCTCGGGCGGAACGAGTACGACAGGAGTGGGGTCGGACGACCCGCTCGCCGGGCGATCGATCGCCGTGGTCGGCAGTGGCTTCGGCGGGCTGTCGGCGGCGTGCTATCTCGCCGATGCAGGGGCCGACGTCACCGTGCTCGAAAAGAACGATCAACTGGGCGGGCGCGCCTCCCAGTTCGAGACCGAGGGCTTCCGGTTCGACATGGGACCGTCGTGGTATATGATGCCCGACGTCTTCGAGAGATTTTTCGGTCACTTCGGGAGAGAGCCGACCGACTACTACGGTCTCTCCCGTCTCGATCCCCACTACCGCGTGTTCTTCAAGGACGGCGACCGGGTGGATCTCACACCCGATATGGATCAGGTCCGGGCGACGTTCGAATCCTACGAGGACGGCGCGGCCGAAGCCTTCGACGACTACCTGGCCCAGAGCGAGTCGACCTACGAGGCCGCGATGGAGCGGTTCGTCTACACTGATCGCCCCCGCTTGCGGGACTGGGTCGACAGCGAGGTGTTTCGATCCGCGCCGGTCGGGCTGAACCTGCTCCGCTCGATGGAGGGGCACGTCTCGAACTACTTCGAGCACCCGAAGCTCCAGCAGATCATGCAGTACACCCTCGTCTTCCTTGGCGGGTCGCCGAAGAACACGCCCGCGCTCTACACCATGATGAGTCACGTCGATTTCAACCTCGGCGTGTACTACCCGGAGGGTGGGTTCGGCGGCGTCGTCGACGGAATCGCCGATCTCGCCCGGGAGCTCGGTGTCACGTTCGAGACCGGCGCAGAGGTCACCGAGATCACCAGGCGGCGGGGCGAGTTCCTCGTCGACACCGTGGCGGGAACCCACAGCCCAAATGCGGTCGTCAGCGATGCCGATTACGCACACACCGAGCAGGAGCTCCTGCCCGAACACGAGCGCCAGTACTCGGAGAGCTACTGGGACGATCGCACGCTCGCGCCCTCCGCCTTCCTCCTCTATCTCGGCGTCGAGGGTGATGTCGACCCGCTCGCGCATCACACTCTCGTGCTGCCGACTGACTGGGACGGCCACTTCGCTCAGATCTTCGACGAGCCGGCGTGGCCCGACGATCCGGCGTACTACCTCTGTGTCCCCTCGAAGACCGACGATACCGTCGCGCCCGACGGTCACTCGAACCTCTTCGCGCTCGTGCCGATCGCGCCAGGCCTCGACGATTCGCCCGAAACACGGGAGCGCTATCGCGAGACCGTGCTCGACGACATCGCCGCGAACACCGGCGTCGATCTCGAAGACCGGATCGTGGTCGAGGAAACCTTCTCGGTCTCGGACTTCGCCGAGCGCTACAACAGCCGCCAGGGGACCGCGCTCGGTCTCGCCCATACACTCCGCCAGACCGCGCTGTTCCGACCGCCGCATCGCTCCGAAGCCGTCCCGGACCTCTACTTCACCGGCTCGTACACCACACCGGGGATCGGCGTCCCGATGTGTCTGATCAGCGGCGAGCACGCCGCGAACGCCGTGATCGACGACCACCGATGAGCGTCGGCGAGCGCGTCCGCCGGACGGTCGACCGGCTCGGAGCGCTCGCGCCGCCCGAATCCACATGGTTGGGCTACCTCCTCCGGCTCTCACGCCCGCGTTTTTGGCTCTACCTCGCCGGTCCGGTGATCGTCGGCGTGGTCTACGCCGCCGACGCGCCCACCGACGTCCTCTCACCCGTCGCCGTCGCGCTGTTTGCGTACTTCCTCGTCCCCGCCAACGTCTTCCTCTACGGCGTCAACGACGTTTTCGATGCCGACATCGACGCCGAAAACCCGAAGAAGGACGACCGGGAGGTGCGCTACTCGGGCGATCAGGGCGTGCTCTGGGCGGTGCTCGCGAGCGGCCTCCTCGGGCTGGCGTTCGTTCCCGTCCTCCCCCCGAGCGAACTCGCGGCGTTCGCCGTCTTCGGCTTCCTCGCGGTCGCGTACAGCGCGCCACCCTTCCGATTCAAGACGACTCCGCCGCTCGACTCGGTTTCGAACGGGCTGTACGTCCTCCCAGGGGTGGTCGGCTACATCGCCGTCGCTGACGCCGTGCCGCCGCTCGCCGCCGTACTCGGTGGCTGGCTCTGGACGATGGGGATGCACACCTTCTCCGCGATCCCCGACATCGAGCCCGATCGCGAGGCAGGCATCCGGACAACCGCCACAGCATTGGGCGAACGCCGAACCTACGCCTACTGTGGGGCGTGCTGGCTCGCGGCGGCGATCCTGTTTTTCGTCGTCCACCCGTTCTTCACCCTGCTCCTGCTCGCGTACCCCGTTCTGGTGTTCTCGATCGCACGGTCGTCGGTCGCGGTCGAGCGCGCGTACTGGTGGTATCCCGCGGTGAACACGCTCGTCGGAACGATCATGACCCTCGGCGGGATCTGGACCCTGATCTATGGCGGCTGAGACAGCGACCCGCCGACGGATCGAAGCGCGACTCGACGATCTGGTGGCCGACAACCGATTCACCATCGCGGTCGTGTTCCCGATCGTCGGCGCAGTCCTTCTTCTCGCGAGCGCCGAGGCCCTCGTCGGCCCGCCGTTGCGCTACAACCCCGCTCTCATCCTGCTCGGAACGGTCGTGATGCGCCTCCCCCTCGTGGCGGGACTCGTGCCGGTGCTCGATCGCCGGGCGTCGCTCGGTCTCGCTGTGCTCGTCGCCTACGCCTTCGGGATCGAGCTGATCGGGGTGACGACAGGGTGGCCGTACGGCACCTTCGAGTACACCATCGCGCTCGGGCCGATGCTGGCGGGGGTTCCGCTCGGCCTGCCGGTCTTTTTTCTCCCGCTCGTCCTGAACAGCTACCTGCTCTGTCTTCTCGTGCTCGGCGACGCAGCCAGACGGCGTGCCATCCGACTCGTCGTGGTGATCGCGACGGTGCTCCTCGTCGATCTCGTGCTCGATCCAGGCGCGGTCGCGATCGGCTTCTGGAGCTACGGTGAGGGGGTCTACTACGGCGTTCCCGTCTCGAATTACTTGGGATGGGTGCTGTCGGCCACAGTTACAGTATTCGTGCTCGATCTCACCTTCGATCGCACGGCGCTACGCGCTCGGCTCGACGAGTGTGGGTTCATGCTCGACGATCTCGTGAGCTTCGTCGTACTCTGGGGCGGGATCAACGCCTACTTCGGCAACTGGATTCCAGTGGCGCTCGCGCTCGTTCTCGCTGGTGGTCTACTCAAAACCGATCGGTTCGATTTCGCCGTCGGCTCGATTGCCGACTCACGATCCTGACTGTGTTCGGCACAGCAGCCGTTCTGGGTTTCGACTGAGATTCGACGCCAAAAGTGCCGACGGCTCAGCCCATCGGGCGCGGCTCGCCAACCCCCGAATCCGGCCGCGTCGCGCCCGGCATCGGCACGGTACTCACTTTCGCGAACACCGCTTCGGGGTCCTTGTTCCAGAGCCAGTGCCATCGGGTGCGTGCGAGTAGGGAGAGCTTTCGCGTGGTGCTCAGCTCGGGCGTCGTCGAGAGCACGTCGTAGTCGTGCGCGCGGATCAGCCGGTGGTGGTCGGCGTAGAGCACGGCGGCAAGGAGGACGGGGAACTGGCAGTCGTCTGGGAGGTACTTGATCCCGGCGACGCCCTCGCGGTAGCGCTCCTCGGTGCGTTCGAGCTCGCTCGCCACCGCGGCGGCGAAGTTCTCGTCCGTCTCGCGGCGCTCGATCTGCCCTTCCGAGACGCCGTGCTCGTCGAGCGTCGTTTGTGGGAGGTAGATCCGGTCGCGCTCGACGATGTCCTCGCCGACGTCCCGGAGGAAATTGGAGAGCTGGAACGCCTCGCCGAGCGCGCGGGCGTGCGGCCTCGCGGTCTCTGGATCGTCGGGATCCATGACGGCGGTCATCATCTCGCCGACCGCGGCCGCCGACCCGCCCATGTAGGTTTCGAGTTCCTCGTAGGTCTCGTATCGGCGTTTCGTGATGTCGGTCGCCATCGCATCGATGAACTCCGTGACTACCTCGTCGGGAATCGAGTACTGCTCGCGGAGCTCACTGAACGCCGCGAGCACCTGGTCGTCGGTCTCTCGACGACCGAGCGCCGCCTCGCGGATGCGATCGAGCTCCGTGCGCTGGACGTCCGGCGGCGGGCCGTTCGGATCGTCGACGATCTCGTCGGTGACGCGGAAGAAGGCGTACAGAACGTACGTGGCGTGCCGGACGCGTTCGGGGAGTAGCCGTGTCGCGACATAGAACGTGGTCCCCGTCCGACGGTGGATTGCCTTGCTTTCCGCGAGCTGCGTGTCGTCAATCATGAGGACGTCACCCCTTCGTGCGTGCGAAACTTATGTGTTTGTCCGCCGAAACATCTAAGCAAAAATTATAGTTGAAGCATCATTTGCACGCGACACAATCGTTTTATCCGTACGGGGAGGAGAGCGTCTATGACACGCGATCAACTCCGGACCGCCGGGGAGCTGCTGGCCGACGCGAGACGGGACACCGACGGCGATCTGCGCGAGCGCATCGACGGGCTCGCGGAGCAGCTCGACGACCTCGCCGACGCCGACCGCGGCCCCGACCACGGCCGGATCGCCCGGATGGAGAACGCGCTCAACGAGATCGAAGCCCAGATCGACGGCGACGCCCGCGAAAACGTCCAAGAAGCCCACGAACACCTTTCCGAATATCGTTCGACGGTCAGCGGCGTTTAGACACCCACTGTTTACACGGAGTCCTCCTCGCGCCTCCGACGCTCGGTCGAACCCCGTCTAAAACCGGTTCTCCTGAGCGAAGTCGTTCGAAACGGCTTCACCGTTTCGTGGTGACGAAAACCGTCGGCTTTCGGACTACGAACGCAGGACGCCAGGACTGCGCCGCTTTGACGCGAGAAACCCGCTCTCGCACAATCCGGTAGCCAGCACGCTACCCCGAGAGATCGCACCACTCGTCTTGCGCTTGCGGGCTGCAACCTCTTGCCCGGTCGATTAGCAACGAATCGGTGCCTTCGCTCACTCCTGCTTCGCGCCGGGGTTCGTCACCGCGCCATCGGCCGCCGAACCGAACATCACCCCGTACTTCGCGAGCACGCCAGAAGTGTAGTCGGGGTCGGGTCGCTCGCGCTCGGTCAGGCGGGATTCGATCTCCTCGTCGGTGAGGTCGATTTCCAGGACCCGCTCGGCGACGTCGATCGTCACTCGGTCGCCGTCCTCCAGCGCGGCGATCGGCCCATCGTCGAAGGCCTCGGGTGCGACGTGACCGATCGAGAAGCCCCGCGTCGCCCCCGAGAAGCGTCCATCGGTGAAGAGCGCGACGTCCTCGGCGTGGCCCTGGCCCGCAACCGCCGACGTGACCCCCAACATCTCGCGCATCCCCGGCCCGCCCTTCGGCCCCTCGTTGCGGATGCAGAGCACGTCGCCCGAGTCGACGTGGCCCTCCTGGACGTACTCCATCGCACCCTCCTCGCGTTCGAACACTCGCACGGGACCCTCGTGTCGGAGGCCCTCCTCGCCCGTGACCTTGATGACCGCGCCGTCGGGCGCGAGATTTCCCTTCAGGATACGAATCGCTCCCTCCTCGTAGAACGGGTCCGCAACGGGTCGAAGGAAGTCGGCGTCGATCGACTCGTCGGCGGGCAGATCGAGTTCCTCCAACTCCTCGGCGATCGTGCGCCCGGTGACGGTCATCGCATCGCCGTCCATGTACCCGCCCTCGACGAGCCGGCGGACGACGACCGGGACGCCCCCGGCGTCGTGGAGATCCTTCATCACGCGCGTGCCGCCCGGCTGGAGGTTCACGATCTTCGGCGTCCGACGGGAGATCTCGTCGAACGTGTCGATGTCGAGATCGATGTCCGCTTCGGCGGCCATCGCTAGGATGTGGAGCACGGCGTTCGTCGAGCCGCCCATCGCGACCTGGAGCGCGATCGCGTTCTCGAAACTCGCCCGCGTCAGAATGTCCGACGGTGTGCGGTCCTCGGCGACCGCATCGAGCGCGATCTCGCCGGCCTCGCGGGCGACCTCGCCACGTTCGTCGCTCTCGGCTGGTGGGCTCGCACTCCCGAGCGGCGCGAGGCCGATCGCCTCCGCGATCGAGGCCATCGTGTTCGCAGTGAACATTCCACCGCACGACCCCGCGCCGGGGCAGGCGTTGCGTTCGAGGTCGTCCAGCTCCTCGCGGCTCATCTCGCCCTCGGCGTACGTGCCGACGCCCTCGAAGACGTCCTGGACGGTGACTTCTCGGCCTCCGTGTTCGCCGGGCAGGATCGATCCGCCATAGCAGAAGACGCTCGGGAGATCAGTACGAATAGCGGCCATCATCATCCCGGGGAGGTTCTTGTCACAGCCCGCGACCGTGACGAGGGCGTCCATCCGCTCGCCAAAGGCCACCAGCTCCACGGAGTCGGCGATCACCTCCCGGCTCACCAGCGAGGCCTTCATCCCCTCCGTGCCCATCGAGATCGCATCGGAGATCGTGATCGTGCCGAACTCGATGGGCATTCCATCCGCGGCGTCGACGCCCTCGATGGCGCTCTCGGCGACCGAGTCGAGGTGGACGTTACACGGCGTGATGTCGGCGGCGGGGTTCGCTATGCCGACCATCGGCGAGTCGAGATCCGTATCGTCGAACCCCATCGCCCGGAACATCGCCCGGTGGGGTGCGCGCTCGGGGCCGTCCGTGACTTCGCGGCTCCGAAGATCGTCGGGCGTTCGTCGTTCTGGGTCGTCCTGGGGCTCGTCGTCACTGGCGGCCTCGGGCGATTTCGACTGTTGACTCATACACTCGCCTCGGTGGCCAGCGGCTTAACTTCGGGTGGCGGGACGATTGCTTGCCGCTTCACGCGGGAGTGGAACCGAGTCGAACAGGTTTTGTGGCCGCCGGTGGCAGGAACGGGCAATGCAACCCACTGTGGCCGTCGCCCACTACCCCGAGGGAGCGGGTCACGCGACCCGGATGCTGGCGGTCGCACGGGCGCTCGAAGCCCGCGGTGCGACGGTCACGCTCGCCGGCGGCGGTCACGGCGCACGCTTCATCGAGTACAACGGGTACGAACAGTTCGAACCCGCCCCCGTCGACTTCATCGGCGATTATCAGGGTGGCTCGCTCGGCCACGTCCTCACGAACAGCCTGCCGAGCAGCGCGCGGCGGGTGTACGACTACGTGGGCTGGCTCCGGCGCGAGCAGCCCGACGCGCTCGTCACCGACGACATGTTCGCCGCGATGGCGGCCGAGTTCGCCGACACGCGGCTGTTCGTCTGCACCCACAACGCCTCGGCGTACTACGACGCGGTCATCGAGCAGGGGTTCACGTGGCTGCTCAACCGCCACCAGCTGTTCGCCGCCGAGGCGTTTCTCTATCCGTCGATCTGGCCCGCTGATCCCGGCGACCCGCCGGGCGTGACGCGTGTTCCACCGATCGCGCTCGACGCTCCGGCCGACGAGCAGGAACGAAAGCCGGTCGAGACCGACGTCCTCGTGGTGCCGAGCGCGTACTCGACCGGATACGACGATCTCGCGGCTCGGCTCCGAGACGCAGGCCACGAGGTGACGTTCGTCGGCGGACCGGACTGGGAGTGTGTTCCGGCACTCCTCCCCCATATACGGGCGGCCGACAAGGTGGTGTGTTCGGGCTACTCGACCGTGATGGAGGCCGCGGTCGCCGGCACGCCCTGTATCGTCTACCCGTTCACCGACGAACAACACGGCGTCTCGCGAGTCATCGAGCGCACAGGAATCGAAGGATTTCAGGTCGAACACTCACCCGCCCACGTCGTCCGGGCGGTCAGTCAGCCGCTCGAATCGCCGGCCTACGAGAACGGCGCGGACCATGCGGCGGCGCACGTCCTCGGCGACCGATCGTAACCGACTTTCGCAGACGGACCGAGGGGTCGCCAATGGCGAAGGTCACGGCCGGCGCGCGGCTCCACTTCGGGTTCCAGAGCCTCTCGCTCGCCCGCGAGCGCCTCTACGGTGGCGTCGGGGTCGCGCTCGCCGAGCCACGGATCGTCCTCACGGCTCGGCCCGCCCCGACCGTTCGCGCGGACGATCCCCGCACCGCCGAATACGCCGAACGTGCGGTCGAACTCCTCGATGTCCCGGGCGTCGAGATCGAGTGCCGCAAGCGGTTCCCGCGTCACGTGGGTCTCGGCAGCGGCACCCAGCTCGCGCTCGCAGTGCTCGCGGCGGTCGCGCAGGCGCACGACCGCAAACCCCGAGTTCGAGAGCGCGCGCCGGCGCTCGGCCGGGGCGGCCGCAGCGGGGTCGGCTGTGCGGCGTTCGAGCAGGGCGGGTTCGTCGTCGACGCGGGACACCACACCGAGCGGTTCACCGCCGATCCACCGACGGACGGCGAGTGGACGGTCCCGACGCCGGTCGCCCGCCACACGCTCCCGGACTCGTGGCGGTTCGTGGTCGCGATCCCCGATCTCGATCGGGGTCGGAGCGGCGACCGCGAGGAGCGAAGCCTCGAACGCGTCGCGGCCCAGGCCGATCCCACGATCACCGACGAGATCGCGAAGCTGGTCGCGCGGCGGTTGCTGCCGGCGGCCGCCGAGGGGTCGCTCCAGCGGTTCGGCAGCGCGATCGCCGAACTCGGTCGGCTGAACGGCGCGTGGTACGCCGACGAGCAGGGCGGCGTCTACCGCCCGCCGCTCGGCGACCTCATCGACGACCTCGGCGCATCGTCGGCGATCACGGGCGCGGGGCAGTCGTCGTGGGGTCCCGCAGTCTACGGGCTGGTCGACGACGAACGCGCGGACGACGCGCGCGATGCAGCCCACGACGCACTGTCGTCGGTCGGCGTCGATGGCGAGGTCCTCGTGTGCCGCCCACGAAACGAGGGCACACGGATCGAGCCGAGCGACGAGTGAACTCGGACGGTCGCTCCGGAGGCCACCGCCGATGCGGTAGCGATGGTCGCGGGAACGCACGACGGCCCACGTCTCGCTTTCCGGGAAAATCGGCGCTATCGGTTCGACGAGTCGTCGTCGCGGCGAACGACGCCGCGTACTTTCCGTTTGATACGTCGCTGGGTCTTGCGTGGTAGTCGTCGCCACGCTCGTAGTGCTTTCCTGAACTTGCCCATCGTCGATCACCTCGCGTGTCGTTCGCGGATCGCAACAGCGGTCACTGTTCGACGCACACGTTCTTAACGATCGGGCCTGAAGCGGCCGGGGTGAACCTCTCGACGTTCTGCGAACGGCTCGACGAACGGCTCCGCACCGACGCCTACGCCGACCTCGACGCGAGCGCGAACGGACTCCAGGTCGGTCCTGGCGGCCCAGCAGAAGCCGATCCCGACATCGATCACGCCGCGTTCGCGGTGGATGCGGCGGTCGAGACGGCCGAACGGGCTGCCGACGCACAATCTGACGTGCTCTGTGTCCACCACGGGCTGTTCTGGGGCGAGTTCGAGCGCGCCACCGGCCCGACCTACGACCGACTCGCGCCGTTTTTCGAGAACGACCTCGCGCTCTACGTCTCGCACCTCCCGCTCGACGGCCATCCCGAGATCGGCAACGCTGCCGGCCTCGCCGAAACGCTCGGCCTCGAAGATCGAGAGGCGTTCGGCACGCTCGGGGGCGAACACATCGGTCTTCGTGGACGTTCGCCCGACGAGTTCGCGCCCGACGAACTCCGCGACCGACTCGCGACTGAATGCGACCCGGAGCAAGGAGTCAAGCACCTCGACTTCGGCCCCGAACGGATCGAAAACGTCGCGATCGCCACCGGGAGCGCGGCGGACTGGCTCGACGAGGCTGTCGCGGCCGGTGCGGACGCGTTCGTGACCGGCGAGGGCAAACAGGCGGTCTATCACGAGGCGCGAGAGGCCGGCATCCACGTCTATCTCGCGGGCCACTACGCGACCGAGACGTTCGGCGTGCGGTCGTTGCTGTCGCTGGCCGAGGAGTGGGGCGTCGAGACAACGTTCGTCGACTGTCCAACGGGGCTGTAGCCGACCCGAAATCAGCCGATCCGAGAGAGTTCGGGAGGATCTGGGACGACTGTCGACGAGGCCATCGGGGCGTGCGGCGAATCCATCGAAGGTCAGCGAACGGATCGCCGACCGTCGTTCGAGTCGGAATCAGCTCTTGTAGTCCTTCTGTGGGACGTCGACGACGTCACCGCCGGATTCCTGCCACGCGGTGAACCCACCGTCGAGATGGGCGACGTCGGTGTAGCCCATTTCAGCGAGGCGTTTCGCTGCGAGCGCCGACCGGCCGGCCTCGTTGCAGTAGAGGACGTATCGCCGATCGGGATCGAAAAAGTCCTTGTAGTAGTCGGTCTCGGGATCGGCCCAGAACTCGATCATACCTCTCGGAGCGTGCTCGGCGTCGGGGATCGATCTCTCGATCCAGACCTCACGGATATCGCGGATGTCGAGGGCGATCGTTTCGCCTTCGGCGAGTTCGGCTTCGAGTGTCTCGACCGAGATCGATTCGACGTCGCGTTCGGCCTCCTCGACGAGTCCCCACGCGGATCGTTCGAGCGTGCTCATACCGCCACGTTCGTGGTTTCGGTGATAGCTCTTTGGCCGGTGGACGAAACGCGGTCGCCGGACGGTGGAGCGAACGCTTTTGACCGTGACGGCGGTGGTGTGGGCATGGAAAAAGTCGCGATCGACGAGGTCGACGTCGTCAACAATCCACTCGGCGTGCATTCGGTGCGCAAACCGGTCTCGGGGGCGCTCGGGACCGAGGAGTTCGCGATGAACTACTTCGAGCTCGAACCCGGCGAGTCCTTCTCGGGCGGGCTCCACACCCACCACGATCAGGAGGAGGTTTTCTACGTTCAGGAGGGCGAGACGACGTTCGAGGTTGGCCGCGAGCGCGAGGAAGTGTCGGTCGCGGCGGGCGAGTTCATCAGATTTGCCCCCGGTGAGTTCCAGATGGGGACCAACGAGTCCGACGAACAGGTAGTGGGGTTCGCGCTCGGTGCACCGAAGGCCCGCCACGACTTCGAGGAGATGGAGTCGCTCGTCGCGTGTCGCGAGTGCGGCGAGGAGACCGCCCACGAACTCGATCTCATCGAGGAGGGAGCCTTTCATCTGACCTGCACGGAGTGTGGCACCGAGTTCACGATGGGGTAGTCGGATCGTGGCTGAGAACTGGATCGTAGACGCTCTCGACGGCGCTTCGCAGCACGATCGAACGACGACAGTGCTAACGACGTGGCTTGTGATCCGAACATTGATAAACTCGTATAACTGAGTATACGGAAACCCATGAGCAAGTCGGTCCGCGTCTCCGAGGAGTTCCACGAGTTCGTCGCCTCGCACAAGCGCGACAGTGAGACGATGGAGGACGCGCTTCGCCGGCTCATCGGTGGGCCACACCCCGAAGACGTCGCAGGCATCCTTTCCACAGAGACAGCAGCGGCGATGCGCGAGCGAATCGGTGCGAAGCGAGCGACCGAGGCCGACGCGAAGCGTGACCTCAGGGAACGCTTCGAGTGATACTCGACACCTCGTTTCTGATCGATCTCTTCGCCGGCCGCGACGCCGCCTTCGAGATGGGGGTGGCGCTGGTCGAACGACGGGCCGTCCAGCGCGTGCCGACGCCGGTCGTGGCGGAACTGTCCTACGGCGTGGCCTTCGGCGACGAGGACGAGCGTCGGAACCTCCGGAACGCACTCCGGATGTATCCAGTGGTCGAGCAGGACGCGGCACTCGCCCGTCGTGCGGGGCAACTGCTCGCGCAGGCGGACATGGACGCGGGCGGGGAGAGCGGGATCGGCAGAATCGACCCGATGATCGCCGCGGTCGCGGACCGATACGACGAGCCGGTCGTGACCGACAACGCCACTGACTTCGAAGCGCTCGGCATCGAGGTTGTGTCCTACTGAGGTCGTGGATCGCGACGGAGCCACGACTGCGAGGCGACAGCGTATCCTCCTCACGCCCGGCGAAGCAGACGCGGTACAGGTCCCGCCGGGACCAGCGCGAAAGCGTCATTTCTCCGTGGGGCGTAGCGCCGCCGGCCGATGACGAGGCGCGGTTCCGAGCCGGACTCGGCACCTGGTGACGACGAGCCCTATGAGTACCGAGGCCGACACTCGTGCCGCGTCGATTTCGATCCCTGGCGTCGGACACGAGTTTGAGACGGTGGACGAACAGTCAAACGCATGGCTGCCGACATCTTGCTAACCGAACGGTCCTAATCAGGAATCAGAACATGGAACACGAGAAAGTCGATCTCGAAGCGAAACTCGCCCAGTTCGACGAACAGTGGTCGCCGAAGCTCGTCGGTGAGCTCAACGGCCAGGCGGTCAAGCTCGCCAAAATGGAGGGTGAGTTCGTCTGGCACCACCACGACGAGGCCGACGAGCTGTTCCTCGTGCTCGACGGCCATCTCACGATCGAACTTCCAGAAGAGAGCGTCGATCTCGACGAGGGCGAGTTCTATATCGTCCCGCACGGCGTCGAGCACAAGCCCGTCGCGGACGGCGAGGCGCACGTCCTGCTGTTCGAACCCGCCGAAACACGGAACACCGGCAACGTCGAGAACGAGCGCACCGCCGACACCGAATCGATCTGACCGCTGTCCCTTCGCAGGTATGTCAGCCACCCCCATAGAGGTTTATTCGATGGGCTCTTTGTAGCACATATGACGGGTCGCTACGCGTTCGAGGGGACGGAGCCCGACATCGATCCCGCTGCCCACGTCAGTCACGGGGCGACGCTGGTCGGTGACGTCGCGGTGGGCGCGCACGCGAGCGTCTGGCCTGGCGTCGTGCTCCGGGGCGACGTCGCGCCCGTCCGGGTCGGCGAGCACTCTCACATCGGTGATAACGCGGTGCTCCACGCCTCGACCGCGGGCGATCGAGTGATGATCGGCCACGGCGCGGTGCTCAACGACGCCGTCGTGGAGGACGGCGCGCTCGTGGGGTTCAACACCACCGTGAACTCCGACGTCACGGTCGGGGCCGGAAGCATCGTCGCGAGCGGGACCACCGTGCCGGAGGGGTACGACATCCCACCGGAGTCGTTCGTCCGCGGCGTCCCCGCGACCGTGACTCCGCTCGCCGAGACCACGCTCGATCCCGAAGCGATCTTCGAGGCCCACTCCTCGGGAGCGTACACCGATCTCGCCGAACGCCACGACGACCTCTTTTCTTGATTCTAGCTCGTCTCAGGCAGAGGCGTCGACTTCCTCGACGAGTTCCGACGAATCGTTCGCGGGGCTGTTCACGGCGGTCGAGACCGGGTACGCGCGCATCTCCTCGGCCGGGTACGGTTCGAGAAGTTCCTTCCCGTCGGCCTCGCCAGCGAGCCACTGGCGTTCGCTGTCGGGCGAGAGCACCACAGCCATCCGGTCGTGGAGCGGCTCGATCACGGAGTTGGGTTCGGTCGTGACGATCGTGAACGTCTCGATTGGATCAGCCTCGCTGTCGGGTTCGCCGTCGCCGAACTCGTCGAGACCCGTCTGTTTCTGTGGGGGATGCCAGCGTTCCCACAGTCCAGCGAGCGCGAACGGTTCGCCGCCGTCGATCGTGACGCGGTAGGGCTGTTTGCCGGCGTCGGTTTCGGTCCACTCGTAGAACCCGTCGGCGAGCACGAGACACCGCCGGCGCTCGTACGCCTCCTTGAAACTCCGCTTTTCGTCGACGGTCTCCGCGCGGGCGTTGATGAGGCGGTTCCCGATACTCGGGTCGTCGGCCCATCCTGGGATCAGTCCCCACTGGAGGTGGTCGATGGTCTCGGGCGCGTCGTTCGTGATGACCGGTAGCTTTTGGCCGGGTGCGGCGTTGTACCGTGGCTCCAGCGACCGTCTGGTGGTTACACTGAATCGGTCTTCGAGGGTGTCTGGTGGCGTGAAGATGGTGTAGCGTCCGCACATACTCGAACCACGCTACCAGCGTGAATAACGCCATCGGCCCCCAACTCGTTCGCCTCGGTTCGCGACAGAGAGGCCCTTCCCGAAAGCGACGGTCGTGCGCCGTCCGTGCCAGTTCGGGGGAGGGCTATACTCGCGCCGGCCGTGGGTTCTCTCATGCAGATTGATCGGCGGGCGTTCCTCGCGAGCGCCGTGGCGGCCGGCGCGCTGGCCGGCTGTCTCGGTAGTGGTGGGGGGACCGGTGGAAATGGTGATGAGAACGGAAGCGATACCGGGGGCGCTGACGACGGAAACGACAGTGGTACGGCGAGTACGACGGCTGGCAGCCAGGCGAGCGGCACGACCGCATCCGGGTCGACGAACGCTACTGGGTCGACGAACGCTACTGGGTCGGGACGATCCACGTCGTCAGGTGAATCCACGTCGAACGGCAACGGGTCGTCGACCACTGTCGGATCGGCAACGAACGGGACGGCCACCGGAACGCCACCAGCCGCGAGCATCGACCATCCGGCGGTCGCGGCGCTCGCGGGCCAGCCGTACCGCGGTCCGACGCCTGGTGCGGCCCCAGGCCTGATCGTCGCCTTCGAGGACCCCTCGTGTACGAACTGCGAGCGGTTCAACACCGGCACGCTCCCGACGCTCGAAGCGGAACTCGTCGAACCCGGCGAGGCGACCTACGTCTATCGGAACTTCCCGTATGCCTACGAGTGGGGCAAGCCCGCGATGCAGGCGCTCGAAGCCACCGACGCCCGGAGCGAGGCGGCGTTCTGGGAGCTGAAGACCCACTATTTCGAAACGCAGAGTGAGTTCTCGAACTCGAACGTGCTCGACCGGACCCAAGAGTTCCTCGCGAGCGAGACGGATCTCGACGCCGCGGCGGTCGTCGCGGACGCCGAGGCCAAAAAGTTCGACGCGGCGGTCCAGCGCGACATCGACGCCGGCGAGAACGCTGGCGTGGTGAGCACGCCCACCTTCTATCTCTTCCGTGACGGCGAGTTCCTGACCGAGATCCGGGGTGCACAGAGCTACGACGTGTTCGAGCAGGCGCTAGGGGTCTGAGATGGCGGCGACTCGCTCGATCCGACTGCCGACCCGAGCGCGCGACTGGCGACTGATGGCCCGTACTGCGAGGCTGGTCGTCACTATCCCGCTGTACGCCGCGATCGCGCTCGTCGCCGCCGTGTGCGGGCTGACGCTGTTCGTGCTCTCACAGAACCTCCCGCTCGCGGAGTTCATCGTGACGAGTTCGTTGCCGCTCGACAGCCGACTGATCATCCTCGCCGAGCAGTACCCCTTCATCGGGACGAACTACGGCACGCTTCAAGGTGTGCTGCTCGTCGTGACCGCAGTGCTCGTCGGGGTGAACGTCGCGATGGTGATCTACCATCTCCGCGAGCACGCGCTCTCGGCCGCCCAGGGCACCACGAGCGTCGCGGGCGTCGTGCTCGGCACGCTCGGTGCGGGCTGTGCGGCCTGCGGCTCGGCGGTGCTCGCGGGCGTGCTCTCGCTCTTTGGCGTCACGGCGTCGCTCGCCGTGCTGCCGTTCGACGGCCTGGAGTTCGCTGCGCTCGCGCTGGTGGCGCTCGTGTTTTCGGTGTTCTGGCTCGCACGCGGAATGCGCGGCGGTGAGATCAACGGCTGTCCGGTCGAGCTCGACTGAGCTACGGCGGGACAGTGTGCGAGTGGGGTTCGAGGCCGGGCTCGGAACCTGTTTCGAGGACTGACCGATGGCATACGCTCGCGGCATGGTCGTGAAGCGTCCCGATTTGTTCGGCTCACACAGTCACTGACCGTACGTCTGTTTGAGCGACGATACCCATCCATTCAGCGAAGAGGAGGCGCTCTACGCCGCGGTGACGACCACACGGCGCTCGGTGGCGATCCCGTTGGCTGACGATGACTTCACGACCGGCGGTCTCGACCACGAGAGCTACGTCAACCCGTGGACCGTCACCTCGGTTCGACACGCCGACATCCGGACCGAGGCGGTCGCTCGGGAAGCAGCCGGCTACCTCGGCGTGCAGTGAGGTGGCGTTCCGTCGCCGTAGCACACAATACGTCTCTGTCCATCTCGTCAAACGTGACTGACGGGACGGAATACACGTTCCGACGGCTCTGAACCGTTTGGCCGCAAGTATAAATCGGAGAGCGCCGTACCCGAGGCCAGTCGGCCGGACGCCGGACCGTCAGCCCTCCAACATCATGTCGGACGCATCGCCCGATCCGTCGTTCGAGATCCCCCACCCGCCGGAGCGACGCTATTCTCGCCACGACGGCCTCGAATACGGCGGTGGGACCGTCTTCTCGCTGACACCCGGCGACGACATCGGGAACGACGAGTTGAACGCGCTTCTCGTGGGCGTACTCGACGGCGAGGCGTACACCTACGGCGACTGGTTCGACCTGCCGATGGCGCTGTACCTCGTCCACGACACCGAGACCGGCGACGTGTTTCGTGCGGCCGTTCGAGACGGGACCATCGAGTTCCACGTTCTTCCCGAGACCGATCCTGCGGGGCTGCGCGGGCTCTACCGCCGGTTGTGTGCGGTGAGTGACGCGACGTGGCGCGTCGAACGCCGAACCGACGCCGAGTGAGTTCGGCCTCACTCGCACCCACGACGCCAACACTCGCGGCACCCGCAACCGACTTATTCACCCCACGGTATCCCCGACTATGACCGTTTCGCGCGAGGTCGAACTCTCGGGCCACATCATCGACTCGGGGATGATGCAGGCGTGTTTCGGCGCGATCATGGATCTCGGGGGATCGTTCGAGGTCGAGGAGTTCCAGATCGGCCGGAGCGAAGTCGAGGAGTCCTACGCCCGGCTCACCGTGTTCGCCGAGGACGAGGCCGAACTCCGCTCGATCGTCCACGAACTCCATCAGAACGGCGCGAACCCCTCCCATCCGGTGGATGCGAGCCTCGAACCCGCACCCGACGACCAGGTCGTCCCGCCCGACTTCTACTCCACCACCAACCACCCGACCGAGATCCGCTACGATGGCGAGTGGCTCTCCGTCGACCGGATCGAGATGGACTGCGCCGTCGTGGTCGAGGAGGGAGCCGGCGACGGGGACGATGTGGATGGCGACACTGGTGGTGACGACGCGGGCGGCGACGGTGGGCCACGCGCGTACACGAAGGTGTTGAACGGGATCGAGGCGGGCGATCTGGTGGTCACCGGCGAGACCGGGATCCGGGTCCGCCCGCCCGAACGCCCGCGAGACAAGGAAGGTGCGTTCGGGTTCATGCAGGGCGGGGTTTCCTCGGAGCGCCCCTCCGAATCGACCATCACGAAGGTCGCCGAGGCGATCGCCGAGACCAAGCGCGAGGGCGGGTCGGTCCTTGCCGTGTGCGGACCGGCACTGATCCACTCCGGCGCGCGAGAGGACCTCGCTCGCCTCGTCCGCGAGGGGTACGTCGACATGCTCTCGGCGGGCAACGGATTCGCGGTCCACGACCTCGAACGCGATCTGTACGGCACTTCCTTGGGGATGGATACCGAATCACTCGACCACCCGCGAAAGGGCCACAAACACCACATCTACACCATCAGCGAGATCATCCGCGCCGGCGGAATCGAGGAAGCGATCGACGCGGGGCTGGTCGAGTCGGGTGTGATGTACGAGTGTGTCGAAAACGATCGTCCGTACGTGCTCGCGGGCTCGATCCGCGACGACGGCCCGCTGCCCGACACGATCACCGACGCCGTCGAAGCCCAGAACGCGATCCGCGAGCAGGCCCACGAGGCCGACCTCGTGCTCATGCTCTCGACGCTGCTCCATTCGGTCGCGGTCGGGAACTGTTTGTCCTCGACGACGCGGGTGATCTGCGTCGACATCAACCCCGCGACCGTGACTCAGCTCCTCGATCGAGGCAGCGCCCAGGCGGTCGGGATGGTGACCGACATCGGGACGTTCGTGCCGATCCTCGCCGAGCAGTTGCTCGACGAGTGAGCACCGGAGTGGTTGCGGTAGCGGTGCGGCGGCAGAGCGGACCGAGCGCCCTGCGTTCGTGGTCCGAAAACCGAAGATTTTCGAACGACAGCAAACGGTGGGTGAGGAGTCGCAAAGGTTTAGCGGGCGGGTACGCTACCGCGAGCATGGCGGACTGTCCACTCGCCGACGAATGTCCCAGCTTCTCCGAGCGGGTCGCCGGGATGGGGTGTCAACACTACGGTAACCGGGGTGGTGCGGAGTGGTGCAACCACTACAGCCAGCCCATCCGCGAACTCAAATCCCAACCCGTGCAGATCGGCGAGGAGCTCATCGTCGACGTGACGGACATCCACGAGAGCGGAGCCGGCGTTGGTCGGACCGACGACGGGTTCATCGTCTTCGTCGACGGCGTGCTCCCCGACGCACGCGCCCGGGTGAAGGTCACCAAAGTCCGTTCGAACCACGCTCGCGCCGACGAACTCGAACGTCTGCCGATGGACGACGAAGACGAGGAATCGGGCGACGTGACGGACGGCGAAACCGACGACGATGACGACGAAAACGGCGGCGACGACAGGCCGAAGCGCCGCCAGCGGCTGGGGAGTCGGGAGAACTTCTGGGGCGGGTAGGACGGTTCGGCGACCGAGTGGACAGCTTTTCTCGACGCGGTTTCACCACGTCTCGACGGTGCCCTCGCGGACGTCTTCGAGACAGCCTTCGCAGTCGGGATGGCCAGCCTCGAAGCAGTCGGGGACGTAGCCGTCGAGCATGACGGTGCGCTTCTGGGCGTGTCGACGACACACTATTTTGGCGTGTTCGTCGTAGGGTCCCTCGGCGTCGGCGCGTTCCTGACCGCGGCTGTAGGCGCGCTTCGCCGCCGCGAACCGCCGCCCCGCTGCACGCGCGGTCGCCCCGAGGAACCCGCTGCGCCCCTCGTCGCTCATGGGTTCGATTGCGCGGCGCGCTACAAAGGCCCGTCGGCTGCGCCGGGGGTTCACTTTCACCTCGCTCGCGGAACTTTTTATACCATCGGGGGCCAACCCACGTGTGTCTCCCACCGAAAACAAAGCGGAGACAGGAACACCAATGACGGACGTACAACAGCACGCAGAGCAGATACACGACCAGTTTTCGGATACGCTAGACATCACCGTCGCGGACGTCGAGGAGCGCCTCGACACCCTGGTGAACGAGTACAAGGTCCCCGCGGAGGAGGCCCGCCGGAGCGTCACCAGCAGCTACCTCGACGAGGCCGGGATGGACAGAGACGAACTCGGTGGCGAGAGCGAGGAACGCACCCTCGAGACCATCGCCGCGCCCGAGGAGTGGGTCGATATCACGGTGGAGGTGCTCCAGCTCTGGGAGCCCCGCAGCGAGTCGATCGCTCAGGTCGGTCTCCTGGGTGACGAGACGAGTACGATAAAGTTCACCGCGTGGGCGACCTCCGAACTGCCCGAACTCGAAGAGGGATCGGTCTATCGGCTGGAAAACGTGGTGACCGACGAGTACGAGGGCCGCTTTTCAGTAAAGCTCAATCGAACGACGACGATCGAGGAACTCGACGAAGAGCTCGACGTGCCCGAGTCGGGCGGCGACAGCGAGGACCGCGAGATCGGTGCGATCGATGCGCCCGAGGAGTGGGTGAACGTTACGGCGAAGATCACTCAACTCTGGGACCCACGCAGCGAGTCGGTCGGCCAGGTCGGCCTGCTCGGCGATCCCTCCGGCACTCTCAAGTTCACCAAGTGGGCGAAGTCGGATCTCCCCGAACTCGAAGAAGGGTCGGTCTACCGGCTGGAAAACGTGGTGACCGACGAGTACGAGGGGGATTTCTCGATCAAGCTCAACCGGACGACGACGATCGAGGAGCTCGACGAGGAGATGGAGGTCGGCGACGACGCCATCACCGTGGAGGGCGCGCTGGTCGATATCCAGCGCGGCAGCGGTCTCATCAAGCGGTGTCCCGAGGAGGGCTGTACGAGAGTGCTCCAGAACGGCCGGTGTAGCGAGCACGGCGAGGTCGAGGGCGAGTTCGACCTCCGGGTGAAGGCCGTGATCGACGACGGCAACGCGGTCCACGAGACCATCTTCGATCAGGAGGCGACCGAGGAGCTCGCCGGCATCTCGCTGGACGAGGCGAAGGAGATGGCGATGGACGCGCTCGACACCTCCGTGGTCGCCGACGAGATCCGAGAGGAGGTTCTCGGTGGGTACTACCGCGTGGAGGGCCCCACCCTCGGCCGGTACGTGCTCGCGAACGAGTTCGAGCGACTCGGCGGGCCGACGGATGCCGAGGAGACGCTGATCAAAGCGAGGTCGCTCTAATGAGTGGAGCACCCACCCGTGAGGTCGCCCAGCGCGTGTTCGCGAGGGAGTTCAACGACGGCAGCGAGACGTTCAAGGAGAGCGACGAGGAGCGCGCGCCGGTCTACCTCCTCCTCCCGACGGGCGAGCGCGCGAACCGGATCTTCTTCGTGGGCACGCTGACCGAGACCGAAGACGTGGGTTCGGATTCGGAGTACTGGCAGGGCCGCGTGGTCGATCCGACGGGCACGTTCTACGTGTACGCCGGCCAGTACCAGCCCGAGGCCGCGAGCGCGCTTCGGGAAATCAATCCTCCGGAGTACGTCGCAGTGGCGGGCAAACCTCGAACGTTCGAGACCGACGACGGCGAGACCAACGTCGCCGTTCGTCCGGAATCGATCACCGTGGTTGACGATGCCGCCCGCGACCGCTGGGTGGTCGAGGCCGCCGAGCGGACGATCGAACGGATCCAGGCCTTCGACGACGACACCAACGAGTACGCCCGGATGGCGACCGAACGCTACGATCTGCCGGTCGAGAACTACCGACGCGCGGCGGTGTCGGCGCTCGAAAGTCTGGAGGAAGACGACGAGGTCGCGGTCGACGCTGACTGACGCGGCGTCGATCCGCGGCTCGTTTTCGGCCTGCCGGACCGCCAGTGCCAGCGTCTGACAAAGGGTTAAGTCGACGGGGGCGAAAGACGCGTATCCAGATGGGCAACAAGAACAAGACGATCTCGTTTCGGGTGAACGAGGACGCCTTCGAGACACTCCGCGAGATCGCCGAGGAGCGCGATATTTCCCTTTCGGCGGTGTTTCGCAACTACGTCGACATGCTGGTTGCCCACGACGGCCAAGTGCAGGTCGTCCCCGAGCACGAGGTCGACGACGAATCCACAGAGAGCGGGTCGAGCTTTCCGCCGAAGGTCGAGGTGCCCAAAAGCTACGTCCGCGAGCACGAGCGCCTCGAACTCGAAGCCGAACATCTCCGCGATCAGCTCGATGAGCACCGGCGGTACGTCACCCAGTTGAGTCAGCGTCTCGAAGAGGAGGAGGGCGGCGAGGACGTGATCCAGCTCGAAGAGCTCGACGACGAGGTCGACAGCGAAGAGCCGTTCAAGTTGGGTTAGAGCAGGTCGCGTTTCCGTTCGCTCACTCGTTGTTCCATCTCGCGGTCGTGTTCGACGCTCGCGAGGTCCTCCATCGCTTCGAGCGTGCGGACCGAGTTGTCGAGAAAGGAAAGCACGTCGCCCGGATAGGCCGTCACGAGGTACTCGTCGCCCATCACGTCGACGATGGCGTCGGGACCGAGCCCCTGGGCACGGAGATCGAGCAGGTAGCGCATGAACTTGCGTTCGGGGTGGCCACAGTAGGGGTTCGACTCGCAGTCACAGTCGAGAAAGTCCTCGGCGAAGTCGAGCACCCGTTCTTGCGTTGCGTCGTCGAGCTTCGAGAGCCCCTCGCCGGAGTAGAGGATATCGAGGGTCGCGCCGCTGAACGCGCTCCGCGGGATCCGGGTTTCGAGCTGAGACCCGATCCGGCGGTGGTTCTTGACGTAGATCTTGTCGGTGATGGCCACGCGTAAGGGGAGCGTACGGGCGAGGCGGCAAAAAGCATCGCGGAACCGTATCGACGACTCGGCGGCCCGAGTCGTAACGTACTTTATTCGCTGGGGGTAACTCTCGCTTGCGTGTCCGGGTTGGGGTAGTGGTCATCCTTCAGCCTTGTGGAGGCTGAGACGCGGGTTCGATTCTCGCACCCGGACCATGACAATTCTCTTTCGCTAATTCGACCAACGCACTCGTACAGTACACCCGCCAAATCCACCGACTCGACGCCGTAGGTTCATCAACGGTGACACAGCAGCTTCGACCATGTCGTTCGAGTGTCCGACGTGCAGATCTGCGTTCGACACCAGATGAGGGCTTGGAGTCCATCACAGTCTCGTTCACGACGAACGACTACCGAACAGAGAGTGTGCGAACTGTAGCGGCGAGTTTTACTGCTCGTATGCGAAGAAGTACTGTTCCGTGGAGTGTCGTTGTGAGGGGGGTATCGTTCGAGGATGAAGCAAATCCGAACTATCGAGGGGAAAAGAGGATGCAGAATGTCGGATCTGTGGAACCGAGTTCGAATATTATTTTTCAACGAAGAAAGGTCTGTACTGTCCGGATTGCGTCGCAGACGAATCGTGGCGGATAACGCCCGATATCAAAGGACTCAGCCATCCATTGTGGGGCGGTGGAAAGATGGAACGAGAGTGTGCGATCTGCGACACGGCTATCGAACGGTATCCGAGCAACTTCACTGGCGACGTGGCTGTATGTAGCGAGGACTGCCGTCGGACGTGGTTATCGGCGGCTTTCACCGGCTCTGATCATCCGAACTGGAAAGGAGGCGGTAACGAATCGTACGGGACTGGCTGGCGAAACGTTCGAAAGCGAGCGCTGAAACGCGATGGACACGCGTGCGTTCGGTGTTCGAAAACGAAACACGAACTCGGTCACAATCCGGACGTCCATCACATCGTGCCCGTTCGATCGTTCGATGAATCGGAAGATCACAAAAAAAGGACACGCACTGTCTCGAAAACGTGGCTTCACTCTGTATCGCGTGTCATCGGACGGCCGATTTCGGGAAGATCTCGAAGGGATCGCTTTGGACATTGATTGCTGAGTGATGTTACGATGTCAAAACATAGGCTCGATTCTCGCATCCGGACTCCATCCCCTTTGCGGCCACTTCCTGACTCGATAGCGGAGAGGAAAACCATCCTGCGAGACGACGGGAGGTGATCTTTCAGAGTTCTGAAAACCACCCGAACGGTGAAACCCAGTTACCCCGCACTACTGTGGCTCTGATGCCTTCAACGGACGCTATATTGATGTCCTTAGAGCGCCTATATGTGTCAGAGGTGCGGCCTTCAGTTCCGCGTGGCATCACCCAAGAGGCCGTACCTCGTCCATTTCGACCTTGAATTCGACAGTTCTCCTTGGGTGGCGGTGACAAACTTGGATACAGGACTGTGTGTCGCAGATCGGTCGATTGAGTCCCTGTTCTGCAACGACCCACGTTCATCTGGCCAGTGGGTGTGATACCAGCGGAGGGGGAGGGTGGACCAACGGGGCGGCGGTTACAAGGTGATGCCACGCAACGGACCGCCCATCGTTGGTCCTATGAGACAATCCATGGTACGTTGTAATAAGTTTTGTGCGTGCTTTATAGGTAGTGTTCAGATACGGCTGAAAAGTGAGGCGCGGTGTGATTTCAGTGCTCTATGCGGAAATCCACCCGCCTCAACGGTTGTTTGGACGAGATCGAGTGAGGTTTTGTGGAGCGAGAAGCAACGCCGCGACTGTTGATGAAGCTCGGAATCCAGTTGCATCTCGCCGGTCTTTCGCTTTCGAACACTGTCTCGATTCTCGACGTATTCGGCGTTAGTCGCGCTCGATCCACGATCAATAACTGGGTTCACGAGGCGGAGTTACAGCCAGAGTCCGGCAAGACGCCGGAGCACGTCGCGGTCGACGAGACCGTGATCCGACTCGACGACGAGCGCTACTGGCTGTACGCCGTGGTTGATCCCGAGTCGAACGAACTGCTGCACACGAAGCTTGAGTCGACCAGAAACACCGCTCTCGCTCATGGCTTCTTCGCCGAACTTCGTGAGAAACACCACGTCGATGACGCCACGTTCCTCGTCGACGGCGCGACACCGCTACACGAAGCCTGCCGCCGCCGACGGCCTCGATTTCCGCTCCGAACGACACGGAAATCGTAACGCCGTCGAACGTGTCTTTCGCGAGGTGAAACGACGTACCGCCTCGTTCTCGAACTGTTTCGGTCACGCCGATCCAGCAACTGCCGACGAGTGGTTGCGATCGTTCGCCGTCGCATGGAACCAGCGTATCTGAACACTACCTTCAGAGCCGGGGCCACATCTACTACGTCGACGAGCGGGTCTACATCACGCCGACTGATGAATGATCGGTAGAATCGAGAGGTAGAACGTGTACTCCGGACGATCTCACTTCTACTCCGGTTGGAAAGGCTCTATAATGGCGTGGTGTCTCCCTGAGATAGAGGGCGATGCTCTCGCCAGCCCTCGGATCAGAGCGCGTCACACGCTCTCCCCTCCTTTCCACGATCATGCTTGAGACAGTGAAAGCGTGCTGGGCCACTCGGATCGCGAACTCGTCGTGGAGTGCCGTCAGTGTGGCTTGAACGTGGATCCTGGTGTAGAGTCGTGTCCAGTGTGTAACTCCACCGAAATCGCCCAGTACGACATCAGTCGGTAAGGGGACAGTCTAAAACAGTGATAGGTTTCAGCGGTCGTGCGAGATACAGGGCGCGTATCTTGCATATAGCCTGCACTCAAAGGCGAAATATGATGTGCAAAATTAGGATGGTGCTCTGATTGACGTACAACCGGTGGTTGCGTCAGAGAGACCTCCAACGGGATTCACGGTCTTGTTTATCCTGCCTGGCCTCTGATCCAGAAGAAACCGTGGGTGTGGGTCGGAGTGTGGTTTTGTATACCAGGGCCAATTGCGTAGACGGATCACAAACCAGTAGCCCTAAAAGGCAATTAAATCTACATTAGCAGAATGGGCTTGGCTGCAGTCACGAAAAAGGAGTTTCAGGACGCTATCCGGTCGTACACGCTCCACGGGCTCATCGTGCTCTTTGTGGCCATGACGGGGTTTTGGGCCACGATTCATTGGATACCAGAAATGGGCGATCCGGTGACTGGCAATCTCGATACAATCGCACTGCTGAATAGTATGCGACAACCAGCGTTATATCTCATTCCGCTGGTGGCACTCGTAGTCGGATATAAAGCAGTTGCCGGCGAGCGCGAACATGGGAGCATTCGGTTGACTCTCGGGCTCCCAAATACGCGGAGGGACGTTTTCCTCGGGAAGGTCATCGGCCAAACTGCTGTGGTTTCAGTTGCGATACTGTTTGGATACAGTACCGCTGCCCTCATCGCGTTACTCACATACGACTCGTTTGCGCTTGATGTCTTTGTGGTATATACACTGCTTTCGATGCTCTATGCGCTGGTCTGTATCTCTATTGCCGTTTCATTTTCAGCAAGTACACGATCGCTACAGCAGGCAATTATCGGTGCAGGCGCGATTTATTTGGTGACTTTGATATTATGGGATTCGGTTTTGACACTACTCATAACAGTATTCGTTAACAATCCATCCCAGCCAGAATCATTCCCTGATTGGTTGATACTGTTTAGCTACATGAACCCATCAACGGCATTTGCTCAGGCGACGAGAGCGGTCATCCCAGCGGCTCGTGAAATTACGGTGTTCCCCTTGTTAGGTGCAACTCTCTGGAATGACTGGTACGGTTTCATTGTTATGGGGTTATGGATACTTGTGCCACTAACCATCGGCCATCTGTTATTCAGTAGAGCAGACATACAATAATCACATTTGATTGGAGTCTATGGGTTTTGCCAGAGAACATTTTCCAATCTAACCCTGGCTGACGTGCTAATAGAGATCTGTTGACAGGTGAATCCGGGTTTTCGGCTACCCTGCCGGCAGCCACTTAGTCGTTGACAGGGGACAGTTCGGTAGGTTTGTGGCAGGAGATAGCGACAGAGGCTAGGTGCGAGAGATACCCTCTATCTCACACGTCGCTCTTGGCAAAAATTCGCCAGCTTGGACAAACGCTGCTGAATAGGCAGCGTGTATCTTGCATCCTAAATTGGCAAATCACACAGTCCAGCTGAAGATCAGCGTTGGTAGCGTCTGGTCGCAGTTGCCGATGGCGTTGAGCGAATATCCTCGTCCACAGTATCACTGCTCATTGCGATCAGATATGGAAGTCGGAGAGTCGGACGGCCGCCTAGCTCGCTTCCCTGGGGGCGATCTGCTCGGTGAGCTCAATGATCAATCCTTCAGGACCGCGGACATAGCAGAGTCGATAAGCGTCCTCGAAATCACGGACCTCACCGACCGTGTCAAAACCGTTGTCTCGCAGTTCATCGACGATCGTGTTGAGGTCATTAATTTCGATAGCGATGTGTCGGAACCCCAGCCGGTTCGCCGGCAAGGGGTGCGCGCCCTCACTGTCGGCCGGCGCATGGTACTTGACGAGTTCGAGTTTGCCGTTGCTGTCCGGCGCTCGCACCATCACCACCTCCGCTCGGACGCCATCAAGTCCGTTGATCTTGTCCACCCACTCGCCCTCGACCAGCGTCCCGCCCTCGCGCTCGAATCCCAGATTGAGGAAGAACGCGGCCACGGCGTCAAGATCATCGACGACAACACCCACGTGATCGAGACGTAGCGTCCCCATATCAGTCGCCCCTTAGAGAGTCCGACTCCAGTGGGGTAACGTAGATCTGCAGCTCCCGGTCATCGACTGAGATGGGTTTCATCGAGTTCATCGACTTCTACATGATCGGGAATAGAGATAGCTGTTGCCCGTGCTGAATACAGCCTCTGTATCTTGCACGGTATTTCTGGCAGCCGTCGGGGAGTATGCACACCCAGGCATGATTTTGATTGCCAACCCCCACAGCAGAAATGCGTGTTACTCGGGATTAGAGAGCTAAGGATGAGTAAACTCTCATGGCGTGAAGCGTCTTGGACTGATATCAGAGATGAGACGCTGTTGAATCACCGACCTTCTCCACCCCGTTCTTACTCCATGCTCCGGGGATTTAACAGGCATTCATACCATCAAAGCCGATAAATCCCGTCCTCGATGTCGGCGATAACTCAACCAGCGGAACGCCTTGCACCGACGAATGTTACATCACTCTTTCTAATTGATTTTTCTGACAACGTAAGAAATCAGAACCGTCCCGCGAACTCGTCGTTGGTCAGGGACCGAGGGTGGTCCGGACGCGCGTCACGCCCGGTCGGAGGTTTGGTTTCGCGCCGGTAGGCATTGTAGACTGGGTACCGTTTGTTGTCGATTGTAACGGCCGAGGTGCCGTGCTCTCCCCCGAACACCGCCCAGTCGGACTCCCAGGTGCCCGTGTCGTCGAAGTTGTACCAACAAACCAGTTCGATGTTCTCGTCCGTCGCGAACGAAACCAGCTGTTCGATCCACTCGGCTTTCCGCGACGGGCGGAAGGCCCCATCGACGAACGACGTGCTGCTCACCTCGGGGAACGCGAGCGGTTTGTCGGCAAGAGCCTTCATCCGGTCGATCATCGACCCGAACCGCTCTTCCGGCGTCTGCCAACGCGAGTACTGGTTGATATCACCGTAATTGAAACCGTTGAGGCCGATCCAGTCGACGTACTCGTCGCCCGGGTAGTATCGCTCGGTCGGGATGTCCCCGGCCTGATCAGCGTTCGGGGTCCAGACCCACTGTATCACGCGTTCGTCCATCCCTTCCTCCTCGAACCGATTGTGGAGGTGACGCCACATCCCGACGTAGTCCCGTGGGGAACCGGTTCGTGTCGTCGGCCCAGCCCCGCCGTCGGACCAGAGCACACCCCACGGATACCAGTCGCCGTTCATCTCCTCGGCGGGGACAAAGTAGAACCGACGGTCGCGGGACCCCGTTGGCTTCGCCCACGATGCCAACTCCCTTGCCCACGCTCTGATGATGTCGTCGTACGTCCCGTCGGTGATCTTGCGCTCAACGTCCGCCGGGGTTCGCTCACGCGGTGAACGATAGGGCTGCCAGACGACCAACGGCACCTGCCCGCGGTTCCAGATTGGCGTCATTCGCGTCCGGACGAACGTTTCGACCCACGCCTCGCCGGCGAGGGCGTCCACAAAGAGCTCCGTGACAGCCGGTTTCCGACCGAGCCACGTGCCGAACGCCTCCGAGTCGAACCCCCGTTCGCCGTTGTAGGTGCCAGTTAGGAACGTTCCGGACCGCCCCGAGGAGTCTGAGGATCCGCCACTGTCGTCCACGTCCCCTGGCGTCCCCTTGTCGGTCCCATCGGTAGGGAGCATCCCCAAGCAACCGGCTACAGCCCCGACTCCCACACCCCCCATCGCGCACAGGAACCGGCGACGCCTGGCTCGGCGAACGCCGCGTCGAGTACTGGTCGACTCGTTGTGGATTCCCATCGTTTCTGCGCTCTTAACCTTGATCAGCATGTGGTAAATGGATACCGGTTCATATCGGGTCACGTTGGACGGTTCCCTCGGTTGGCCGTCCGTCCCAGCCGGAGGAATTTGATCCCCTTCGCAAGGAAATCGTTATGACGAGGCGTGTTGTGTTTGTACTCATGAGACGGGAGACAACGGCGCGCCTGGTCCGACTTCTCGTCCGGTGGGGGGTGATCCCGCACCCGTACGGAAGGAACTACGCAAAGTGTACGATCGGTCCGCTCGGAAGGTGCCGAGAGATCGATGGGTCGGTGAGCGATTGGGAATCATTCCGAGACGGCATCCCGGAGGAGGATTCGCGGACGGACGACTCGTCGGATCCCTGAACAGATTTCTGTCCTAGCACTGTCTAGTTGAACGATTTCGAACGCATTAGTGTAGCTCTCTGAGGAATCACCCCGAACACAGACGGGGATTCTCAATCAAGTAGCTGATCGTCTCTCTGGCTCACTATCCATCGAAGCAGTTCTTAGCTATCTTCTGACACCAGTTCAACTATCAAATATCCGAAATCGGCTGATACGCCTCAACTAGACCGTGCCTCTGTCCTACACACCTCACCTGTTTCGGCGGCTCTCAGCGTATATTTCCACCAGCGAATCGACGTGGGTTTCGAGGGTGTGTTCGCGCGCCCACGCGAGCGCGGCCTCGCGCATGGCAGCGGGGTCGTTGTCGAGGACTCGTTCGATGGCATTGACGAGTGCGTCGGCCCGACCCGGGTCGCACAACGCACCCGTCTCGCCGGAAACGACCAGCTCCGGGATCCCCCCGACGTCGGTGCCGACGACCGGAAGCCCCGTGGCGTAGGATTCGTAGATGGCGAGCGGCGAGTTCTCCGCCCAGACAGAGGGCACTACGCCGACGGTCGCGTTCCGCCGGAGTGATCGGAGTTCGGCCTCGGTGACGAATCCGTGGTAGGTGAGGTTCGCGCTCGATTCGGCGCGGCATTCGACTGCGGACTGGAGTGGCCCCGTGCCACAGAGATCAAACTGAACGTCGGAGAGGTCAGCCGCCGCCGCGAAAAGTGTATTGAGCCCTTTTTCGGGAGTAAGGCGGCCGACGTAGAGCACGCTCGGGTCGTCGGGTGGCGGTGAGGTGGATTCGGCTATCCGTTCGACGCCGTGCTGGAGGCACCGACAGCGAACGCCTTCGAAGAAGCCGTGTTCGCGGTGGGCGTCGATAACGAACTGGCTCGGGCCCACGACGGTATCCGGCGTCCCCAAAAGCGCTCGCTGGATGCGTGAATAGCCCTTGGTCACGAGCGGGTGGTTTCCACCCGTTCGGTCGAGGCCGCCAGGAACGCTCCCGATCCGAACGGTGCTTCCTGGACTGATGAGGTTGTAGTTGTGCAGAGTGTGGACGTATGCCGCGTCGTTCCGGGCGGCCGCGCGGGACGACAGCGTCGAGATACCTTCGAGTTCGTTGACGTGGACGACGTCGGGGTTCGTCCGGTCGAGGAGCCGCTCGACCATCGCCACTGAGTGGGGATTGACCGCGTCGAGCGCCCGCCAGACCGCTTGGCGCGGCAACGAGTAGCCCTCGTAGGAGGTCTTGTACGCGACGTTTATCGGGCTGAACCGCCAGACATCGATCCCCTCGTAGCTCGTCCGATGGGGAGTGAGGCTCGCCGGCCCGTCGTAGGGTTCCGTCGCAATGACGAACAGCTCGTGCCCCTTACGCTTGAGGCGCTTTGCGACCTCCAAAACGTAGTTCTCGGCTCCGCCGGCCGCTTGCGGGAGGAACACGCCCGATATGAAACAGATCTTCATCGTCGTCCCTCGCCGTTCATCGATCCGGTTGCAGGTGGCCCCAGCCTATCAGTGTTCGTGCTCCCGGCTCCGGCCGATTCCCTGGTCCTCGGTGCGATCACCGACCCGTTCGGATTCCAGAGCAGCCCGCCCTGGCCGTTCGCGTAGATTTTGTCGGTCGTGCCGACGGTCCGGTTGAGCCATCCCGCGGCGATGTTGAGCTCGCCGACGGAGACATCGTTGCTGGCCAGATACGAGAGCCGGTGGCCGACGAAACGGTCCCGATAGAGAAAGAGCCCTTCGCCGGTCTCGATACCTGATGTCGTCACGCTCGCTGACTCGCGGGCGTCGACGCCGAAGCCCTGCATCGCCATGCTGCCGACGGCGAACGTGTATACAGTGGTGTTGTGTCGTTTCAGGAACGCTGCCGTGGCTTCGAGGTCACGATACTCGTCCGTCGAGAACTCCTTCTGTGGGGACGGCGTCGGGTAGAGTTCGTAGAGGTTCGGCCCGTCATTGAGCGCGTAGAGGTCGTCTCCAGCGTTGTAGTTCAGCGGGGCCGTCGTACCGAGCACGGCCACGATGACGACCGCGACGGCAAGGGTCGTTCGTCCGGTTCCGGTCGCGCGCGCCAACCGGACGAGACCGATCCCGATAGCGACGGCGAAGAACACGGCAATCGGGAGCTGAGCCCGGTCTATCCCCGGCAGGGCGAGCGGCGTCCGGAACATCACGACCGACCCGACGACCCCGACGGCGAACAGCGGGAGGGCCGGCCAGTACCCTCTCCGGTGGTCGACGACGGCCGCGAGGCCGAGCGCGAACACCGCCACAAGAGCGATCTGATAGATCCCGTCAGTGCTGAGGAGCCCCCAGAGAGCGGTCTCGGGGGTCAGCGCGGGAAGCTCCATCCCGAGGGCGTAGGTTGGCGTCGGGGCCCCGCTGTCGGAGGCGAACAAGCTCAGACGGAGGATGCTCCGGACCGAATAAGCGAGTTCGGCGAGGAACGTCGAGCGGTACGACCAGTAGGCGAATGCCCCGAACGCCGTGACGGTGACCAGGTAGGTTCGGGGGCGTGAGAGGGTCTGCCGGTCGTTGGGATGGCGGTCGTCGATCCGCCGGAGTGCGCCCGTCACCAAGAACAGGATGCCGACGATCGGGACGAAGAACACGATCGTGAGGTGGTGGGTGAACACGAGCGCCGCCATTACTGCGACCCCAACGATGCTGTAGCGGAACTGGGCCGATTGCACCTGATTCGCCCGATAGGCGATATAGAGCGCGAACGTCGCTATTGCGACGGCGAACGTCTCCGGGAAGAAGTACGTCGCGTAGTAGAGGAAGGGCTCGACCATGACGAGGCCGACCGCGGTGAACGCAGCGAGTCGGTCGTCCCGCGTCGTCACCCGAATGGTCTCGAATACACAGACGATGACCAGCCCGTAGACCACGATCCCGGCCAACATGATCGCGTCGTAGGCCGAGATCCCCCCAAGGACGTCGAGCGAGCCAACGACAAGATGGAAGCCGGGGAAGAATCGATAGCGGGGGATGCCGGCGACCGACCCGGTTCGAATCAACGTCTCGACGTAGGTCGTATGGAACAGCGTGTCGCCGCCCGCGTAGTAGAACCCGTTCGTGAGGTACTTGCTGATGGTCGCGCTCCCGTAGAGCGCGAGCGCCTGCGCGAGAATGGCTCGCGAGTCGACCTCGGCGGCCAGCTGCAGTCCAAGGAAGCCGAAACCGATTGGAAAGGCGATCAGCAGCCCGATCGACCGGTCGCCGGTCACGACCGAGATTCCGACCGCACAAACCGCGGCGAGCCAGACTGTTCGGGGGCCGTATCGGCGGGCGTAGCCCTCCCACACCGCCGAAGCTGTCTCGGCCGACGACTGCGAGTAAAGCCAGGCCGCGAGCGCCAGTCCGACGACGGTGTACGCACCCTTGATCGCCGTAACGACGCCGACGACGGCCGTCGCCACCACTACCGCGAGCGCCGCACCGACGAGCAACGCCACGAGCATCGGCGCGCCGGACCGTCCGTCGGCGAAGTGATCGCTCATTTCGACCACCCCAGTGTCCGCCATCGCCACACGTATCGGGGCCCGGTGGTGGGAAACAGCCGCATCATCACCGTAAAATGTGCTCCAGCCGACTTCTTTCTATTGGTTAGTCTCGTGGTGTGTTCGAGCCGGGTCGACGCGGCCATCGACGAATGTCCGAGTCAAGCGGTCTTCGGAACGACCGGTGTCCGGTGATGTTTAATCCTACTTCCGCGGTTTGATCTGAACATGTAGCACGATTTCTCTAGGGATGATACAGTCTGACGATTTGAGAACAAGATGGGACGACGTTATCGAATGGACATAGTTCACGATGAAGGCAACGTAGGAACCCACCTACTGCTGAAACATCACAGACGTTGTGGAAGAACCCCCTCTGTACCACACGAAAACGCTCTCAAATCATCGATTTGCTAAACCGCGGAAGTAGGATTAAGTCAGCGGGGTTCGTTCCGAAGCAGTGTGTCTCGAATCGAGGATCCGGACCGATGAGTGAGAGCGACCTCGGTCGCGTCACGGACGTCTTTGAGCAGTTCGTCCGTGACCTTGGCCTGTACGCGGTCGCGCGGGTCGTTCCGGCGATCCTCAGCGTGGTCACGCTGGTGGTCTTCACTCGTGCGTTCCCCCCGAGCGCGTACGGCCGATATGCACTTACCCTCTCGATCGCCACCATCCTCGGGACGGTCTGTTATGGCTGGATCGATCAGGCGATCGTCCGATTCGAGCCCCACATCGAACCCTCGTTGCTGATCGGTAACGTCTCGTGGCTCATCGTTTCGATTGGGGTCGGACTCGGCATCCTATCGGTGCTCGTTCGTGTGATCGTAGCGCCCGTTCTCGGTCCGTTCGAACCGTTCGTGTTCGCCGGCGCTGCGGTCGCCATCACACAGGGGACCTATTACGTCCTTAGAGCGCTCCTTCGAGTCCGCCTCCAGTCGCGGTCGGTCCTGAGATACGAGCTCATCCAGTCGGTCGGTGGTGTGGCGTTTGCGCTCGTACTCGTGTTCGTGGTCCTGAACGATATCGTGGGATGGCTCTGGGGCACTGCGATCGCTTCCGGGGCTACAGCGTTGGTACTGGCGGTCCAGCTCGGATTTCGCACCGACTCGATCAATATCGATGCCGCGTTCGCAAACCGAATGGCGCGCTACGGTTTTCCGCTCATCGGCTGGCTCGTCGGGTTGACGGCGCTCAATTTCGCAGACCAGATCCTCATCCAACTCCTCCGCGGGAGCGAGGCGACCGGGATCTACGCCTCGAACTACTCCGTGGTGCTCTACGGATTAGGACTGGTTTTCACCCCGTTTGTTACGGCCGCCGAACCGATCTTGATGAACCTCTGGAACGACGACAACGACGCCGAGCTAGCGGCAGTTATCACGGATATCACCCGCTATCTCCTCCTCGTGGGCGTACCCGGTGTGATCGGTCTCTCGGCACTCAACCGGGTCGTGAGCGGGCTCTTGCTCGATACCTCGTATCTCGCAGGGTCGATCATCATCCCGTTCGTCGCCGCGGGGCTCCTCTGCTGGAACGCCGCCGTTATCGGGCAGAAAGCCATCGAGATCGAGGAACGAACCATCGTCCTGTTCGTCGGCGTTGCGATGACGGTTGTGGTCAACGTCATCACTAACGTCCCGCTAATCATGCGATTTGGCTACGTCGGCGCGGCCATCGCGACGTTCGTGAGCTTCCTGCTGTATGCCGTGTTCATCTACGTGGTCTCCCGGCGATTCATCCCGTGGCGGCTTCCGTGGCACAGCCTCCGCAACACCGCCGTCGCCTCGCTTGCACTCCTGGTTCCCTACGCAGCAGTGTTCGGTCTCGGATGGGGATCAACTCTTCCGCTGGTCGTCGCCAGCGTGGTCGGGAGCGCTGGCTATCTCGGAGCCATCTATCTCCTCGGCGAACTCCAAGAGACCGAGCTCCGGAAACTCAAGGGAATGCTCGGGTCCTGACTCATCGAAGCTGGTCGAGGACGGCGTGCTGGAACCGACGGCCGAGTTCGTGGCCGGACCGGCCGAACAGCGAAGCGGCGAGTTCCGCGATGTGCTGGGCCCGGTCCGTCGGCGCGTAGTACGCGACACGGGCGAACGCCAGGATCGCTCGGGGCGACCAGCGACGCTCGCGGAGGTAGAGGAGTGCCTTCAGCCGGTTCGCTTCGGCCAACGCGTGGCGACGCACGTCCCGGTCGGCCTCGTCGTAGAGCGGTTCGTATCGGTCGAGGAGCTTCCACCGCGATTCGAGTGCCGTCCACGACAGGCCGAGGTGTTCACCGCCCTCACCGACGAACACCAGTGGCTCCCTGATGGCGACGAACTCCGTGATGCGTGCCAGCTCGACACGCAACCAGATATCACCCGACCCTTCAAACGTGTCCTGTAGAGGTCCGACAACGTCGAGCGCCGACCGCTCGACCAACAGCGTCGAATATCGCCAGATATCGTTCCAGAACCCCAGAGCCTGCTCCAGCACGGTCCCCGAAACCTCCGGCGGCGGAAGATGGACCTCGCCCGAGTCGTACTGTATCCCACAGAACGCCACCGACGCGTTCGGCCGTTCACGCAATGCAGCCACCTGTTTCGGGAGCTTTTCCGGGTCGATCCGGTCGTCGTCGTCCAGAAACTGGACATACTCCCCGGTTGCGACGTCGAGCCCGACGTTTCTGGCCGCTTGTGCCCCTCGATTCTCCGCCAGCTGGATGTACACCACGTCCTCGAATTCGTCGACGTCATCGGCGGCGTGACCCTCCCCGGAGTCGTCGACAACGATAATCTCGACCGGATCGTATCGTTGTTCGTGGACGCTGCGGATGGTTTCGGCGAGCTGCTCGTTTCGGAAGTACGTGGGAATTATTATGCTTATGATCTCGTCGTTCATGTGTTGCAGTCCCGAGATATGTCGTGTGTTGGTCGCAAACGCACTGCATTGGTTATATATCTTCCCTAATAAAAAGTGGTGCTTAGTGGTTCGTTCGGGAGGATCGCTGTGCAATCACCATCGACTGTTCGTTGGTATCAAAGTCGTCTTGCCGGGGAAAGCTCAGTACCTCACAATGCTCTCAAACTAACTCCTTCTGAGACGTGAACTCGGAGGAGATGGTGATGTCGAGCAGTTGC
>NZ_JAQJDA010000017.1:0-67482 GCF_028617175.1 Halococcus sp. PRR34 | reverse complement strand
GTGCCACCGGCCACGATCCCGAGCGGAAACTCCGGTACGACACCCAGTACATCCACCAACAATCGTTCTGGGTCGACATCCGGATCGTCGTTCGCCAGGTCTGGATGGTTGTGACTGACCTAGTCCGGGCTGGGCTGCAAGATTGGTGAGGAGCACAGATGGCAGCGCTACCTCTGATGCAGCTTGCAATTTTTGAGTCCTGCAGTACACGGAGAGGCACCGTTAACTTAGCAAAGGAGGGTGACACCCTGATGAACTTCATGTTCCAGCGACTTCAGCGGGATTCTCATGGAGTTACCCCATATAGAATATATGTATGAGGGGTGAGCACCTCATTAAACGTGACCACCGCAACGGACACGGTATCATTGGGACCGGCAACTACCGAACAGTTCGTCGGGGACGATTGAGCGAGGCCATATACTGAGTCAGCACGGTAGTTCTCTTTCCCTGCGTTGTCACACACAGTACCATACCATGAGAAGCGCCCATAGCTTTTCTCGACCGTTATCGATCGTCGAGGGCTGTTTCACAAACGGTGCGTTTCCCCGGAGAGAGCGGTTGTGCGGTTAATCGTGCTGCGAGCGTGAACCGTCCACCAACTGAAATCCCAGAGAATCGTGGTAGAGTGAAAACAGCGAAGATCGGCTCGACAACGAACAGAACTCCTACTGACGACCCGTACAAGGGAACACGCCACCACGGGTGCAGAACCACTCAATCGAGCATTTGGAGTCGGCCGAACGTTCACACACGGCCGCCGTTGTGGACTTTGCCGGGATCGAGCAGCCGAACGATACGATGCCCATCAATCGTTCGCCTCTGACGACGGTCACACAGTAATCGAAGATCGACCGCACGAACGGCCAGACACGTCCTTCAGTGGCATGTGACGGGTACTGCTCGAATATGATCGCACGCTCATACTGGCCCACCAGGGAGAGGACAACATTCGCAGCTGTCGTCCACACTCGACTCCACATCAACCGCATCATCGTCTCTTGCGGTGTTTCGGGCCGATTGTGAAACCAGGGCTAATGACTGAGCGACCAGCAGCGACCCTCTCGAATCGTGTTGGTCAATGAATGCGAGTGTGAACGCAGGGCAGCGGCGCGATGCCATTCCTGTTCCGCTCGAAGGTCGTTTGCCGAGCGGCTATTCACAATTGGCACCGTTGCTCACCGCAGGACGAACGCCAAGCCACCCACCAGTACAAGGCTACGGGTCCTGCCCGATCGCGTCACGGAGGTGTTCGACGGGGTAGATCGCCGAGAGGCCGGGCGTATCGATCCGGAACTGCTGGGGCGGCGTGTTCTCGCTGTAGGTCTTCTCGACGCGGGGCTCGCCATCGGGTGGATCGTTGAGGGCGGCGAGCACCTGATGGCCCCCACCACGGGTCATGACGACCCAGATCGCCGCCGCGGGATCGCAGGCAGCCATCTTGTCGAAATCGCTCGGCACCGCCTCGCTGACGTCGTGGTTGATGCGTTCGGCTTCGACCGCAACGACGATCTCGCCGTCCGCGTCGAGGCCGACGAGATCGAGGCGGCGCTGCTCGTCGATGTCGTAGTACGGCTGCACCGCGTCGACCGCCGAATCGGGATCGGCGGCGTACTCGTGTTCGAGGTACCGACGGGCGATCTCGACGGCACAGACGTGTTGGCTCGACTCTTCGAGATCGCCCTGTCCGTGGCCGTAATCGATCCCCTGCCGGTAGCTCTCGCCGAGCAGCGTCCGGCCGTCGGCCGTCACGGAAAACAGACGATGCGGATGATCCGTGTCGTGACGCAGCAGATCGGTGCCGAGGAGTTCCTGCACCGCGTCGCTTCCGATGCCGACGTACTCCTGGAGGCGCAGCATGCTGTCGCGTGTGAGGTCGTACTCGAGGTCGGGATCGTAGCGGAGCTGCTGGGCGTTGTACACAGCTTGCAAGAAACAGAGCTGCCGGTCGGTCTGTGCCGCGGCGGTGCGTTCCTCGCGGGTGAGCTTGAGGTTGAGATCACAGATCGGAATGTCGGCGCGATCGACCGCGGCGAGGTCGTGACAGCAGGCGATCGCCCGGTGTAGCCCCTCAGTGGTCGGGTCGTACCGGTTCGCACAGCTGCGACAGCGGAGGGCGTGAGTGTCGGCGTCGTAGGTGATGGCCGCCGGCAGGCGCTTGGTGTGTGGCAGTGCGGTGTCGACGCGCGCGAGACCGGCGTCGGCCGTCCCGTCCCCTTCGCGGTCGTGGTCCGCGGCCGTCCCGGTGTCGGCGGCCGCGTCCGGCGGATCGATCGTGAGACCGTATTCGGTACGCGTTCGGGTCTTGAGTGCCGTGGTCGCGTCCGCGAACGCCTGCCGTGTGGATTCATCGAGCGGCCGGTCGCCGGACGGATGGCCGGCCGGCGGCGACGCGGAGCGAACGACGAACGGGCGGGGCTCGGGCTCGTCGAACCTCGCGGGGAGGCCGACCAGCCACTGGCCGCGCCGCAGCGCCCGCAGCCGGTTGCCGACCGCCTCCGGACCCATGTCGTCGGTGGCCAACCGCCGCGTGAGCCGCCGCTCGACCGGAACGTTGCCGACAACGAACGTCGAGACGTTGTTGAGCAGCTCCCCGTACGCAGCCTCGTCGGCCTCGCGGAGCTGGGCAGGGAACTGCATCGAGAGCGTCACCGAGCAGTCGAAGCCCCGCGCTTGGGCGAGCAGGTCGCCGAGGAGATCGGAGACCGCGACGCTTGCGGCCTCCTCCAGATAGAGGTTCACGAGGGGGTGATCGCCGTCGTCGGGCCCGCGGCGGCTGCGTCGCTTGAGCGCCGTCCAGAGGTTCGAGAGGACCACCAACGTCAACACGCGCTGGGCCTCGCTGCGGAGCCCGCCCATATCGAGCACGACGACCGCGTCCTCGTCGAGCACGTCCGCGAGATCGAAGACCGGATCGTCGCCGTCCGGGACGTGGTTGAACACGCGGGCGAGCCGCCGATCGACGGGCACCTTCTCGATGCGATTCGCAACGCCCTGCATGATCTCGTCGAACGACCGCTGCTGGTTCGCCACGACGCCGTTGAGCATCCGTTCGAGATCGGGGTCGCTCACGGCCGGGGCCGCCTGTTGGTCGTGCATGCGCCGGGCCGCCTCGTGAAGCTGGCGGTGGGAAAACGCGTCGTCACCGTGGACGGGGTCGAACTGGGCTTTGAGGAGATAGCGGATGACGTCCGGCGAGCGCACCGCCTGTTCGAAGCGGTCCGCGCCCATGATCTGGGTCAGGATGTCGAGGTAGTGGTCGACCTTGTCCTCGACGGCGGTGGTCCGCTCGATGTCGGCGTCGAGTTCGTCGCGGATGTCGAAAAACGAGAACGCGGGCAGGACGCTACTGCAATCGAAGTAGTAGACGTTCTCGAGCGTACCGAAGCGAGCGTAGTGCGAGCGCAGATAGTCGGTGGTCATACCGTCGCCTTTGGGGTCGATGAGGATATCCGCGCCCGCCGTCGCGGCGTGGTTGTCGAGCATGGCGGTGGTCAGGCTCGTGGACTTCCCGGAGCCGGTTTTGCCGACCCACCCGACGTGCAGCGGCTGGAGCCGGGGTGGGACGGCGAGCGAGTCGGTCATGGCGGTCCCGTCTTGGGTCTGTGGCCGCCCGACCGTGAGCCCCGGCGTGCGATAAACCGCAAGCCGCTCGTCGGGCGGCCGCGGCAGCGCAGTGCGCTCGCCCGGCGTCGTGGCGAGCGCGCGGGTGCCCGTCGTGGTCAGCGCCTCGCCCCCGAGCAGACAGAAGTTCGGCGCTTCGGCCACGTCGGCGACGATGCCGCGGCTCGTGTTCGCTCGCCACGGCAGCCGAGTGGCGCGCCGTTCGTAGTCCGGCGGGCGAAACGTCCGGTCGCGGATCGCCTCGAAGACGCGGTAGCCGGGCGGGGAGGTGCCCGAGTGGAGCTCGTCGTCGGTGTGAACTTCGGCTTCGATGTCGTAGGTGGTGTTGCTGACGGGACTGAGCGCTGCGGTGAGATCCGCGATGGCGTTCTCGGCGACTGCGGGTTGCTCGCGCGTGATGGCGGCCGCCCGAGCGTTCACGGCGAACGAGCGGCGAGTGGCTTTGGCTTCGAGCTCCTCGAGGCGCTGTTGGTCGCTCGGGGCGGGCGAGATGTCCTCGATTGTCCGGTCCTCGTACAGCTCCGGGTTGAGCATCCGGTCGATCGCCTCACTGATCCGCGCCGCGCGGGTATCTCGCGCCAGCTCCAGCCGCGTGTGGCGGGCATCGGCGATAGGGGTCCAGTCGGCCTCCGGCTGTAAGAGGGCCTGGTACACCATCGGAACGTCCATCTCGGCCATCGTCTCGAGGACGGCCGCCAGCGGGACGCGATTCGACTCCTCAGTCTGGAAGGTTTCGAAGGGCGTCAATCGGGTCTGCCAGTCGTTGCGTCGCTCGGCGCGGCCGTGAAACTCGACGCCGGCAACGTGCCACGACCAGTCGCGCGGCGTTGTATCCGTGGCCTCGCCCGATGGGTCACACGCCGCCGTGAGATCGAGGCTGGTCCGCTCGAACTCGTAGCTGTCCGGAAACACCTCCCGGAGCGTCCGTTCGAGTGCGTCGGTGTCGCCGTTGTCGACCCCGAAATGATACTCGATCGCGGCATCGGTTCCGCCGCGGGATACCAGCAGGCATTCGATCGTTGGCGGTTCGGGGCCACCGCTCAGCAACCCCCGATACCACGGCCGATCGGTCTCGGTTTGTCCGAGCCGTCGGAGGCGGTCGAACTGACTCTGTACCGTTGGCGCTGACAGCGGATCGTCGGCCGGGGTAACCGCGACGTACGATCCGGCCTGCTCGTCCGCTGCCGTCGGCTCCGTGCCGGCCGCGGGATCGTCTGTCCGTGCCATTAGGTGTCATGCCTCAACGAATGTGTTTTAATCTTATGCCCACACGCAGGGAGTGAAGCCAGCCGTCGATTCGCTTCGACGTGGTCCCGAACGGCACGGAGCAGCCTTCCAGTCGCTGGTTGAACAACGCTTTGGAGAAAATGGCACCGTTGCGCTCGCTCGGCGCGGCGCTCTGGATCAACGTACAGCACGGTTTTCGTCTGCCGGGAAGGGGCGAGGCGCTCGAAGGGGGCGGCGAGAACGACCGCCACACTCCACAGTCAGACCGAGAGTCGCCATGACATATCGAGCGCCGTTCGGAGAGTGACACATAATGGATCGACCCGATTCCGAGACGGTAACTGCATCGACCACCAAGAGCTCCCGGACCACGGCCGAGGCGTCCCGGGACGGCGACCGCGACGGCTCGTACGGCGACCCGGGGTCGTATTCGGAGCATTCGTCCGGGGCACTCACAATGACCCAGTGTCCGGAGTGTGACGCCACCGCGTTCGTCGCGAAGAAACTCGTCTACGAGGAGTTCGAGTTCGACGCCGACGGGCGGCCGGTACGCCACCGGCCGCGGGTCCGCGCCGAGTTCGAGTACACCTGTCGTGAGTGTGGCCGTCGATTGCGCGAGCTGCCCCCGGAACGACGCACCTACTACTCCGAAGTGCACGCGTTGGAGGCCGACCTCGACGCGGCCGTTCGCCGGACGATCGCGCTCTCGCTCTGGCGCGTCTGGAGCCTGCTTTCGAACTTGTAGTCAGTCGGCGCTCGTCGCTGTGGCGGTGATATAAACCGAGTTCGTTCCGGGTGGTTCGACGACGGTAATCTCCTCTACGGCGTAGTCTCTGTCCGGTTCGTCCCCCTGCGGAGGGATAGTAGGTCGATAAAGAATCGAACTGGTCTGTCGGAGAGGTGCATAGAGAGCATCTGGTACTGATCTAGGAAGTGTATCGACATCCGCCGAATCCGTGCCGTAGAACGGGTTCGTTCCGAGGAGGCCGAGCTCCGGCCTGTCACGACCGTCCGGAGTGACCAGTTCATCGGTCACCGACTCGGCGCGGGCTAGTGGTGATTCGGCCGTGCCGGATGCAGTCAGACGGCGGTACGGCCACTGGTGTTGGATGCGAGGCGGATCATCCGCGAATGCCTCGAAAAACGGCATCAGCATCGATGGATCGACCGGTGGCCCCCTCAGCAGGAGACCGCACTTCCAACTGGGTTCGGCCCGGTCATTCCGGCGACCCCCCTCAAAGTAAAACCACCCGTCTTTCACGGGCCAGAGGGCCCCAGCAGCGAATCCAGGCAGTGACTGGGTCTGTTCGGTCTCGCCAGTCGCGGATTCTGTCATCATCGGCTGTTCGCGATCAATGTACTGGTGGATTTTCTCTACGTCTTCGAGAAAACGTGCGGGCGTGTTCGAAAGGACCTGTATCCCGTGGTGACGCACACCGTAGTGAAACTCGTATGGGTCAGCGGGCTCTAGATGGGTGTTGAGGGCTCCAATCACTTCCTCGAGGCGATCGACGTCCGCGTGAGCCATGCGGACTCCGAGGTGTGTGAAGATCGGCGCGGAGCGTTCGATGGTAGGGATCCCAGGCAAGGGTGCACAGACGACGACTCGCCGCCCGTAGTTCCGAGTGAAGATGCGGTCAGGTGACTCGGAGACAGCCCAATCAGTAGCGAAACTGTTCTCAAAACCCGATATTTGCTGCGAATCCCACGTCAGAGACGTCGGGATGTCGCACAGTTCATGGTGCGAATTCGTCATGATCGTTTACCCTATGCCCATCCTGCGTATATATTATCGGTTAGAATTCTAGATTTTTCGATGCTGATGAGTATTGTTTCGTAAATAAATTTTACGATATGGATGGTGCGAATACCTCGGGCTGGCAGTAGAATACACTGGTGGACGTGGTTCGTATCCACCACGAACGGCCCGTTCGGAGTCACAACGACCGCCACGAATAGATCAACAGTCACGTGGGACATTCGCGATACGCCTCTCGCACGTCGCTCTTCTCACCACGACTAAGCCAACAGTTCGCGTGGGACAATCACGGACGAGTTTCGGTTCTATCACGCACATCGTCGCTCCGAGAACCTAGAGCGTCTCGCCGGCAACGACGGGAACGAGTAGACGGATCTCGCCGAGCGCGAAACCCGCGCAGATGACGCTCGCGGAGTGGGGCTGAAACCTCTCCGTGAGATCGGACTCCCACCGTGTGGGATTCCCCGGCCGTCAGGCCGGTGGAGGACGTCAAATCTTTCAGTAGGTCTCGACGTCGAGGTCGCTGATACGAGCGAACTCGTCGATGTTCCGAGTGAGAACACGCGGGTCCGCACTCTCGACGGCGGTCGCCGCTATCAGTGAATCGATGTCGCCGATGGGTTCGCCGCGGGCACCGAGTGTGCGCTGGATGGACAGCGCCCGGCGCGACTCGGTGTGACCGAGGGGGAGAACGACCACCGACGCGAGTATCTCGTCGAAACGGTCGTATTCACGCTCGCGGAGACCGAGACCCGTCTCATACACTGAGAGCGGCGAGACGGCGACCGGCGTCTCCCCCTCAATGAGGCCGGCGAGCGCATCGTCGGCCGCGTCGAGTTGAGCGAGCAGGTCAATCAGGAACGTCGTGTCGAGTAACATCTACTCCTCCGTACGGTCGGTTCGCCGAGTGTCCATCCGATCGTTGAACGCCTCACGGAACTCCCGTGCACGGCCTCTGACGCGCTCCGCACCCTCGTCGTCGACGAGACCGACCAGCTCGCGGAGCGGTTCGGCGGACCCTCCCCGCGACCGCTCACCGTCAGTCTGCCACCACACGACTCTCCCGGCGGTCTTTCGCCGGGACACACGGCCCTTTTCGTGCAGCTCCGTGAGCTTTCGTCGGGCGGTCTCGCGCGAACACCCGAGCGCGTCGGCGACATCACCACTCGTGATGACCGGTCCCTCGACCTCGTTGAACACTTCGACCACGGCGGCGGGCGTGACCGATTCAACGAACTCGCCCGAGTCACTTCGGTTGCGGCTCATGCCACCACTACGTAACCGACTGACATAATTCTGTTGGCGTACACCACGAGGTATACACCAACAGGATATACAACCACGCCACGCGGATCCACGCATGACCTCGATGAGGTGTTTCGATACCTCGAGGCGACGTCCGACGTAGATGGTAATGTACTGGAGAAGACAACTAGCTTCAGTGACTAGTACGCAGATGGTGGTCGCCATCGTGATATACTATACTATTTTTGTCTGTTCACCGGATACTGGTAATCGACAAATATACGAGATGTTCGGCGGAGCCGGTGGGCAGGTCCTCCTCGCACTCAGCCCCGGCGACTCCATTCGTCGCGTTGCCCAACGAATTCAAACCCCTTACGAAACCGTCCGCCAGACGGTCAATACGCTCGAAACCGCCGGGTTCGTTCGCTACGATGACGGCTTCTTCGTGACCGACCAGCAGGTCGTCGAGGCTACCCGTCAGCTCCTCGCCGCGAGCGGCCGGGTGAGTCCTCCCTCTATCGAGGAGGCGTATGTGCTCCCACAGTTCGCCGATGTCCCGTTCGTCTTCACCCGCATTGACGCCGTCTACGTCTGGACCCGCGGTGGCTATCTTAATTCAGCGAGAGAATCCCGTCCTAAGGCCGTAGGCCGAAGGGCGGGCGTGAATCGCGTAAGCTTTCTCGTGATACTGTGCAACCACCGGCCACCCGTCTGTGGCTGGCCGGATATTCGTCGGTCGCAAGGGTTATGTTCTTGTGCTTACATAGGCTATACATGGCGATTAAGACTGTCATCCGCACTCACCGCGCTTCCATTCGGAACCAGCGGCAGGTGCGAGACGGTCTTGATACGCTTGGTTTCGCCGCCGCAAAGCTCTGGAACGTCGCCCGATGGACGGCAGGGCGCGTTTGGAATGCTTGCGGCCAGATTCCCGACGACGGCGCTCTTAAATCGTACCTCAAGAGCCATGAACGCTACGCGGACCTCAACGCACAGTCCAGTCAGCGAGTTCTCGAAGAACTCGATGAAGCGTTCACCGGCTGGTACGGCCACCGCCGCAACGGGAACGAGAAAGCGAACCCGCCCGGCTACCGCAAACATAACGGCGAACACCCACGAGCGACAGTTACGTTCAAAGAAGACGGTTTCAAACACGATTCCAAGAACGGCTACATCCGTCTCTCGAAGGGCCGGAACACGAAGGCGCATTGGTCCGATTTCATCCTCTGCGCCTACGACGCCGACCCGGACGTTGCAATCGAAAACGTCCAGCAGGTTCGCTCGGTGTACGAACACAGCGAGTGGCGCTTGCACATCGTCTGCAAACACGAGATTGAGACCGAACCGCCCGGCGACCGCACTGCCGGTGTGGACCTCGGAATCTGTAACGTGGCCGCCGTTTCGTTCGGCGATGAATCGTTGCTTTACCCCGGTGGTGCGCTCAAAGAGGACGAATACCACTTCGCCAAGAAGCGCGCCGAGTGCGACGATTCCGCGTCCCGCAATGCCCGGCGCTTGGACCGTAAGCGAAGCGAACGCCGGACGCATTTCTACCACGCACTCTCGAAAGCGATTATCGCCGAGTGCGTCGAACGCCGCGTCGGTACACTTGTCGTCGGCGACCTCGCGGGAATCCGCGACGACGAGGACGGCACACCAAAGAACTGGGGACCACACGGCAACCTCGATTTGCACGGGTGGCCGTTCGACAGTCTGCCGTCTGCGCTCGAATACAAGGGCGAAGCCGAAGGTATCGACGTACTCCGCAAGGACGAGCGCGATACGTCGAAGTCTTGTTCCGCGTGTGGCCGGAAACGCAAGGCGAACCGACAGGAACGTGGGTTGTACGTCTGTGACGAGTGCGGACTGGTCGCCAATGCAGACACGAACGGTGCCGAAAACATTCGACAGAAAGTACCTCCGAATCCTCCCGCGCGGGAGGATAGGAGTAACGGCTGGATGGCACAGCCAGCGGTTCACCTGTTCGACCGCAGGGAGGGCGTTTTCGCCCCCCGAGAACAGGTCACGAAAACGAACCGCGAACCCTAATATCCCAACTGCGGTCGGGAAACCTCGGCGTTTACGCCGAGGAGGATGTCATCAGGTCGGTCGAAGCCCCGAGAATTACCCGCTGTTCCTCAGCGTCCGCACTCGTGATGTAGAACAGTGGCAACGGTTCTTCGAGACGTTCGGCCTCCCGGTCGCGTTCGAGCGCCAGCCTGACGAGGCGATCGACGGTCCCTTACAAATCGTCCTCGAACCGCGAGCCGACCTCACTGTGGAGTGGATCGAAGGCCATCCGGTGGTTCCGCGCGAGGAAACGATCGCGTATATGCGCGAACACTCCGTCCACTTCCAGTCGGCACTCGCCATGCTCGATCGGATGGAAAACGATCTCGATCTCGACGTGGCCTACCGCGAATCCGAGCGGGAACGGGATCAAGCCCGCCCATGAGCTTCGAGAACCGGAGCAAGGCCCTCGTCGATCTACTCGGGGCGTTGAACGAGAGCGGCCTCGACTACGTACTGGTCGGTGGGTACGCAGTCTCCTCGTTCAACACACGCTTTTCCACCGGCTTGGATATCGTCGTGATGCCCGAAGACAAAGACGCGTTCGTCGCATTTCTCGAAGCCCGGGGGTTCGAGGAAACCGATCGCCACGAGAAGGCGTGGGTCTACGACACCGAAGTCCTCGAGTATGAGAAACGACTGGCCCCACAGCAACCCATCGGTTTCGATCTGCTCGTGAACGGCCTCGGCTGTCGCCAGACGACCGCCCAGTGGTCGTTCGACTATCTCACCACGCATAGCGCCGAGCGCGAGGTCAGCGGTGGCACGCGGACAACGACCGCCCGTGTCCTCAGTGGAGCTGTCCTCACCGCGGTCAAACTCCACAGCGCGCGTGAGACCGACCTCCGGGATGTGGTCGCTATCGCTCAGGAGATCGACCTCGACACCGTCACCGCCCACCTCCATCGTGGCAACGAGGATGCCCTCCGTGAACAGCTCCAGCGGGAGCTCGATATTCTCGATAGCGAGGGTCTCGAACACGGTTATCGGAGTGATTTCGGTGCCTCGGCTGTGTCGAGTGAGACAGTCACGGAACTCAGAGCCTACCTTTCCGAGCAGATCGAGTATCTCTCCTGAGAGAGCGAAAGCGAGTCTCGCGGGGGGATGTCGGTCACTTGCCTGGCGTAGTGACTCGCTGCTATCGGACATCGAAACCGGTCGAAGACTACGGAAAATGCCGTCAAAACCTCGTGGGCGCTCGATCCCGTGCTGCACTCGGTTGATGCGGGGAGTGCTCTTAGCGTCGAATCACGAGTCGGTCTCGACTTTTCAACCAGAGCTGTCCAACCGTTCCGTTTTCGCATGGCCCGCCCCGCTCGCCGCGTGCCGCCTACCGATGAGCGTCGCTCATCGGCGTCCCGCTCACTCCGTTCGCGGGACCTCCGCGTCACTCGGCACCGACCGGTCCGGGCTGTCGCCGTCCCGACGCCGCACCGCTCGACACCCGACGACCCGGCGAGGACGGCGTTCCGGGCGTCCGGTTTGCCGCCAGCATTAAGCGCGCTTTGGGTTGCGTCTCGGTTGCTCCGCGCTCCGTTCGCTCGTTCGCGCCCGACGGACCCACACCACACTGTCGGCCGCTCACCACGCTCGCTCCGCAGCGTCGCGCCCGTCGACGGACGCGCAAAGCGGCTTAAAGCTGGCCGCTCGCTCCGGGCGGGTCGGCGCGCGGAGCTGGCTGTCGGGGCCCGAGGGCGCGCTCCGCTCGCGCCCGGCCAGCAACCGAAGGCGCTCGCGAGAGCGCGCAGGCGACGGCAGCAGTCGTGGAGTTGTGACTCGACATGTTGGAAAGGAAGACGCCGTGGTGAGCGCCTTCGTGCGGTATCAGTCCAAGTGATACCAATGAACAGTAGCCACGCTATCGGTAATGACGTTTCGGTCGATACAGGGACGAACGAACACAACGCGATCTCGGAGGACCAACAGGAGCTCGCAGGCGACGAACGGGGCGAGCTCCGGACGGACGTCGAGCGGGAAACCCAGGGCAAAGTCGACACGAACCACCCCGATACACAGGAAGTGCATGAGAACGGAACGAACGAGCATCTGACCCGCATCCAGGAGGAGCGGATCGCGGGGCGCGAAGCCGAACTCGAACGGATCAGCGCGAGGGCGACGTGGAGTCGACAGTCGGGCCGCGAGCGGCGGTGTCGGACGGTCGCCGAGGAGCGCGTGGGTGGGCGCAGGGAGCGACTGGCCGTGGGATACGACGAGGACCCACGGGAGCGACTGACCAAAGACGAACTCGCGGCGGTCCACCAGCGGGCGAAAGCCCTCGAAGAGGGGTTGACGTTTGCGGGCCAACATCGGGCCATCGCGCGACAGATCGCCGAACGGGTGGTCAACGAGCGCGAGAGCGTGGTCGATGCAACGCTGCACACCAGGGAGGCGTTGCTGGCGTCGCGCGGGGTGGTCAAGCCGATCGCGCGAGTCGAGTCCACCCAGTGGTCGGTGACGGTCGAGGGCACGGTGACGACGCTGTTCGAACCATCAACACCCACCCAACAACAGGTGGGTATCCTCGAAGACGAGTCGGGGTCGGTGAAGCTCACCGTGTGGCGAAGCGCCGAGGTCGGGACGGTGCTCCACGAGGGCGATCGGGTGCGGGTCCACGATGCCTCGCCGAGTGCGTACAACGGCCGGACCACGCTGGCGGCCGAGCGGAAGTCGAAGTACGGGACGGTCTACAAGCAAACCCGTATCACGATCCTCGAACGTGGGGGTGGTCCCGCGCCGCGGCGACCCCGAGCGGGACCGATGTACGACGAGGAGGGCACCGTCGTCCAGAACCCGAAACCCTGCGCGATGCCGGTTGGGACGGTCGCGGGCGACGGTGACGACCGGGACGCCGAGGACGACTGAGCGCCATCGCGGTCGATTTTTTGGCGGTGCCCGCTACCGCTCCCCACCGCCCCACCCGCCTCCACGGTCCGGGCTGCTCGCTCGGGCTGCGCTGCCGGGCTTTCGCCAACTCATCGGTGTGATTGCCGTCAACGTCGCACCTTACACCAATCAGGGTAGCGCGAGCCATCGTATCGGCGGTGTGTACACCCTTTCGCGACACAGCAGCCAGCCCAGCTGCCGCCCGCCGTGTTTTCGTTTCCCCTGCGAGTGGGCGAGGGGTTACGACCAATGCCGATCACCGAACCCTACGAGCGGACGGTCGACGAATCGATCCCAACCGCCCACACGGCCGAACAGGCCGGATGTCCCGACTGTGGCGGCCACGTCGTCACCAGCGACGGCGAAACCGCCTGCGTCGACTGCGGGCTGGTCCTCGACGACCAGCGTCTCGACCACGGACCGGAGTGGCACCAGTACGAAGAGGGCAACGACGAGCGTGGACGGACTGGCGCGCCGCTCACGCCCGCACGCCACGATCGCGGTCTGACGACCGATATCGGCCGGTATCGCGATGCGAACGGCAACGAACTCGACGGCACGAAACGTCGCCAACTGTCGCGCCTCCGTCGCGAACACGAGCGGGGTCGGTTGCAGAGCACGGCCGAGCGGAACCTCGCATACGGTCTCGGCGACGTCCGACGGATCGTGAGCGCCCTCGGGCTGCCGACGGCGGTTCGTGACCGGTCCTGCACGCTCTTTCGCAGCGCCCAGGACGCCGACCTCCTCCGGGGCCGATCCATCGAAGCCATCGCCGCCGCCAGCGTGTACGCGGCCTGTCGGTGCAACCGCCTCCCGCATCCCATCGAGGAGGTTGGAGAGTACGCTCGGTGTGACACGTCCGGGCTCAGCAACGCCTACAGAGTGCTGAACCGCGATCTCGAACTACCCACTCCACCGCTCCAGCCTGCCGCACACGTTCCCCGTCTCGCCGCCGACCTCGACGCCGACGACGCGATCCGCCATCGCGCACTAACCCTTGCTCGGCAGGCCGCGGACGCGGGCCTCACCAACGGTGTGCAACCCACCGGCTTCGCCGCCGCCTGCCTCTATGAGGCCGCCCGCGAACACGGTCGCTGGCTCACGCAGGCTGCCGTCGCCGAAGTAGCTGATATCTCAACCCGAACCATCCAGCACCATCGTGACGCTCTCTGTGACGCCGACATCCGGTGACGTATCGCGGCCTGCTCGCATCTTCGGTGCTCGCTGCGGGCATGGCTCTTTGGTTCGACGACGTGGCCTGCGTCCCTCGAAACGGTGGCCGTCGCCCGTTTCGATCGAATGAAACTCGTCTGATGGCGGCGTCTTCGAACTCGGTAGATATCGTATTCGGAACCCGGCTTCGATAACGAACTCGCACTGCGTTCCGTTGGAGCATCTCCGGCGTGTCAGGGTTCGGACGAACTATCGGACATTCCCTCGAACGCTTGCTCGCCGCGGATCAGTTCATCGACGCCGTCGGTGAGCGTGACCTCACCGAACACAGTCACCCGGTTGACCACCGAGTACCCGTACGAGATAGCGCAGTGTCTCCTCAGCAACGGTCCGGGTTGTGTCGGACGCGTCGTCCACATTCAGGCGGCGTCCGATTCCGAGAACGAACTCGAATCGACGGTTCGCTGTTGCCGGACGTCCTCGAGCCGCCGAATCCGTCGCCGCACTGTTTCCCATTCACTGAGATCCATCCAGACCTCCTCGACCCCGCTTCAGTTTCGGCGTCCGTGCGGTCCTCGATCCGCACTGAGATCCATCCAGACCTCCTCGACCTGGTCGTAGTCGGCGTGATCGAGCGCGTTGACATCGCCGGGTCGTTCGGCGTCGTACCGTGCTCGGAGTTCCCGTTCGCGTGTCGTGAGCTCTTCGAGCTTTTCGTGGAGCTGGTCCGACGACAGGCCTTCGAGACGGCTACGCTTTCGCCATTCGAAGTAGGATTCGTTGCGCCGGTACGTCGCCGGACTGTCCCCGACTGATTTCGCCAGTCAATGACCCTACAGAGAGCTGTTTTCTCGCCCCGTGAGGAGTAGCGGGGCGAACGAGATATGATCGCCTCGCAGGCGTTCGAACCATGTCCCGAAGCTCCACTACCGAAGCGGACGAGTCGAGTAGTGACACACAACCGAAGCAGGCCCAGTCGTGCCTGACCGACCACGAGACGCCGGCTGTGAACGCCAGCGATGACGGCGAACACGAAAACGATACAGACGAGCTCGGGATTCCAGCGGGAATCGACCTCTCGATGCTTTCGATGTCGTGCGCCGAACTCGAAGCAGCGATGAGGCTGCCCTACCACGCCGCGGCCGATCTGATCGACGAACCAGCCGGTACTGATCCACGGTTCACGGGCGCGCTCGCGGACGACCGGCTGGCCGTCCTCACGAAACACCTCGTCGGCGTCGCCCACGAGAGCCGCGTCGCCATCACCGAGGCGGGGTGGTACGTCTCGGTGGTCGACCCCTCGAACGTCGTGATGGCGAGTGCGTGGCTGCCGGCCGCGGACTGGGCGGCGTACGACTGCGAGCGCGAGGGCGTGATCGGGCTCAACTGGGACGGCGACGGTGGGTCGGTAAGCCGCGCGCTGGCGCACTTCGAGCGGGGAGCCACCGTCGCAATCAGCTACGACGACCGCACGATCGCGCTCGACGACGGCATCCCTTTCGAGTTCAGTACGCTGGATCCGGGGAGTACCCGCCAGCCACCCGAAACGCCAGACCTGGTGCTCCCGAATTCGTTCACCCTGCCGGGCGTCGACATCGACGAGCTCACCGAGCGGATGGACGACATCGCCGATCACGTCGCCGTCGTCGGCTGTCCCGGGACGGACGGCATCGAACTCCGGGCGGAGGGTGACACCGCGGTGGTCACCAAGGAGTACGCCGGGTTCGATGACCTGACCGAGTTCGACGGGAGCAGGAAACACGACGTCTTTGCGACGTACATCGCCGCGGCCGATCGAACGGTGCTCAGCCTCGACTATCTCCGAAACGTCTTCTCGACGCCGCGGAAACGCGACCTCGAAACGGGCTATACGTTCCGGTTCGGTGATGGATTGCCGATGAAAATCGAGCGCCAGCTCGGCAGCGAGGGATTTCTCCGCTATCTCCAAGCACCGCGTGTCCACTCCGAGTGATAAAAACGGACGTCGATGAGCGTTCTGCTGGTTTTTGACGGCCCCTAAAGGGTGCAGGCGATCGAGAGCGGGTCGGTCGGTAATGACACGACTCAGAGAGGTGATCACAGAATGCAAGCACCCGACAGCCGGACGATCTTCGCCGGTCTCGACGGACGTACAGACACCCAACTTCCCGACTGGTACGCGGACGGAACAGTCAGCGCCGACGCCGACGTGGTGTCGTTCGCCGAGGCGATCCGCGACCTTCCGCGGGCGGTCGATACCACCGTGGCCTACCGCAACCCCCACACCGACGAGTGGGTCGACACGGAGCGGTTCAACGCGGTGGTCGAACCGTCCCGGCTGCGCGAGCAGGCGCAGGGGGCGAGCGATGCGGATCCGCTCTTTCACGTGCCATCCGACAGCTACACGATCCTCAACCCGGTGGACGTCTACGGGCCGCTGGAGGACGTGCTCGAAACGGAGACGGTCGACGGCCGCGCGCTCGGTGAGGTGATGTTCGGCGAGCTCCGTCGGTACCGGGCCGGCGGGGAGGTTCACATGGACGTCATGTTCGATGGGCTGGAGGTCCGGTTGCCCGGCCGAGGCGAGCCGATCACGATGGGCGTGACTACCGGCTACGATTTCTTCGGCGGCCATGCAGTGTACGTCGAAGGGTTCGCCCAGGACGGAACGTGTTCGAACACCATGCGCCAGCTCACCGAAAGGGAGCGCATCAAGCACGTCGGCGACGTCGTGGATTTCGAGGGGTGGTGGGAACGGCTGCTCGCCAGCCTCGAGCTGGTCGCCGACGACCTCTTCGCGTTCATCCGCGACGCGAGCCGGATCACCATCGATTTCACCGACGTGCCCTTCGGGGTCGAGGCGTTCTACACGCTGTGTGGCTTCCCGGAGTACCTCGCCGAGCGCGCGGCGAGCGACGCCGAGGCGAACGCGGACAACCCCTTCGAGATCGACATGTGGACGCTTCACTCGGGTGCGACCTACGCGCTGACCCACTTCTTCAAAGGGAAGGAAGGGACCGCGCTCGATGAGTACGTCGGCATCGCGAACGACGTGTTGTTCAATCCCGAGGCGACGATCGAACGGGTCGAGGAGACCTACGAGCAGCAACTACGTGCCCGCGAGGACGGTGTCCACTCCGATCTCGACGGCGAGCGCGGGCTCGCCCGGATCGAGCGTGTGCGCCAAAGCGTACACTCGGACGTCGAACAGTTCGAGTCGCGCGAGGCGGCCCTGCGCGAGCGCTTCGAAGCGGCGGTCGAACAGTGAACACTCCCCGCGCTCAAGGTGCGGGGCTTCCTGCTTCCACGACGTGCTGTGCATCCACCTGAATCGAAGTGAACGTAGGGAGCACAGTCTGCACAGGCGTTGATTCGGAGCGTCCCACCCCTATCTGCTTCAAGCCGCGAGAAAGGATATTCTTCGCCGCATTCAAGTCGCGGTCTTCAGTGTGGCCGCACGCCGGACACGAGTGCTCGCGCACCCACAGTGGTTTGCTGGTTTCGACACCGCACTCGGAACACTCTTTGGTCGTTCCGCGTGCATCGACGCGAACGACGTGGGTTCCGTACAGGTCGCCTTTGTATTCCAGTAGGTTGAGGAACCGGGACCACGCCGCGTCCTGCTTGTTCTTGGCCGACTGACTGGTTTCGAGCATCGGCTTCACGTTGAGGTCTTCGACCGCCACGAGGTCGTATTCCCGAGCCAGCCACGTCGAGAGTTTGTGCTGAAAGTCGAGTACCTTCCGGCGGATTCGGCGTTTCGCGCGGGCAACCTTCTGCCGTTGTTTCTCCCAGTTGGCCGAGCCGCATTCCTTCCGCTTGAGAGACCGCTGTTCGCGGGCGTACTGGTCGTACTCGTCGGAGAGGTTGAGACAGTCCACCGAGCAGTCGTCGGAGGTGTGGATGTACGACAGTATCCCGAGGTCCACGCCGACACACTCGGTGGGTTCTATCGTATCCGGTTCCGGTTTCTCCAGTTCGTAGGCTTCGACCACGAAGCACGCGAACCACGCGCCGGTTCGTTCCTTCTTGAGAACAGCCCGTTTGACGTTCTCGGTGTCCGGCAGGTCGCGGTGAGCACGAACGCGAATGTCGCCGATTTTCGAGAGGGTGAGCGTACCGAAGTCGTGACCCGTCGTGTGATTGACGTTGAAGCCTTCGGATTGGTACGCCACCGACCGAAACTCGCCCGCACCCTGCCACTTGAGCCGCCCGACCTTCCGACCGCTCTCCCGGTGTTCGCGGAGTATCTTCAAGTCGCGGTGAATCTGGCTCACCGTTTGTTGCGCGGCGTGCGCCGATACCTCCGCGAAGGTCGGCCACTGTTGTTTCCACCCAGTGAGCTTTCCGTGTTGGTCGTAGGCGCTCGGTCGGTCGTTGAACGACGAGCGGTAGTAGTCGCGGACGGCGTGGTTCCGTATCTGCCGGTGGGTTTCGATGTGCCGCCACGCTTCGCTCGCGGTGTCCGCGTCGGGATACGCGCGAAAGCGAAGCGTGAGGTCCATCGGTTACTCGGCCTCTTTCTCCCGCTGGTCGCGGATAGCTTTCTGAAGCAATCCGCTCGGAGAGAGGTGCGGCTGGTCTTCTAGCCACTCGCCGAGTTCGTCTGGGACTGTCACCGTGTATCGTTTGCTCACACTTCTACCACGTACTGATGCGTTTTAAGACTTTCTAGTGCGTAATGTGTGCATGAATGTTCGTCGCGGGAACCACACCGTCTATACGATTAACTATCACTTCGTCTGGTGTCCGAAGTACCGACACGCCATACTCGACAGGATTGAGTTGTCGCTTGAGCGGAGTATCCACAACGTGGCTGAGAAACGCGGATACGACGTTCTCTCATTGCATATCGGCCCGGACCACGTTCACCTGTTCCTGTCGGCTCACCCGAAATACGCTCCCAGTGAGATTGCGCGAACGGTGAAGAGTATCACCGCACGCGAGATGTGGGAACAGCACGAATCGCTGTTGTCGCGGTTTTTCTGGGGAGGTGGGTTCTGGGAACGCTCGTTCTATGTCGGGACCACCGGAGAAATGAGCAGTCGGACTGTGGAAATGTACATCAACCGAACGGAGCACGTCTGATACGAGCTTACGGCCTTCACCCTCGGGGTCAAGCCCCGAGGCACTCGGCCTGAAATTATCGTAGGCCGTCGGCGAGCAGACCGGGGGTCTATTCCCCGTATTCGTCGAGTCCGGTGGCACCGTCCTGTCGAACGCGAACAGTCGTCCCGAAAGCAGTGTGTCTTCGGCCACCAGCCCACACTCCCACCACCCCACCCTCCGCTATCGGCCTTCGGCCGATAGCCACGACCGTGCCACCGCTCGGTTCGGGGTCTGACCACGAGCAGTGTCGAAATCGGAGGCGGGTCGTCGGGCTCCGAACTCGATGCAGAGAGATCGCGTCGGCAAGCGATATCTCGGTTGCGGTCTCGCTGGTGATCTCACTCATAGAACATTTTCCAGCCCACAAAGAGCGAGGGCGTGATCGACGGGTCCTCGATGGAAAGTGAAACTCATGTCAGAACACACGGCTCCGAGCAGTACCGTGGTCGATAGCATCGACAGCGACGGAACAACGACTCATGGCGACGGGTATCGCATCGAGAAACGACACAAAACGATCGTTACGGGACGGCGAGAAGACCGTATCGATCCAGCCACTGCTGGAATCGGCCCGCTCGACGCCACCCTACCCGCCGATGGCAGGCCGGTCGTGGGCGAGAACGCACACCCCACGTCCACCGACCCGAAGACGAACGCTTCCACCGAGCCGACGGCGGCCGACACCACACCGGCACCGCGAACCCGCCGCGCCCGCGAGGAGGACATGGACGTATCGCTGCTCAGGAAGGGCGGCATCTACGAGGTCCGCTCGGAATCGGGTAACACCTACGAGGTCGATGTCGCCGCCGGCACCTGCACGTGTCTCGACTGGCAGCGACGCGAACCGGACGGTGGCTGCAAACACCTTCGGCGGGTCGACATGGTGATCAAGGCCGGCACCGTGCCCCGTCCCGATGGACGGATCCCTGATTGACATCCTCCCCGCCCTGCTCGCGCCCATCCGGGCGCTCGCTGAGGACGGGGATTCCCGACCGCAGTTGGGATATTAGGGTTCGCGGTTCGCGGTTCGCAACCTGTTCTCGCGGGGCAAAAGCGCCCTCGCTACGGTCGAACAAGTGAACCGCTGGCTGTGCCAACCAGCCGTTATCCCTATCCGTCCGATCAGACGGATTCGGGAGTACCTTCTGTCGGATGTTTTCGGCTCCGTTTGTGTCGGCGTTCGCAACCAACCCGCACTCCTCGCAAACATACAGCCCGCGCTCGACGCGCTGGCGGTCGTCGGTTCGGCCGCAGGCAGAACACGACATCGACGTATTCCGCTCGGAGACGGATACGACCTCGATACCCTCGGTCTCGGCTTTGTACGTGAGCATCGTCGTGAAACGGTCGAACGCCCATCCGTGGAGGTCAAGGTTGCCGTGATCGCCCCAATTTCGGGCGTCGCCGGTTTCATCGTCTTCGCGGATGCCACCGAGGTCGCCGACGGCAATTGTGCCAACGTCACGCTCGACGCACTCCGCAACAATCGCTTTCGAGAGCGTGTGCAAGAAGTGCGTCCGCCGGTCGGTGCACTTTCGATCGAGTCGCCGGGCTTCGCGCGACGAACTCTTGTCACATTCGGCACGCTTCTTGGCGAAGTAGTAGTCGTCCTCTTTGAGCGCGCCACCGGGATACAGCAGGGATTCGTCACCGAACGAGACGGCGGCGACGTTGCATATCCCGAGGTCAATCCCGGCAACTCCGTTGCCGGGTGCGTCGGGTACGTCAATTTCGACGCGGCAAACGATATGCAACCGCCACACGCCGTGTTCGTACACAGCGCGCACCTGTTGAACGTTCTCGACGGTCGTGTCTCGTGGCCCGATGACATCGTACTCGCAGAGTACGAAGTCGGCCCACCCGTCCTTGAGGTTCTTGCCCTTTGAGAGTCTGAGACGGTCGTTCGCGGCATCGTGTTTGAAGCCTTTTTGCTTGAACGTGACCGTCGGGCGTGGGTGTTCATCGCCGTTCTTGCGGTAGCCGGGCGGGTTCGCTTTCGTGTCCCCGTTGTCGCGCTTGCCGAACCACCCAGTGAACGCTTCACCGAGTTCTTGGAGAACTCGCTGACTGGACTGTGAATGAAGGTCCGCGTAGCGTTCGTGAGTTTTGAGATACGACATAAGCGTGTTAGCGTTGGGAATCTGGCCGCACGCATCCCAGACACGTTGGGCGGTCCATCGTCCAACGTTCCAGAGTTTCGCGGCGGCGAACCCAAGCGAATCGAGGTCGTCACGAACCTGCCCGTAGTTACGAATGCGGGCGCGATAGGTGCGTGTGGCGACCTGTTTCGCCATACGTAACCTATGTATCTAAATAAACATAGGTTTTTCGACCGGCGAATATGCAGCGATGCAGAATCCGGCGACCGCCGAAGCAAGCTTACGGCGCGCATCCCCACCCTACTCGCTTGTGCGTCCGATTGGATCGGACGCCCGGCGCTCGTTGAGGGTGGGGCTTTGTGCCTGTCTTTCAGGTAATGGACCGAGCCATCGAGGAGACGACCAGACTGGAAGCCGTGGTGGCGGTTCGATCCTCCTGAACGACGTGCTTCGCCGCACGTCGTCCGTTTTTCGCCCCGGAAAGGGGTGCGAGGTGTGACAAAAGACGCCTCGCAAACCACTATGACGAGCGAACTACGAACCAGTCGTCCGAGAGCAACGACCGGGAAACGATTCACGGCGGTGCTCGCATGACAGCCCGCGAGCGCCTCCGGATGCAGCTCGCACAGGCGCTTACCCGGAGCGAGTCGCCAGTCGTCCGCGCGCATCTCCGGGCTGCCCTGCGGGCATACGAGGAGCTGCCACCGTCGTCACTCGTCGAGTGTCCGCTCTGTGGGCGGGTTGGGCTTCCCGATCGGCTTCACATCCACGACTGCCAGGGCGAGCAGTAGTAAAGACGTACTCCGCGGCTTCGATCGGGGCCCGTAGTGACCGACAGGAGGGCCCGTCCCGATCTCGGTATCGGGTGCGCGATCGTGCCGAGTAGAACGTAGCTTCGCCGTTGATTTGAGCCATAGAGAATTCACGCGATCCCCGGACGCTTGGATTGCCAGTGGGGTCGTTTGGAGATACGCTCCGGCTGATGCCGCCGTGTCAATCGTCGTCGCTACAGAAATACAGCGAGAATGTCGCGGGGCGGGACGCTCCGAATCAACGTCCGTGCAGACTGTGCTCCCTACGGTCACTGCCGCTCAGGTGGATGCACAGCACGTCGTGGAAGTGGGAAGCCCCGCGATCGTTCGAGACGGCTTTGCCGTCTCGTGATGACGAGAGACCTCTGGTCTCTCGAACCACTTGACCGCGGGGTATGTTCACAGATATTCGAAGTTCTGCTCACCACCCTCGAACCCCAGTCGCTCGTGCGCCCATTCGAACGGTTCCTCCCCGCGTCGCTCTTCGAGGAACTCGACGATCGAATCGCCGACGTTCTCGCCGTAGATGGCTGCTCCATCCGACAGCTGGTTCCGTACCGAAGCGGTTTCGTACACGTGTTCGACCATCTCGTACATCGCTTCGCCACTGATCGGTGGCACGAGGAGGTTCGTCCGGGCATCGAACACCGTCTCCGGGCGGTCGGTGTTGTATCGTGCTGTGAGGCAGAACGTTTCGTCGATGTGGTTCAGCTCCTCCTGCATGCTTCCAGAATCGGTGAGTTCGGCGAAACACTGGCCCGAGCGGAGGAACTCGTAGACGTGGGCGTGTTTCTTCCAGAGCCCGGTAAAGAGGAAGTGCTCGTGATCGTCGGCGAGATCGAGAAGCCGATCGCGCAGCCCGTAGTTTTCGAGTGCCGTCCGTGTCGCAGTGAGTTCGACGAAGTTGACGTTGTGGCCGGCCTCGACGAGACGGACGACACAGTCGACGATGGCGCGAAAGCGGTCCGGTAGCAGGTTCGCCCGTCGGTGGATATCGACACGGATCCAGTCGTCGCGATCCTCCAGTATGGGATACACGTCGAACACCGACTCGTCGAGATCCGCGGCTGCTTTCATCTCGATCGCGTCGACCACGGAGTTGCCGACCACCGGGATCCGGTCGACACCATCGACCTCGTCCGGGTACCCTTCACGGACGAGATGCTCACGGTTCAGCTCCGTTGGCGCGAATTGATAGATGGAAGCCGCCGAGCCGACGAACGTATCGTACTGTTCGGGGAACGGTTCGGTACGGTTGAGTGACCACTCGCCCTCCCACTGGTCGTCGATGAACGCCGCTGGCTCGGAACGGTTCTCGAACGACGGCGACATGCCCCGCAGGCCGGCCTCGTTGTGTGCCACCCGTCGATTCGTCGCGAACATCCACGCCTGTGGGACGATCCCGGCAGCGAGCGTGTCGCCGTGAACGAGCGGGAGAACGGTCGTGTCCGGATATTCCTCGTCGAGGTAGCCGGCAACCGACTCGATCCGTGTCATCAGTTCGGCGGTCTTCTGTGAGAGACCGCCACGGATTCCGAGGTCGACAGCGACGCTGTCTTCGATGTCGTACTCGGCGAGACCATGACCGAGGAGATCGTCGTGGTGCTGACCGGTGTGCAACACGAAGCACGGGAACCCACGACGGCGCGCAGCCATGACCACGGGCGCTTGCTTGTAGAAATCGGGCTTGGTCGCAGTCACGACCGCCAGCACGAAATCGTCGGCCGTCATCTGTTCGGCGAGTCGGCCGTCGTAGACCGTGATGTCGTCCATCGTGGTTCGGTTGCGCTCCTCGTGAGATAGTATGTGTTGATATACAGTGTCCGATCGTGGTGCGGTCCACGAAACGCTCGCCCATCGCGGATCGACGGAGTTTTTCGACCGCCTCTCAATACCGTGTGTATGGTCGCACAGACGATGGATCGTGTTCCGCGAGAGTAGTACAGACCACCACGTTTTCTCCCGCAACCACGGTGGTGGGAACGCATGATTGCGCTCGAAGGGTTCGCCCAAAGCGGATTCGACGGCGTCGCACTCAAACCCACGGAGATCGATCTCGATCGGGTGACCGCCACCGGCATCGAGACCGTGGTGATCGATTACGAGGGCCGCGAGCACGTGCCGGATGCGACACGACTCGCAGAACTCACTACGGAGACCACGTTGCGCGTCACGACGCCGGTCCGCGCCGACGGGTTCGACCCGCTGGGTGACGACCACCGCTCCGAGCGACTTCCCACTGGCGTCGAGCGAATACTCGTCGCCGGCAATCCCGCGTACCTCACCGAGACCGAACGCAAACGTGCCGTTGGCCCACGCCTCGGTGCGGCCCGCGAACGCACGCCGGACGCCTGGGTCGGGACGGAGGGTGTCGAACGACTCGCGCTGGCGGCCGGCGGGACCCAGTTCGAACTCCTCGCGCCGACGACCGCTCACGAGGTACGGGCGCTCCGCGCAGCGGGCTTCGAGGGATCGATCGCCGTCTATGCCCCAGTCGTTCGCACCGACGACGAGGACACGCTGCTCGACGCGCTCGGTGCCTACGTCGCTCGTCGCGGCTCGGTCGCTGGCGCTCTCGACGACGCGCGGTCAGAGAGAACCGAGCGGACGGCCGTTGCCGATGGAGCGCCGACCGACGCCACGGCAAACGGACAGGCTCGGTCGATCCTCCTGAACGCGATTGAGGAGTTCGCACTCGTCGGCCAGCCCGAGCGGATCGACGAACGCATCGAGCAGCTCCGTGCCGTCGGTGTCGATACCATCGTCGGCTACCCAGCCCGAGGACCGGACGCAGTTGGTCGGTGATCGGCCACCACTCATCCAGTGCTGTCCAACATGGGACGTATCCGTCGAAACACGATGAATCTCGGCCGAAACGACCCAAACGGCAACTGTGCCGCGTCGACGAGATAGGCCTCACGTATATTTCGACCAGAACGGCGCGACGCCGTGGCTCCTGAACGATGCGACCGCTGATCGGTATCGGCCCGTCGCGCCACCGCGACACCGCGCCGCCGACCACGACGCCGGCGAGCAGCCAGAACGCACTGTTTCCCATGCTCCAGTTGTACGACATCATCCACGACGAGTAGGCGTGGTAGGCGAGCACTGCACACACCACCGCGACCCAGAGCACACGCTCGTCGCCGCTCGTCCCGATCGCCAGCCGGTACGCGACCCACAGTACCGCCACCACCACGAGCACGTACAGCCCAAACCCAACGAACCCGGTCGCGGCGAGGTTCGAGAGGTCGTGTTATGGATCCCGAGATCCGCGCGGCCGATATAGCTTGACGAAACGAGATAGAAGTTCTTCCCACTTCTGTGATCCACCGGAGTCGAGAGATGTGACAATGTGTGATTATTGGTCATGCGACGTTTGTGACTCGGCAAGGAGTGAACGAACCCAGGAATCCGATGGCGTATCAGATGGACTCCGGTTCCCACTCAGTTTCTTCCCCAGGCGCAGGTGGAGACCGATCGGAGTACCCTTTCCGCCCGATCGCCCTGTCATCGACCATGTTCAGTACTGCCTGTCGAGCATCCTCGGGCGAGTCGAACTCCTCTCCTTGGAGCGGTTCGAAGAGATTTTTAAGTGTCTGTGTCCCGTTCGGCAGTTCCACCTCGTGGTCACCGTAGTCCTCGATGAGATCGATACTCGTCGCTGGATAGCTGTGATTGTCGATTCTGTCGGCCAACGTCCCGAACTCCACCCCCTGCTCCCGTGTCTTGTCGGTATCTCTTCCTCCCATTGGAAGGTATCTTCGTGTTCCTCACAAAAGATAGTTATGGCCATCTACGTTTCGGGGACCGATCAATCTACTGTATCGAATAATGATCTGCAACAATAGATTTGATTTTAAGTGGTGAGTTGAGGCTCACTTCGGAGTGAGTCTATAAACGGTTTGTCTGCAACCACCGAAACAAATCATTATTCAACAGAACAGATCAATCGGTATCGAGGACGACATCGACGGTCGACCCCGTACGGACGTCCACAAGCCCGTGATCCGTGAGGCGGAGTTCGGGGATCACCTCCAGCGTCAGATTGTCGAGTTCCATCACGCCGCCGGAGAGTGTGAGCCCGAGGTCGCGGGCTGCATCGTCGACCGTAGCGAGTTTCCGCGCGACTTCGGCGGGAGATTCCGACGAGAGCAGCCCTGCGATCGGGAGTTCGAGCGACGTGATCCCCGCGGTGTGATTCTCGGCGTCTTCGATATGTGGATCATACACACCGAGACCACCGCCGATCGTTCGGAGGTGGTTCGCGAGGCGAGCCATCGCCGTATGGGACGTCCCGACGACGACGAGATTGTGTGCGTCGTGAGCGACCGTGCTCGCGATCGCTCCACGTTGGAGTCCGAACCCGTGGACGAACCCGGTGCCGATCGTGCCATCGTTGCCGTGGCGTTCGATCACCGCGGCCGGCAGGAAGTCGGACTCCATGTTCGCATGAAGCACGCCGTCCACGGCGGGGACGGTGCCGATCGTCTCGGCCGTGGTTTGGCTTGTGTGATCGATCGCTCGGACGGTGTGGCGTGCCGATGTGGTGGCTGTGTGGGCGAGGTCATGTGCGACGACGGGTTCGAACTGAACCGTGTTGCGCTCGAACAGTTCCGGTCGATCGGTCTCGGGAGCCGACACCGGCTCCGGATCCAGTTTGCCATTGATCAAGACGTGGGCGACCGCCCAGGTCTCCAGATCATCAAGTAACACGAGGTCGGCAGGTACTCCCGGGGCGATCCGACCGAACGGAAGCCCGTACGCATCGGCCGTGTTGACCGTCGCGAGCTGGACGGCAGTGACCGGATCGACACCAGCGTCAATGACCATTCGGACCGCCTCGTCGATCCCGGCATGATCCTGGAGGTCGTCGACGTAGAAGTTGTCCGTACACAGCGAGAGCCGGCGGGAGTCGATCTCGTCGATAAGTGGGAGGAGGGCTCTGAGATTCGGGCTCGAAGATCCTTCGCGGAGATGCAGACGGAGCCCCGCGCGGGCCTTCTCGCGGGCCGCCTCCGCGGTGCGGCTCTCGTGGTCGTTGTCGAGAAAGCGTGCCGCCTCCTGGAGGTCCGCGCCACTGATACCCGAGAGATGACCGTCGATCCGCAAGCCAGCGTCGCGGGCGATTCGAATCTTCGCGTGGATTCCGGCCTCTCCTGTGAGCAACGCCTTCGTGTCCATCACCTCCCCGAGCGCGACGACGTTCGGTTCGTTACAGAGCGCCGCCACGTCCTCGGGACCGATCCTTGCGCCCGCAGTCTGGAGGTCGGTCGCCGGTACACAGGACGGCACTGCAAAGCGTGTCTTGATCGATGTCCGATCGTTTTCACGACACAGTGCCCGGACGCCGTTGGCCCCGAGGACGTTCCCGATTTCGTGGGGATCGGCGATGATACTCGTCACGCCCCGAGGCACGACCGCTTCCGCGTACCGCGGCAGAGTGAGCATCGTCGACTCGATATGCATGTGTGCGTTGATCAGCCCGGGTGCGATGTAGTTCGCCTCGAGTTCACGGGCTGCGGGGCGCTCGCCGAACGCGACTACCTCGCCATTATCGATTGCGATGGCCCGGTCTTCGAGAGTGCCGGTGAGCACGTCGACGACGGTTCCGCGGACCAGGGTGTCGACAGGGCTCGTCACGGCAGACGCTCCTGTATTGATCTGCAGCGACTATCGATCCATCCGTGACGGTGGTGTCGTTGGTTCGTGGGGCGATCCAGTGAGCCACGCCGCCGAATCGCCTGATCGGCTCTCATCGTCGGCTCCGATACGGTTCCGTTACCACCGCCATTATCACGACGCTCGAGCAGAACATGCCACTCCTACAGGAGGCCAACTTAAGCCTCTCCTGCCCACCCCGAAACAGGCCGACTTATACAAACAGACAGCAAGAGGACAAGTCATTCAGATTATAGCATATTTGCACAACAGTTTTACTACCCGGTCCGAAACCACGCACATGATCAACAAGATACAAGCTAGCAGTGAAGAACCGGCTCTGGGCGCCGGGCGAGACAGCGAACAGAATCATCTCGCATGAGCAGCACCGAACAGTCTGACGGCTTCATCGAGAGAATCCAGAACGATTTCTCGACGGAAGCGTGGGTCCTTATCCCCGTCGGGGTCGGTATCAACGTCGTCGTCGGAACGATCGTGCAAACGCTTCGGATCCCCCTCTTTTTGGACACGATCGGGACGATGCTCGTTGCCATTCTCGCGGGACCATGGGTCGCGGTCGTCGCTGGGATCCTCACCAACCTCGTGCTTGGGTTCACGGCCGGCCCACAACTCATTCCTTTCGCACTCGTCAACATCGCCATCGCACTCGTCGTTGGCTATATGGCCAAGCGGGGGTGGTTCCGGATCTCGAACACCATCGGCTACTGGCGGCTGATCGCCGCTGGCGTCATCATCGCACTCGTGGGAACGGCCTTCAGCGCGCCGATCAGCGTGTTCGTCTTCGGGGGCGTCACGCCGGGCGCGCAGGGAGCGGTCACGGCCGCGTTTCTCGCGTCGGGTAACGCGATCTGGACGAGCGTCGTTTCGGCCTCGTTCATCACCGAACCGATCGATAAGATCATTAGTATCACGGTTGCGTACTTCATCGCCCAGTCGGTACCGCTGCGATACCTCCCTCGTCGCGGCATGAACGCACTGAGCGAGTGATCACGCTGAGAGGTCGCGTTCCTACCGAGACGGCGACAGAAATGACCCAACCATACCCACACAAAGATGACTGAGCGTCCTGACCCGGAGGAGCTACTCGAACAGTCCGGCAGTAACGTCGGTGGCGTCGTCGAGTACCACCCCGGCAGCAGCCTGCTCCATCGGCTCAACCCCGTCACGAAACTCGTGATTGCGGTCGGCCTCGCCATCGCCGTGTTCTTGCTGCCGACGTACCAACTCCCATTCCTGCTCGCAGCGGCACTTTTACTCGCGAGCCTTGCGGAGGGCGTCTTCCGATCGGTGGCAACGGTCGTGATCGTGATTCTCGTGCCGTTGACTGCATTCTTGTTGCCAGTACAGGCCCTGTTCTATCCCCAGAACCAGACGCCGCTGTATGTCCTCACGAGCGTGCCAGTAGTCGGTCAACTCACGATCTGGCGTGAGGGTGTCGAGTTCGCCCTGTTGATCATCGGCCGGCTAAGTGCGGTCATCATCGCCATGCTCATGATTTTCACCACGACACATCCGAAAAAGCTCACCGACGCACTGATGCAGAAGGGAATGTCGAACAAGCTCGCATACGTGTTCATCGCTGCCCTCCAGTTCATCCCGCAGATGCGCCAGCGCTCGATGCAGATCCTCGACGCCCAGCAGTCACGCGGGCTCGATACGAGCGCGAACCTCCTGCGGCGACTCCGGGCCGTCGTCGAACTCTTGTCGCCGTTGCTGATCAGTACCCTGATATCGACGCGAACACGGGCGTTAGCGCTTGAATCTCGGGGTTTCACCAGCGAAAGCGAGCGAACGTACATCTACACCATCCCGGACACCCGCCTCGATCGCACGCTCCGCTGGGCAACGGCAGTGGGAGTCGTCCTCGTCGCGGCATGGGTGATCGTCCTGTGAGCGTCATCGAGTTCGAGGACGTCGACTTCACGTATCTCACCCAAGCGGACGGCCCGGCTGTCGAGAACTTCTCGCTCACAGTAGAACAGGGTGAGTTCGTCGGCATCGCGGGACCGAGCGACGCGGGGAAGACAACGGTCTGTCGGCTCATCCACAGCTACATTCCGAACTTCTTCGACGGTGAGCTATCGGGGCAGGTCACCGTCGACGGAAACGAAATCACCGATACCGAGATCGGCGAGATGGCCGAGACCGTTGGCCTGCTCTTCGAAAACCCCTTTGACCAGCTCACCGGGGCATCGACGACCGTTTTCGAGGAGGTGGCGTTCGGGCTGGAAAACGCCGGCGTACCACGGGCAACGCTCATCGACCGCGTCTATGATACACTCGAAACCGTCGGAATCGGCCATCTCGCGGGACGGAACCCAAACCAGCTCTCAGGTGGACAATCCCAACGACTGGCACTCGCCGCGGTGCTTGCCTTAGAGCCCGATATTCTCGTTCTCGACGAGCCGACCTCCCAGCTTGATCCCGAGGGGACCGAAGAGATCCTTGATCTCATCGCTGCGGCCGAAGAGGAGTATACAGTCGTCCTCGTCAGTCAAGACATCGAACGCATCGCGCCACATCTCGATCGGCTCGTCGTGTTCGAGGACGGACAGGTTCGACACGACGACGACCCCAAACAGGTACTCACGATCGACGGCATCGAACGGCTCGTCTCAGTCCCCGACGTCGTGCGGATCGGTCGTCGCCTCTCGGTGGACCCGCCAGCGGTTCCGTTGACGATCGATGCGGCGGTCGAGACACTTGAAGGACGAATCGAAAACTCAGGAACGGCCACGACCACCGTTGGAACCGACGGGACCACCGACATCGATCCCCCTACATCGGACGGGGCCGCAGGCACTGATAATACCAACTCGAGCACCGAACTCGAGCTATCGTCGGTGACGTACCGCTACGACGAAAATATCATGGCCCTCGATGAACTCTCACTCGCCCTCAAGCAGGGCTGTATCTGTGTGATCGGCCAGAACGGGGCGGGAAAATCGACGTTCGCGAAACACCTCAACGGCCTCCTCGAACCGACAGCCGGGAGCGTTCGGGTCCGAGGGACGGACACGACCGAACGAACGGTGGCCGAACTCGCCCGGACCGTCGGGCTGAACTTCCAGAACCCGGACAATCAACTGTTTCACGACACGGTGGCGGCAGAGCTCGCCTACGGTCCGCGAAATCTCGGTTACGAGGAGGACCGAACCGAGCAGCTGATCGAGACAACCATCGATCAGATGGGCCTGGAGCCGGTCCGGGACGCCAACCCCTACGACATCGGGCTGGCCCGCCGCAAGCAGGTCGCCGTTGCTTCGGTCGTCGCGATGGACACGCCAGTGATCGTTCTCGACGAGCCGACCGCTGGGCAGGATCCTCGTGGGATCGATCTTCTGGGCGACCTCGTCGATGAGTTGGTCGCCAGCGGCGTGCTCGTGATCGTCGTCACCCACGACATGACCTTCGTTCGCGATCACGCCGACAGAGCCATCGCGCTCGGACAGGGACGGCGACTCCTCGACGGGCCACCCACAGCCGTCTTCGGGGATCACGAGACGCTTGCCGAGACCGACGTCGCTCCGCCGGCGGTTACCCGTATCGCCAATGACCTGGGTATCCCGGAAACGGTCTTGACAGTCGACGAACTGTTCGAGTACGTAGATTGATAGAAAGCCGACAGATCGCCGATTTCGCGTCACCTCTTGCTGGTGCTCGCGAAGGGATCGCAACGCTTCACGAAGCCGGCCAGAGTGGACCGACGACCGCATCGAGCAGCTCCGCGCTGCCGGTATCGATATCATCGTCGGCTACCCAGCCCGAGGGCTACGCGTGCTTGGCCGGTGATCGGCCATCACTCGTCCAGCGCTGTCAAACAGGGATTATATCCGTCGAGACAGAGTTGATTCGGCCGGAGCGATCCGAACGGCGATCCACAGCACCGCCACCACAGCGAGCAAGTAGAGGCCGAACCCCACGCCCCCGGTCGCGGCGAGGTGCGAGAGGTACGTGTTGTGGATCCCAAAATACGGACGGCGAGCGTGTCGGTTTCGGCCACCTGTCACGGTAGCATTTGGTACGGCCCATCGGCCTGCCACCGTAGCAGGTGGATTTATCAGCGTAGGACACGTAGCGTACTGTATGACTGAGCGTGACGAGTACGGGCGTTACGCACCCGACCACACCGATGGAGACGTGCTTGACGCCGTCCGGAAGCACGATCCGGCAGGAACGAGCGAGGTCGCCGAGCAGCTCGGCATTGCACGCCAGAGCGCCGATCAACGACTCCGAAAGCTTGCCGACACCGGACGGGTCCACCACAAGAAAATCGGCGCTGTCGCGGTGTGGTGGCTCGCCGACGAGAAACGCGGTCCGACTGGCGTTGATCCGGACGATGGGTTCTGGGACGCCGAGCCAGGATCGTCGAGAGAACCAACGGACGCCGCGAAGACTGACGAGTATCTCGCCGACGCGATGGCGAATGAGTAGCGCCGATACTGGCACCGATCCTGCATCCGCAAGCGCCGCGGACATGCGCGCGGACAGTAAGCAAGCGGAAGCCCACGATTTCAGTCGTGGGTCCGAGCGCCACTGGCGGCTACATGGCTGGGTCTCAACCGTCTTCAAGCTCCTCGGCGGCCCGAAGCAACATCCCGCGCCACGTCAACCCGTGGTCGTTCTTCACTCGTGAAGAGGCGTTCGTACTCCGATTCGTCCGGCACTTCGATGTTGATGTACTTCTACATGTTTCCTATGTGAAACCATGGATTTATGTTAATTCCGGTCGTGACTGCATCCAGTGAGGCGGACTAACACGTTCGAAGTGGTTCCGATGTCCGAGACGGACGAGGAGCTACTTCGCCGCGTGATGGATGCGACCGCTTCGCTGTGGAACGAACTCACCTACGAACGCCGCCAACAGTTCTTCGACGGCGAAACAGTGTGGGAGACCGAAGACTACCGCAAGCGATACATCGGTGTTCTCGGCTCCGCATCGGCACAGCAAGCCATTCGGAAAAACGACCAAGCGTGGAAAGGCTTCTTCGATTCGGACGAACCCGACAAAGGCTTGCCCGGCTACTGGGGCAACGAGGACGGAGGGCGCGAACTCCGCTGGTACGGTCGAAACGACCAATACACGATTCAGTGGGGCGACCGCTCGCGTCTCGAAATCCCTGTCGGCAAAGACCTCAAGGACGAGTACGGTCTGTCCGGGCGGCTCCGCTTGGAAGTGCGCGGCGAACCACGGTGGGACGGCAAGCAGTGCCAGTTGGAGATACAGTACGACGAGCAACGTGGCCAGTTCAGGGCCAATCAGCCGGTCGAGGTAGCGGATTCTCACCCTCGACTCGGAACACCAGTAGCCGACGAATCGGCTGCTCTGGACATCGGCGCGAACAATCTCGTCGCCTGTACGACCACAACTGGCGAGCAGTACCTGTACGCCGGGCGCGACCAATTCGAACGGTTTCGTTCGACCACTCAAGAAATTGCACGCCTGCAATCGAAGCTCCGCGACGGAAGGTACACGTCGAAGCGCATCCGGCGACTGTATCGGCAGCGGACCAAGAGACGCGACCATATGCAGGACGCACTTACGCGAGACCTCATGCAACGGTTGCACGAACAGGGCGTTTCGACGGTGTATGTCGGTGCGCTCACCGACATCCTCGAAACGCACTGGTCGGTAGAGTCGAACGCCAAGACGCACAACTTCTGGGCGTTCGGAGCGTTCATCGACCGACTTGAAACCACCGCCGAGGAGTTCGGCATCGGAGTAGTCGAACGTTCCGAAGCGTGGACTTCCCAAGAGTGTCCGCAGTGTGGTTCGACGGAACGGACTACACGCCACCGCGACACGCTCACTTGCGAATGCGGCTTCGAGGGACACGCAGATTTGGTCGCGTCAAAAACGTTCCTTCAGCGACAGACGACGGTAGCAAGGCCGATGGCACGGCCCGTGCGATACGAGTGGAACGACCACGAATGGTCGGGGATGTCACACCCTCACGAACGTTCCAAAGTAGCGCGCACAAACCCGCAAGTTGCCCCCGTGGGGGAGGGCGCTAATGCCCGACGAGACCCCACCGGAGGAATCCCACGACTTTAGTCGTGCGGAGGATGTCAATTTCGGACTCTCGGGTTTACAGTGGTTCCCGAGGACACCGGAGAGCGGTGATTACACCACTCCTCTTGCCGATCCGCAGCGGAACGACAAGTGTGTGTCTGTGAGCCTAGCCGGAACCACGGCTGCCGCATACTCGAACACGGGACGAAGACCAGCCACCGGACCGACCGACGAGATTTAGCCCGCCCCGCCCGGAGTACCGTTGAATGGCCATTCGTGGCGCGATCGTCGATCTCGATGGAACGGTCTATCGCGGCGACACACCTCTTGTTGGTGCTCGTGAAGGACTCGAACTGCTTCATGACACCGGCCACGAGGTCTGCTTCGTCTCGAACAACCCGGCGAAGTCCCCCACGGAGTTCGCCGCGCGACTCATCGAGATGGACGTGCCAGTCGACGCCGAAGCCGTCGTTTCGGCGGCCAGCGTCACCGCAAGCACGCTCGAACGAACCCATTCCGACGCCACCCTGTTCGTGATCGGCTCGCCCGGACTCCGATCGGTCCTCACCGCGGCGGGCTTTCGGCTGACCGACGATCCGGCGGCGTGTGACGTGCTCGTGGTCTCGTACGATCGCGGGTTCGAGTACGACGACATGACCGACGGACTGCGCGCGATCGAGGCCGGCGCGGCGTTCGTCGGCACCGACCCCGACCGGACGATCCCGACCGGAGACGGCCGCGCAGTACCGGGTTCGGGGGCGATCATCGACGCCATCGCGGGCATCGTCGATCGCGATCCCGACTGGATCGCGGGCAAACCCGCCGCACGGATGGCCGAGACGGCACTCGATCGACTCGACTCTCCGCCCGAGGAGTGTCTCGTGATCGGCGACCGGCTCGACACCGACATCGCGATGGGCGAACGCCACGGGATGGAGACGGTGCTCGTCCTGACCGGCGTCACCGACCGGGAAACGCTCGCCGCGAGTGACATCACACCAGATCACGTGATCGACGGTCTCGGCGACATCGGGTCGGTGCTCGACACGATCGACGACAACTGAGACGACAACTGAGACGACAACTGAGACGACAACTGAGACGACAATTCCGGAAAACGGGTCCGAGGTTCCCGAACGTTTTTGGTGTCAGTCGGTGAAGACGAGGGCGCTATGGCAGACGAAGACGAACTCCGCACCCAGATGATGGACGCGTTCGAAGAGGCCGACTACCCGATCTCGAGCCCGATGGATCTCGTGCCGGCACTGCCGAACGGCCCCTCCACCAAGTTCGAGTCCGGCGACTTCTCGATGACCGCGATGGAGCTCAACACCAAACTCGACGGTGGCAACTTCCCCTACGAGAACCCCGAATCCTTCGTCGACGACATCATCGACCAGCTCGAATCCCAGGACGAGCTTTGACATCCTCCCGCGCCTGAAGGGGCGAGATTCCTTCGGTGGGGGGTACGGTTTAACCCGACTCGGCCACGAAGGCAACTTGCGGGTTCGCACGAACCTCGTTGGAACAAGAGTATGGCGACTCTGACCAGTCGTGGTCGTTCCACTTGAGGCGTGCAGGCTGTGCCATCAGCCCGACTTGTGAATCGTCTAGTTGTCGATGCAGAAACGTCCATGACGCCGCGAGATCCGCGTGGCCGTCGAAGCCACACGGACACGTTAGCGTGTCCTTGTGGCGGACTGTCTCGTCGCGTTCGCCACAGTGCGGACATTCCTGCGAAGTCCATTCTTCGCCGTCGGCTTCAAGTCCCATCCCGTATTCCTCGCAAACACACGCGAGGCGGTTCACGAACTGCCGGAACGCCCAGAAGTTGTGCGTCTTCTGGTTCGCCGTTACCGACCACGACGTTTCGAGTACGTCGGTGAGCGCACCGACGTACACTTTTGAGACACCCTGTTCGTGCAACCGTTCGATGAGGTCGCGGACGAGAGCGTCCTGTGCGTGGTTCCGACGCTTCGTTCGCTTTCGATACAGCCGACGAATCCGGTTGCTGCTGTACCTGTCTTCATCCAGCAGCGATTGGTACTCGGCGATTCGTTCGGTCGTTTCTGTGAAACGTCCGAACAGGTCGCGTCCTTCGTACAGATACTGTTTTCCGGTCGTGGTCGTACACGCGACGAGATTGTTCGCGCCGATATCCAGAGCGGCCGTTTCGTCGGCCAGTGGTGATGCCTGCGGAGAACAGTCGCGGACAGGCTGAATGGCTCTGAATCTGCCGGAACTCTCGTCGTGGTTCAGTTCTAGTCGGCCTTGTTTGCCGGACCACTTCGGTTTGCCGCGTATCTCTAGTCGAAGGCGCTCTTGAGCGCCGAGGCCGTATTCGTCTTTCAGGTCCGAACCCACGAGGATGTCGAGACGGGACCGTTCGCCCCACTGAATCGAGTACGACGTGTTGCGGATGTACGTCCGGAGCTCGCGCCCCTCGTCACGGTTGCCCCAGAATCCGGGCGGCGAGCGCGCTCGCCCTTCTTCTTGAGCGCGAAGTACGACCGCCACGCTTCGGCGTTCTTCCGTTCGATTTGCTGTACGGTCGAAGCACCGAGAACGCCGCCGTACCGACCACGGTACTCGGACGTGTCGAACACGTCCTCGTCGGGATCTTCGTGGTTCCGGCGGCGCTCGTAATTGACTTCGTTCCATAGAGACGCCGAAGCATCCAACAGCCGACGAAGCAGTTCTTCGTCGGCGTCGGTTTGTGGAACCACATCGAAGGTGTTGGTCCGTTGCATCTAGGACCCCTGTTCCTCGATGTACTGCTCGATGGTCTCTTTCAGAACGCTGCCGGAGCTGCCGACATAGTACGAACGAGTCCACTTGATTCGGTCCTCGAAGCGCTGGTTGTACCAGCGCGCCGAGATTCCTTTGAGCCAGTTCACCAACAGTGACGGCGCGTTCTTCGGCGGGCTGCCGACGAACAGGTGAACGTGGTCGGGGCGAACCTCGGACTCGATGAGTTCGATGCCTTTCTCGTCGCAAATCTCGGCAAAGATGGAGTCGAGACGCTGTGGCGTCTCTCCCGTCAGACGCGACTCCCGGTACTGAGCGGAACCCTGTTCCGCGATGTCCACAGAATCTTCGATTCTGCGAGACTTCGGGATGAATACTATATGGTAATAGAGTTCGTAAGTCGCGTGACGGGTGCTCTTTACCATCCATGTAGACTGTGGCGCGGAATGGTAGTAAGCGTTTCGTACACGGTGGCACTCCTTCCAGGCGAAATAGTTGTTCTCGGTGGTTATGGCCTTCCACGACACAGTTTACGGTGCGTACCCCGCTCTGAAGGGCGAGGCTCTGCGCCTGTGATTAACGTAGGCGCGGGCTTCCTCCTCGTCTCAGATTCCTCAAGGGCTGAAGTTAACCCACCCGCCATCGAAGACGCGCTATGGCTGGCCTGGTGGCGGCGTTCGAGACGATCGTGGAGGTGTTGTTTCGAACGTTCGGACCGTTCGTCATCCCCGCGACCGTCTTCGTCGTCGGTCTCGTCGGCTACGCTGCACTGTTCCTGTTCAACCGGTGGTTCGCCGGCCAGTAAGCCACCGATCGACGCCCGCCGGACAGACCGGCACCGGACGACACCAGCCCAAAAGCTAAGCGCCAGCGCGCCGCCCGTGTGGCATGGTCGAGCCCATGCGCGAGTTCGAGACACCCGCTGTCGAGGAGCTCCCGGACGACCTCCAAGAACGGATCGCCGAGGAAACCGAAGACGCCGGGTTCACCCCCAACGTCTTCCGGGCGTTCGGGTATCGTCCCTCTCACTTCCGGGCCTTCTTCGCCTACCACGACGCGCTGGTCGAGCACACCGCCTTGGAGCGCGAAGAGATCGAGATGATCGTGGTCGCGGTCAGCGGTGCGAACGACTGCTACTACTGCATCGTCGCTCACGGCGCGCTGCTACGGATCTACGCTGACGATCCACTGCTCGCCGACCAGCTCGCCGCCAACCACCGCACCGCAGACCTCAACGAGACCCATCGTACGATGCTCGACGTCGCGGTGAAACTCACCGAATCCCCTGGCACTATCGATTCGAGCGACGTCGATCGACTTCGCGATGTCGGCTTTTCCGAGAAAGCGGCGTGGGACATCGCCAGCGTGACCGCCTTCTTCAACCTCTCGAACCGGATGTCGACGTTCGCCGACATCCGCCCGAACGAGGAGTTCCACACGCTCGGACGGAGTGCCCCCGAAACGGACGAGTGAATCGGGCTGCGGCCGATCGGATCGCTCCCGCTCGCAACACCGATCGGCACGCTTCGCAAACGGGAAGGCGGACGCCCCCGCCGATCGAACATATGGTATGATCGGTGGTTTCGGTGGCCCGGGAGTTGCCTTCGCCGTACTTGCGGCGTTCGTCTGGGGTGGCTACCTGTTCGTCATCAAGTCGTACTTCGCTGGCTACCCCGCCTCGGTGATCCTCGTGGGAATCAACGTCGCGGCGTTCTGCTGGTACCTTCCAGTCGCCGTCCTGACTACTCCATCGAACGCGCCGCTACTGCCCGGATCGCTAGAGACGACCGCGTGGCTGTTCATGCTGGGTGTCATCGGGGTCACCGCGCTCGCGACTGGCTCGATGTTTCGTGCACTCGCGGTCGGCGACGTCTCCTACGTCGCCCCGGTGAGCAAGATCGTTCCCGTCTTCGTCCTGCCACTCGAAATCGTGCTCCTCGACGAACACCTCTCGACCGTTCAGATCGCGGGTGTCGTGATAGCGACGTTCGCGGTCTACCTCATGAACTACCGCGGCGGTGGGTTGCTCGTGCCGCTCCGGAAGACGGTGACGTACCGACCGGCGCAGTTCGCCCTGCTGAGTGCGATGTTGTTCGGGATCGTCGACGTGTCTCGACGGGTCATCCTCCAGGAGTTCACGATCCCACCGCGGGTGTGGGTGCTCGGACTGTTCGGAGGGATGGCCCTCCTCGCGGCCCCCGTCGCGATACGATCCTGGCCGGAGGGCACGCGGCGTGACGCGCCGAAGTTCGTCGCGACCGCGCTGTTCGCCGTCGTCGGCGAGCATCTCACCGCCCTCGCGTTCGATGTCGCCCCGGCGAGCATCGCCTCGCCGATCATCAACACACAGGCGATAGTGGCGGTTCTTCTGGGTGGTGTCGTGCTCCACGAGGAGCGTCTTCGTTCCCGGCTCGGTGCTGCCGTGATCGCCGTCACCGGCGTGGCGCTGATCGCTGCGTAGCCTATCGTTTCACGAGTATCGATCAGCCACGGCGGCTTACCGCACCGTTAAGCCGATGGCCGCCGTATCAGTGGTATGCAAGAGGTGAAACTCGGTCGGATCGCGCCCGTCCTCGCGGAGCTCGAGTATCCGGTATCGCGCGAGGCCGTCGTCGACCAACTAGGTGAGACGACCGTCCTCCTGGCGGACGGCGAGGTGAACTTCGGCGACCTCATCGGCGAGGCGAACGAGGAGACGTTTGACTCACACGACAGCCTGGTGCTCGAAACGATGAACCTCCTCCCGCGTCACGCGGTCGGCGAGCCGTACCAGTCCGAAGGCGAGGGATGAGCAGCGATCGAACGCCCTTGCCAACGGCCCGTGCGTAGCCGGACGGTGTGCGCGAGGCCGACGAGCGGTGGTTCGACGGTTGCGTCACTCGTGGGTAGCTGACGTGCCGAACGCCGGAAGGACCTTTGCCGCGCCGGGCCTGCGGACGGTATGCGCGGCCTCGACGACACCGACCGCGAGATCCTCGACCTTCTCACCGACGACGCCCGTCGGCCCTACCGCGAGATCGCCGATCGGGTCGATCTCTCGCCGCCAGCGGTTTCTGATCGGGTCGACCGGCTCCGCGAACTCGGCGTCATCCGCGGGTTCACGCTCGACCTCGACCGGTCGCTGCTCGACGCCGGACGCCACGTTCTCGTCGAGCTACGCGTTCGACCCGCGACGCTCGACGACGTTCGAGCGGCCATCGAGGCCGCGACGCCGGTCGAACACGTCTTCACCACCGCCGACGCCCGGATCGTCTTCGACGCCACGCTCGACGGGCGTGACGTCCGCGACCTCCTTGTCGAGACGATCGACCTCGACGCAGTACGAGAGTACGACGTTCGGCCGCTGTCGAGCACGTCGTGGACCCCCCAGATCGGCGACGCGGCGTTCGCGCCCGAATGCGTCGAGTGTGACAACACCGTCGACGAGGAGGGGACGACAGCGCGACTCGACGGTGAGCTGTATCACTTCTGCTGTCCATCGTGTGAGTCGCAGTTCACCGAGCGTTACGAGGCGCTCCGCGAGGGCGCGGCGGACTGAGACAGCGGGACGACATCCCCCACGACGCGACGCGTGCCGTTCTCACCCGTCGTTCGAAGCGCGTACCGAGGAAAAGAGAGCGACGGCCACCGGTCACCACGAGCGGATCGGACTACTCGTTCGGAGAGGGGTCGTACTCCGGGCCGACGGCCATCGAGAGCGCGCCTGGCCGGACCTGGAGGTCGAGTTCGTCGTGGGTGCTGATCTCGCCGTCGAGACTGAAGTCGATCGAGCGGTCGCAGCCCACGATCTGGAGTCGTCGGGCGAAGAGCCGATCGACGTGTTCGGTGTCTCGGCCGAGGAGCTGCTGGGCGATCGCCTCCGTGACGCGGTCGCTCTGTGGCATTTCCTCGATCACGGTGACGTCGAACAGCCCATCCTCAACGTTCGCCTGGCCGATGCGGTTGGTGAACCGCCGGGAGTTCCCCACCAGCACGCAGAGCGCTTCGCCCGACCACGACCACGTCTCGCCGTCGGCGACCGCCTCGATCGCCACGTCGAGCGGGTCGAACGTCGCCGCCTGCTGGACGCCCGTGATGACGAACGCGAGCGGGCCGAACCGTTCTTTGACGTCGGAGGTGGTCGCAGCGCTCGCGTCGGCGGTCAGCCCCGCGACGCAGGACTTCACGAACGGTTCGCCGTCGGCGACACCGAGATCGAGCGCGCGGACCGCGCCTTCATCGAGCATCGCGAACCCGTGTTCGATCTCCTCGATCCCGAGATCGGTCGCCACGATGTTCGCCGTGCCCGCGGGGAGCACACCGAGGCGAACGTCGTCGAGCGCTTCGGCCGCCACGAGCCCCTCGATCACCTCCTTCAGGGTGCCGTCGCCGCCGCACGCGCCGAGCACGTCGACGCCCTCGGCCGCGGCCTCGTGAGCGAGATCGACAGCGTGTCCTGCCCTGTCCGTCTCGCACACGGTGTAGCCACGCTCGTTGGCGAGGCGGTAGACCGAATCGAGATGGTCGCCCGACCCGCTCTCGGGGTTCACGACGACGCGCTTTTCGAGGGCGTCGGTCGACGCTCCGCCATCGGTTCGAACGGTGATCGAGGATCCCATCGTGCTGTTCGGCCGCCGGTCTGTGGCCGGGGAAAATAAGTGGACGGACTGCACCCGCAGCGATCTACAGGTCGTCGACTTCGACCAGTTCGCGGATCCCGTCGACGCGATCCCGGATCGCCGCGCGTTCCTCGCTGTCTTTGTCGTCCCAGTGGCTGTAGACGAGCCCCATCCGGTGGTTCTCGCGGAGCGGGTCCTCGTTTCGACCCAGGAAGTCCCAGTAGAGCGCGTTGAACGGACAGGCGTTCTCGCCGACCGTCTTCGTCTTCGCGTATCGGCAGTCCCCACAGTAATCGCTCATGTCGTCGATGTAGTTCGCGGAGGCGGCGTAGGGTTTGGTCGAGAGTCGATCGCTGCCGAACACGCCCATCCCGACCACGTTCGGCGTCGTGACCCAGTGGTAGGCGTCGACGTACGCCGCGTGGAACCACCGATTGATTTCGTCTGGGCGGACGCCGTACAGCAGCGCGAAGTTCGAAAGCACCATCAGCCGTTCGATGTGGTGGGAGTACCCCCGTTCTCGAACGCTTCCGACGACATCCGCGAGGCAGGCCATCTCGGTGTCGCCGGTCCAGTAGAAGTTGGGAAGGGTGTGATCGGCATTGAGGAGGTTCGCGGTCGCGAGATCGGGCATCGCGCGCCGGTAGACGTGACGCATGAACTCGCGCCAGCCGATCACTTGCCTGAGGAACCCCTCGACGCTCGCGAGCGGGAGGTCGTCCTCCCGATAAGCGTCGAGCGCGCGCTCGGCGACCTCACGGGGGTGGAGCAGACCGAGATTCATCGAAGTCGACAGCAGCGCGTGGTTCAGCGCCCACTCCTCTCCGAGCATCGCGTCCTGGTACGGGCCGAACTCCGGAAGACGATGCTCGACGAAATCCGTGAGCGCGTCGAGCGCCCCCTCGCGCGTGACCGGCCACACGAACGCGCCGGGATCGGCCCACTCCCCTCCGTAGGGCGGTTCGTCGTAGCCGCCAGCGAACTCCTCGTCGACCCACGCCGCGACCTCCTCGGTGAGGTCGTCGGGCTCGAATCGCGGTGGATCGGGCGGATCATACTCGTCGCCAGGGAACTCCCGGTTCGCCTCGTCGTAGTTCCACTCGCCGCCGACTGGCTCGCCGTCCTCGATCAGATAGCCCGTCTCGCGCCGCAGCATCCGGTAGAACCCCTCGTGTTGGAAGCGTTCGTCGTCATCCGCCCACTCGTCGAACCGTTCGATCGAACACAGGAATCGCTCGTCGGCGACGAACTCGATCTCGCCGCCGCGCTCCGTGACGAGGGTTTCGAGCCGGTCGGCCGCGCCGTGTCCCGCGGGTGTCATCGTGACCAGGCTGTCGTCGGGGTGGGCGTCGAAGTGATCGTCGAGTCCGTCGCCGAACGTTTCCACCTGGTGGTATTCGACATCGTGGCCGTCGGCCCGGAGTTCGTCGCGGAACTGTCGCATCGCGCTGAACACCAGCACGAGTTTGTGAGGATGGTACGGCAGTTTCCGGGCGAAGGCGTGGGCTTCGATCATGAGCACCCGCTCGTCGGCGTCAGCGCGGGAGAGCGGGCCGACGTCGCGAGTAAGCTGATCGCCGAGAACCCAAGTCGTCATTTCGATCCCGACCACGACTGCCGACGCAGTGAGTGATTCACACCCACACGAGGCGCACCAACCGCTAAAGCGGCCCGGCCGCGGCGACGGCTTCGGCTTTTCGCCCCGACGTCTGCACTCGGTTCGGTGTATCGAACCCGGCCGGTTTCGGGGCCGACGACGGAATCGGCGGTCTTTTGGGCCGAACGAACGAACACGAAACGACTGATGACTCCCGATACCGACGCCCTCGACAGACGAACCGTCCTCCGTGGCGCGGCCGGCGTGCTGGCCGCGGGAGCACTCGCTGGCTGTTCCGGCGGCGACAGCGGGTCGAACGGCTCCGATGGCTCGGGAACGGACAGCGAGGCAGCCACCGGCGGGGACGCGACGAACGAAACCACAGCAGCCGATGGGGAAGCCACGTCCGAATCGACCGACAACGGGTCGTCGGGCAACGCTTCGAGCGCGAACGGGACCGCGGGAGCGAACGGGACCGGAGAATCGAACGGTACCACCGGAGCAAACGCCACCACGGCGACGAACGGAACGGCGGGGATGAACGACACGTCCGCGGCGAACGGCACGGCGGGGACGACCGTCGGGACGGGAGCCGTCGACGAGTATCTCGCCGAGGCGAAGGGGTACGACGGCTCGATCGCCGACGAGACCGGCTCCGATGCGATCGAAATCGCTGTCGGTGCCGGCGAGAACGGGTTCGCGTTCGGCCCAGCAGCCGTCCGCGTCTCGCCCGGCACCACGATCACGTGGACGTGGACCGGCGAAGGGGGAACACACAACGTCGTCTCCGAGGACGGCCCGCTCAACAGCGGCCAGCCAGAGATGGGCGAGGACGTGACCTACGAGGAAACGCTCGACTCGCCGGGCGTGTATCCCTACTACTGTAACCCACACCGATCGCTCGGGATGAAGGGCGCGGTCGTGGTCGCAAGCGAGTAGAACTCCATCGAGCGTCGCAGCACCGACCGCGATCCGGCCCGTTATGGGGCTCGCGACCCTATTATTTTACACATGGACGACGAGAACGACTTCGATGTCGTGGTGGTCGGCGGCGGGCCGGCCGGCCTCACGACCGCCCTCTACACCACCCGTCTGGGCCACGATACGGTGGTCGTCAACCGCGGCGGCGGGCGCGCCGCGATGATGCGTGACACCCACAACGTCATCGGCATCACCGAGGACGTGAGCGGCAACGGACTCCTCCAGGCCGCGATCGATCAGATTCAGGACTACGGCGCGACGTACCGCCGCGGCGTCGTCACGAACGTCGAGAGTGTCGACGGGCCGCGGGATTTCCGGGTCGAGACGGGCGAGGACGAGTTCGCGGTCGACCGCGTGGTGCTCGCCACCGGCTTTTCCGATGAGCACCCCGACCCGCCGCTGCCTCGTACTGGCCGCGGTCTCCACTACTGCCTCCACTGTGATGCGTACATGTTCGTCGACGAGTCGGTGTACGTGATGGGCCACGGCGAGTCGGCCGCCCACGTCGCGATGATCATGCTCAACTTCACCGACGAGGTCGATCTCCTGCTGCGGGGGCACGAGCCCGAGTGGTCCGACGACACCGACCGCCAGCTCCGCGCGCACCCGGTCGAGATCGTCGACAGCGAGATCGAGAGCAAGTTTTCGGACGAGCAGAGTCCAGAATGGCTCGGCGGGTTCGAATTCGAGGACGGAACCCGCCGGGAGTACAAGGGTGGGTTCGCGATGTACGGCTCGCAGTACAACAACGACCTCGCGGCGGGGCTTGGTTGTGAGCTCACCGATGACGGGACGGTCGCGGTCGACGACCACGGGCGGACCTCCGTCGAAGGAGTGTTCGCGGTCGGCGACCTCACGCCGGGCCACAACCAGATCCCGGTGGCGATGGGCCAGGGCGCGAAAGCCGGGATCGCCATTCACTACGACCTCCGGCGGTTCCCGATGAGCATCGAAGAGCTCGAGGCCGCCGGTGGGGTCGACAGCGAGGACGTCCCGGCGGTGTCGGCCGATCTGCGATCGAGTTCGGCCTCCCACGCCGCCGGTGACGACTGATCGGCGCGGCGGGTCGGATCGCTGCGGCGGATCGAGTCGGTGCGGTGGATCGGACGGGCGCGGTGGATCGACACCGCGGGTGGTATGTGGACGGGAGCAGTAAAGGAAATATGCAGGCCGAGTGCGATGGCGATCGGAACCCGAGCCGACGAGCGCGCGACGAACGGATCGTGGGACGGTCGCGATGAAACGGATTCGACTCGGTAACGCGGTGTTCGAGGGGCTGAACAACAGCTACGTGATCGGGACGGAGCCAGACGCGAAGACGACGCTGATCGATACGGGCGTCGCCACGCCGGACGTCCGCGAGCAGTTGGCCGAAGGGCTCACCGAACACGATCTCGCCTTTGCTGATGTCGACGAGGTGGTTCTCACCCACTGGCACGAGGACCACGTCGGCCTCGCGGGCACGATCCAGGACGCCGGTGGCGCGACCGTCCGCGTCCACGCCGACGACGCGCCGCTGGTCGAGCAGGACGACGGGGCGTGGTCGGTGATGAACGAGCGCCAGCGCGACCTCCTCAACGAGTGGGGGATACCCGACGATCCTCGCGAGGAACTCCTCGCGTTCCTCGACAGCCACGGGGAGCTGACCGGTCCCGCGCCGACCGTCGAGCCGTTCACCGACGGCGCACGATTCGAGACGGCTGCGGGCACGCTCGAAGCGCTCCACCTCCCGGGACACGCCGCCGGCCTCTCGGGATTCGCCCTCGACGGCGAGCAGGGCCGAGAGCTGTTCAGCGGCGACGCCCTTCTGCCACACTACACGCCGAACGTCGGCGGCGCGGACGTGCGTGTCGAGGGGCCGCTCGCCCGGTATCTCACGACGCTCGAACGGATCGTCGACGGCGAGTTCGATCGTGCATATCCGGGCCACCGCGATCCGATCGACGATCCCGCGGGCCGCGCACGCGAGATCGCCGCCCACCACCGCGAGCGCACGGGACGAGTCGTCGACGTGTTGGCCGAAACGGGGCCAGCCGATGCGTGGACGGTGAGCGCACACCTGTTCGGCGATCTCTCGAGTATCCACATCCTCCACGGACCGGGCGAGGCGTACGCCCACCTCGATCACCTCGCGGCGGACGGCGTCGTCGAGCGGACGGATCGAAAGTACCGCCTCGTGGAATCCGATCCGAATCTCGACGCGCTGTTCCCGTCGATCGCCACCGCGTGAGCCGCCGGCTTGAAACGAGTTTCAGGGATTAGTACTGTTTTCAGAGTTCCCCACAGCACAGGTTGTCGATTCGTTGGAATCGCCGTGCAAGATACAGAGCGCATATTGATCACTGACTAGTCGGGGTCTGGCAAGTGGTCGGAGAGATAGATACAGGTGAATTCGAGCTTGTTTCACACAATTATTGATCGGATGATTTTCGCTTCGATCCGCCGAAGGTGATCCCCGATCGTCCCCCGTGACAGTCCAAGCTCGGCAGCCAAATCACGTTGAGTTGCACGACGAGGGATATCGTAGTATCCGGCGGCGAGTGCTGCCCGGAGGATTTCTTTCTGGCGGTCGGTGAGTTGCCCCGTTGGGTCATCCATCTCCGGTTGATACTCTCCCGCGCGTTTGAGAGTCACGTCCACTTCGTTAGGGAAACCAGCGATCAATTGTTGGAGGGCTGCATCCTCACCGAAGAGCGTGACTTCCAGCCCGTCAGTAGTCTCTCTCATCGGCCAGTTAATACTGATTGCTTCGGTATCGATACGTTCGAGAAGAGCTGTTTCGACCTCGCCAGGCTCGTAGTGCATATACGCCAGCCACGTCTCACCACCTGTCACAGTACAAGATACAATCCTCAGGATTTCGTCTTCTATCGTTGCGAGTCGGCTAGCATCGCCTCTAAACCGGGCAACCCCAACAACGGTACCGTCATCGAGAAGATTGAGATACTGTATCGCTTCCTGTGTCGCAACAAGCGCCCCATCGATCCAGACCTCCCTCGGATCGTTGAGGCCTCTCCGTATCGGTTGGCCGTTCTTTGATCGAATGTGTTCTTCCAAAGCGATGATGACGGTTATATATCTCACCATCGTCATTATTCATGTACTCGGTGGCACTGTCGGACCCGCCTCGAATCGTGCCTCAGATGAAGCGCTATCGTCGCCAACATGCAAATGAGATAGTGTGGTAGCTTATAAAGATAGCGTGCATGCTCGGCGTCATCCCTGAGAATACACGGCCTCTATCCCACTCTGATGGAGACTCGAAATATCAACACGAGAAACGCGAAAGCGGCTGGATTAATGACCGGTGGTGCCATCGTGGCGCTGCTCGGGATGCTATGGCTGGTTCAGGGACTCGGAATCGTCCAGATAGATCCCATTCTGTGTGCCGGAGACTGTGAACCCATCACTGGAAGATCAGTGGAGTGGACGGTCATCGGTGCGATAGCTTCGTTCGTGGGAAGCATCATTGTCCGGGCGGGGCTGAGTCGCGTAAATCGATGATGTTTCCTACCGGGATCCTCAGCGACAGTCACTAACGGGTTTGAAAATAACCCCTTCTTCCAAAACGGGACTGCTGAATACAGCCTCTGTATCTTGTGCAGGATTTCTGACAGTCATCAGAGAGAATGCAAACCAAGGCACTGTCTAGTTAAGGCGGATCGGCTGATTTCGGCGGGCTGAGGGATCAAGCTGATTGGGAGACTGAGCCAAGAACCGATTTGCCGACTGGTGAACTGGAGAGACGATCAGCGGCTTGGTCGAGAATCTCCGTCTGAACCTGAAACAATTCTCCAGAAAGCTACACTCATTCGGTCGAAATCGCTCATCTAGACAGCCCCAAACCAAGGTATGGTTTTGGTTCCTAATCCCTATAGAAACAGTCCGTGAAGCGATCGTTCCGGCGGATAGCAAGCAGTTCCGCGGTCGCTTCCGCGTCGAAGCGAAGCGGCCGCCGCCACCACGGTCCCTTGCCCGAATCGCTCGATAGCTCGGTGACGATCCGGTTCGCGTCGGTACCGGCCGCACGGCCGCTCAACGGGAGCGCCGTCTCGTACAGCGCCGATCCGTCGGGATCGCCGGCAAGTAGGACTTCGGCGTCGAACGTCTCTCGCTTGACGTGAGCGTTCGAGGCGAAGGGTTCGCGGTCGGCGGGCGGGAGATCGGAATAGGCCGCGCCAGTCACGGGATCACGCGCGAGTTCGAACCCGCCGATGAGATACGCACCCCACTCGGGAGTCTGCCACGACGCCGGTTCGCTCGCAGTCGCGAGTGTCGCGTAGAAGAAGGCGTAGTCGCCCGTAGCGAGATCGGCGAGCGGGCGGGCCTTCACCCCGTGCGGATCGCCGTAGCTGTACCGTTCGCCGTAGGGGTACTCCGGGAACTCGGGGTCGAGATGCACAGGAGTGTCGAGAACGTCCGCCGGGAGGTCGGTGGCGAGATCGAGATCCGCGTAGGTCGGCACCGGCTCGGCGACCGGTTCGGTTTCGGGGATCGGCACGTACTCGAACCGACCGTCGGCCCAGACCGGTCCGCGAACGCCCGGGGTGTTGGTGTTGGCACCGACGTTGATCGCCACGGCCTGGCTCATGGCGTGGCCACTCGTTCCGCGGGCAAAAGCCTCGCCCTCGCCGACTGCAACGGGTCTCGTCGTTCGTTCAGTCGAACGAGCGCGGGACGGCGAAGCGAGCCAGCCACGAGAAGAGTGATTTTCGGGATCGATCGAGCTTGGCCGAAGCGTTCCGTCGTTTCGGCACCGGTGCGGTGAACTATTTATTCACACGGAGAGTTCATGGGATTTCTTTATGACGGCTCCCTGTTTCGAATGGAGTGTTAGGTATGACAGGTCGCTCGTCCCCAGCCGCCGGCCACGTAACGGTAGGGAACGGTGCGGAGCCAGTGTCGGTCGAGTCGGAGCCGATCACGACGGCCCGACAGCGGGTCGCGCTTCAGGAGCTCGGCAGGTTCGCGTACCCGGTCGAACTCCGGACGCTCGCGGCGTACGTCGTGGCGGCACGCGATAACGTCCCCGTCGACACCGTCAGCGACGAGGCGCGCAAGCGGGCAGCCATCCGACTTCACCACATCGACATCCCCGAACTGATCGAGGCGGGGTTCGTCGAGTACGACCCCGAAAGCCGGATGACGGTACGCACCGACATGCACACGAACGAGCGATACACCGAGATCGAGACCGAGTCGCGCCGTTTCGATGTCGCTTGAGCGACACTGACCACTCGAACGATGGAGTCGGTTGGCAGTACAACGACGAGTCGGGTGTGCGCTCTGTCGAACCACGTCCGCTAAGTGCCCCCGAGACCAAGCGGTGCGTATGCACTACCGCGAACTCGGCGATTCCGGCGTCGAGGTGAGCGAGGTGGGCTTCGGCGCGTGGACCGTCGGCACCGACTGGTGGGGCGATCGGAGCGAACAGGAAGGGATCGAGATGCTGCGACACGCGTTCGATCGGGGCGTGACCTTCTTCGACACCGGCGACGTGTACGGTCACGGCCGCTCGGAGGAGCTCGTCGGCGAAGCGCTCGCCGACGTCCGCGACGAGGTCACCCTTGCCACCAAAGTCGGCTACGATTTCTACAACAACCCGCAAGCGGGCCACGGTGAACTCCCGAAGGAGATGGACGCGGAGTACCTCCACACCGCGGTCGAGCGGAGTCTGGACCGGCTCGACACCGAGTACATCGATCTCCTCCAGCTCCACAACGCGAACGTCGACGAGGTGGACGAGGATATTCTCGAAGCGCTCAACGAACTCCGCGAATCCGGAAAAGTCGACGCGATCGGGTGGGCGCTCGGCCCCTCGATCGGGTGGCTCGCGGAGGGCGACGCCGCGATCGAGAACGAGTTCGACGCGATCCAGGTCGTTTTCAACCTGTTCGAGCAGGTCCCCGGACAGCACTTCATCGAGACGATCGAGGAGTTGGACGCCGACACGAGCCTGATTCCCCGGGTGCCGCACTCCTCGGGACTCCTGAACGAGCAGGTCACGCCCGAGACCGAACTCGGCGAGGGCGATCATCGGGGATTCCGACCCGACGAGTGGTACGACACGGGCTGGGAGAAGCTCGACAAGCTGCGATTCCTCGAACGCGAGGGGGTCCCCGCGAGCCGGGCGGGACCGGAGGTCCCGCTGGAAACCGGCGGCTCTGCCGCCGGTGACGAAGCGAGCGGACGGCAGGGAACGACCGACGGGAGCGACCGTGAGCGCACGATGGGCCAGGCCACGATCCAGTGGCTGCTCGCCCACGACGCGGTCGCCTCGGTGACGCCGACCTTTCGTACTGCCGCCGACATCGACGAGTGGGCGGCGGCCCCCGAGACGCCACCGCTGTCGGACGAAGAGTTCGAGCGCGTCGCCGGCCTCTACGAGCGAGATTTCGACATCGAGCGTGACGACGGAATGGCGGGCTTTCGGTCCTCGGTCGAGGGTGCCGATCTCGACGCGGTCGGTGCGAAGTACGCTGGCGACTGAGCTATCGGTCGTTCTCGGCAACGTGTGCCAGTAGTCCTTCGACGAGCGGCGAAGCAATGTATCGAACCGTACTCCGGGCGCAGTCGTACTCGACGAGACCCCAGTCGTCGAGTTTCGGGAGTTCGACGTCGGTGATCGACGTGTGGACGTGTCGGCGGGTCGCTGCGGAGGGGGCTTCCTGCGAGACGACGTGATCGACGAGCGTCTCGATGGCCATGGTGTCGCCGGTGTGCTCGTGGAGCGCGGTGACGACGGTTCGCCGTCGTGGATCGGCAAGCGCCGCGAACGCGTCGTCGGGTGTCACCGATGGCGTCGTGTCGAGGTCGGTGCCGGAGCGACCGTCGGTCGAGTCGAGCGGCACATCGGACATGACGGGCGAATCGTGGTCGTCGACAGGGATGAACGGCCGAGACCGTTTGGCGTCGTTGTCGGTCCTTCCGTCCGTTTTCGCGCGTGAACGGTTTGAACAGCGATCGATGTGGGGCGTTCGGCGGGACGACTTGCGCCTGCAGGGCGGTGCGGTTGCGGGCCTGGCGGATCGAGGGCGAGGCCCGGAGGGCCGAGGGCTCGGGCGGTGCTGTGCGGTTGCGGAGAGTGCCAGCAGTTCTACCGCGATCGAACGGTAGTGAGCGAGCGGGTGTTTTTAGTCCAGGTTTTTGCGAAGAGTGGTTCGCGCTCCGCGCGAATCCGACGAAGTAAAAAAGTGGTTCTTAGGAGAGGAAAACGTGGCGCGGCCGATCCGCGAGCACGTCCTGGCCCCACGAAACGGTGTCGGCGAACGCGTCGCTCCGGAAGAACTCCATCGCGTCCTCGCGCGAGCGCCACTGGCTGGCGATGAACATGTCGTTCTCGTTCTCGCGGTTGACGAGGAGATCGGTGTCGTGGTGGCCGTCCATGTCGGCGAGGAGATCACCGATGGTGGCGAACTTTGCGACGAAGTCCTCTCGGTGTTCGGGCTTCGTGGTGTAGAACATCCCCATCGTGCCGAAGCCCGCTTCTTCGCCCTCCAGCTCGCCGACGTCCGCGCGCGAGACGACGCCTGGAAGGTCGGTGAGGAAGCCACCGGCGGTCTCGGCGGCGCTCGCGGTGTCCCAGATGCTGACGATTGCCGCGTTCCCGCCATCCGGATTCGTATAAACTGCGGTCTTGACGTGGGTATCGTAATGTTCGAAGTTGCCGCGGAGACCGTCGACATCGTCGGCGAGTTCCGCGGGATCGGCCTCTGAGTAGAGCACCATCGCGTGCACGTCCTCGCCGTGGGGCTGGCCGGCGTAGATGTCCTCGTCGGCGAGTGCCGCCCGGATGTCCTGTTCGCTCTCGTTTTCGTCTCCGTCGCTGGAACGACCGCCGTGATCGCTCTCGTCGTGGTGGTTGTCGCCGTGTGCGCTCGCGTCGCCGTGGTGATGACCGGTGTCCTCGCCCGTGGGGACGGGTTCGCCGGCGAGGAGCGCGCCGAGGTCCTCCGGAGGGAATCGTCGACCGAAGCGGAACCGGCCGAACTCGGCGTAGCGCGAACTCGATGGGTCGAACCGCATCTCGTAGAGGAGTTTCTTGATCTGGGCGGGGTCGTCCGCGAACAGGGTGACGCCCCACTCGTGATCGTCGAAGCCGACGCTGCCGGTGATGATCTGGGTGACGTCGCCGGCGTAGTCGCGGCCGATGTCGCCGTGGCCGCTCATGAGGTCGGCCCGCTCGTCGAAGGGAAGATCGTACCAGTTGTCCTCGGGCCCGCGGCGCTTGTCCATCGGGTAGAAGGAGACGTGCTCCATGTCGGGGATATCGGGCTTCAGCCGGGATTCGATGTAGCGCGCCATCCCGGTGTCCTCGACCTCCTCACCTTCGAAGTACTCCTGAGACATGTACCCCGAGACCTCCGTGACCGAGAGATACGAATCGGTCTGCTCGGTGAAGTCGGCGAAGGCCGTTCCCTCGAACCGTCGTTCGGCAGTATCGAGATCGGCCATCGACGGCCGGAGGTGAAGCACGAGGAGATCGGCGTCGTGGCCGAGCACGCTGAACGTCGCCGATCCACCCGCGTCGGCGTCCGCGACGGCCTCGTGGGCCGCGAGGTAGTCGATACCCTCCTCGATGGCGCGCTGGCGCTCGCGGTCGGGAGCCGCCCGCCACGCGTCCCAGTCCACCGTCCGAAAGTCGTGGAGCACGTACCACCCTTCTTCGGTCCGCGGTGGCTCTCGTCGGTCCATGTCGCAACTACGGGCCGAACGACAAGGGCGTTTATGTTTCGACGCCGGCACAAGCAGTCCCAACCGTTTAGCGCCCGTGGGTATCCACGGACAGTAGTTCGATGAGTGCAAACGAGGACGGTCCCACCGGCGCGACGCTCTCCTATCGCAAGATCCTCGAACGCGAGATGGAGAACGCCCTGAAGGAGATGGACCGGCCCGCGGTCGGGACGTTCATCTCGGGCTTTTCGGCCGGTCTCAACCTGAGCTTCGGCGCGCTGTTCATGGCGATGGTGCTGACCTTCGCGGGCGGGTTCGACTCGACGCTCACCAAACAAGTCACGCTCGCGGGCGTCTCCTCGATCGCGTTCCTGTTCGTCGTCATCGGCCAGACCGAACTGTTCACCGCCCACTCCACGATGGCCGTCCTCCCGGTGCTCGATGGCCGGGCCTCGCTCCGCGACCTCGGGCGCATCTGGAGCGTGACCTACGTCTCGAACTTGCTCGGCTGTGCGGCGTTCGTCGCGCTCATCGCGGCGATCGGCGAACCGATGGGGATCGCCGATCCGAGCGCGTTCGGCTCGCTCGCGGGCGCGCTCGTCGGCCTTCCGTGGTGGACGATCACCCTTTCGGGAGTCGTCGCGGGGTGGCTGATGGGGATGGCAACGTGGCTGTCGGCCGCCAGCCGCGACACCGTCGGCCGGATCGTCTTCGTGTTGCTCACGACCGCCGCCATCGGGTTCGGTCCGTTCCACCACGCGATCCTCGGCACGACCGAGGTGCTCTCGGCGATCGTACTCGATGCGGGCGTCGCGCCGGGCGCGTTCGTCCCGTTCATCGTCTTCACGACCATCGGCAACGTGCTCGGTGGGACGGTCTTCGTCGCACTCCTCAACTACGGCCACATCGCCCTCGCGGGCGAGGAGAAAGACGTGGACTTCCAAGCGGACGGTATCGAGGATTCCTGACTCCGGCGACTGCACCCGCACGCGCCGATGTACTGCATCAGTCGGAACGCGATCGGCCGATGGCGAAAACGCCACGCCTGTCGAGTGCCGCGTCGGTCAGGAGGAGCAATCGCTGCACTACGACGAGAACGACCACGGCAGCGACGATCAGGACGCCTTCGAGAGGGCTCGACAGCAGCCCGAGCGCGACGATCAGCGTGGTCGCACACGCCGGCGGATGGCGGACACCGAGATGGATCATCCCCATCACGGTGAGCACGATAGCTCCGACCCCGCTGGCGGCGAGCCGAAGGCCGAGGAGCGAGAGCGGCGCGATCTCGCTCGTCACGACGATACCGCCGGCGAAGAGATGGTACGTAGCGAGGCCGGCGACGACGCCGATCGCGTGGCTCACGACCACTCGCCGGGTGTCGCTCGCCTCGCTCTCGGGGAAGGTGGCGAGAACGAACGCCGAGGGGCCGAGGCTCGGAAACAGTGCCGGCAGGCCGGTTGCCCACGCGAGCACACCGATGACGGCGATGAGCAGCCCCGTATGGAGGCCCGTGGCGAGCCGATCGTCCATCGTCGGTGGTTCGATGGCCGCGCCTAAAACGCCCCTGAAGCCCGATCGGTGGCGATCGATGGTGGCTGCTCCGCCGAGATTTTCGGTACGGGAATCAGGGAACGACAGTCACCGGAACGGACGAATCCTGCACGACCGTTCCCGCGACGCTTCCCAACAGAACGCGCGAGACGCCGGAGCGCCCGCGGCTACCCATGACGATCGCGTCGATATCGTGATCGTCGGCATAGGCGGTGATGGCGTCGGCAGGACGACCCTCCACGACCGCCGTATCGAGCGTCGCGCCGTACTCCGCCGCCAGCTCGTCGGCCGCCGCGAACAGCTCCTCGGCAGCCGTTTCGGCGGTGTCGGCGTCCGATTCACTATCGCCGGATCGCTCGCCGTAGCCCGCTCCCGTGGGGTCAATGACGTTCAGTACGGTGACGTCGGCCTCGGGAAAGACCGTGAGTGCGTGGTCGAGTCCGGGCCACGAGTGTGTCGAGTCGGTCAGCGGGACGAGCAGTCGTCGGCCCATGATCGAACCAGTCCACGGCCGGTGATAAGCCTGCGGCAGCACGTCCCTATCAGCCGGTCAGCAACGTCGGCCCGAAGATCATCACGACGAGCGCCCCGACCATCGTGAGCGTCACCGCCGTCGTCACTGCGCCGGCAAGCGCCTGGCGACTTCCGATCGGGAGTCGGGAGACCACCGCTTCGGTGCTTGCCCGGAAGATGTGGCCGCCGTCGAGCGGGAAGGATGGAATGCAGTTGAACAGCCCGAGGTTGACGTTGATCCAGCCGGTCCAGAACAGCACGTTCGCGAGGGTGAACACGCCACCGCCGAGGAACGACAGCGGCCCCGTGACGGTGAAATACTGCCGAACCGGGCCGACGAAGCCCGCAAAGCTGACGAGCCCGCCACCTCCTGGGACCGCCCCCGCGAACGGCAGCGAGATCACCACGAGGAACTGGGCGATCAGCGAACCGCCCAGTCCACCGGCTCCGCCCGCTCCGTCGCCACCCGCACCGTCGCCGCCGAGCAGGCCGAGATACTGCGAGGCGGGATACGACCGAATCCCGAAGTCATCAACCACGAGCCCGGTCGTGCCCGGCGAGATTCTGACGCCGAGGAACCCACTGCCGGTGTCGGGGTTCTCGCCCAACCGCACCGAGTAGTTCCCGCGGTCGCCGTTCACGGCCGCCGTGACGCGCACCGTCTCGTCCGATTCGGTTCCATCGAGCTCGTTGCTCAGCGCCGTTCGATTCGGCGTGCGCTCGCCGGCGATGTGGGTGATGACGGCCGACTCACCCGCGAGGCCGTCGCTCGCGTTCGCCAGCGGGCCACCGGGCGTGACGGTCGCGGCCGCGCCGACGGGGATCGTCGCGGTCCCGTTGTCGGTCGAAAGCTGTGCCGTTGATCGGTTGTCGAGCGCCGCGCGGAAGGCGCGCTCGGTGCCGACGGCAGTCCCGTTGACCGCCTCGATCGTCGTCCCCTTGGCAAGCGGACCGTCCGCGACAGCGCTGGTGACGACGACTGACCGCTGTACCGTGGTGGTGTTGCCGTCCTGCAACGAGACGTCGACTGTGCGGTTGGCGTCGGCGAGGGCAGCGTCGAACTCGCTCGCGTTCGCCACCGCTTGACCGTCGACACCAGTAATGACGTCGCCGCGATCGATCCCGGCGTCGGCCGCAGGAGTGCCGTTGAGCGCGCCGCCGACCGCTACGCCGGGCGCGACTGCGATCGAGCCGACCACCGGACCGAAGAGGAGGGCGAACGTGATCACCGTGATCGCGAAGTTGTTGGTGACGCCCGCAGCGAACATCCGGGTCCGGCCCCCACGGTCGGCGGTCGCCTGGCTCTCTTCGTCGGGTTCGACGAACGCGCCCATCGGGATCACCGCGAGCAGCGCGAGCCCCATCGACTCGATGTCGATGTCCTCGACCCGACAGAGCAGGCCGTGGCCGCCCTCGTGGACCACCAATCCGACCAGGAGGCCGAACACGATCTCGGGGGCGACCGAGAGCGGGAGGAACTTGTTGACCCCGGGAATCACCAGGGCGTCCTGGGGCTGTCTGATAACCGTGGACTCGGGCCGGTTGAAGATCTGGACGGCACTCACGATCACCGCGAGGAAGGAGCCGACCATCACTACCAGCGCGATCCCGACGCCGACGTTGGCCCACGCCCGCCAGAACCGCTTCGGCGTCGCGAGCCAGTCGAGAAACTGCTTCCCACGCTGAGTGTGGATCGTCGTGATCGGGCCCGACACCCGGACCGAACTCGGCAGGACGCCCCAGGACTGGAGCGCCGTCGCAACGAGCGTATAGAGGAGAAACCCCGAAAGCACCCATACCAGCGTGCTAACCATCACCCGTTCGGACGGTCCTCGCGGCCATGAGGGTTTGGTTTGCCCGTGCGATGCCGGGCCAGCCCCACGCCGAGCAGCGCTTCCGTCTCGGTGCTACGCCTCGCGCCGGAGGCGATGGACCACGAACGCGCGGTCGAGATCGGCGAGGAAGGTGCCGAGCTGTGGCCCCTGGTCGGTGTCGAAGAAGAGTCGGTAGCCCGCGGCGAACAGGTCGCCGGGGTCGAGATCGTGTCGCCGTGCTGTCTCGAAGATCTCGCTCTGGATCGCCTCGCCATCGTGGCCCGCCTCGACGAAATCGGCGAGGTCGTCAAGCGCGGCCGCGGTGGTGGCGTCGAACTCCGTGGTAGGGAGGTCGGCCGCGAGGCGGTAGTTGTAGGCGTTGTCGACGCGCTCTGCCCACGTGCGTGCGTATTCGACACGTCCGAGAGCCTCCTCGACCGAACGCTTTGGGGCACTCTCGGGAATATGGTCCTGACGACGGGCCATCTTCTCACGGAGTTCGATGTCGTCGGTCATGCCGAGCACGGCGGCGAAGGTGTACGGAAGGCGAATCGGCTGCTCGGTTGTGGATTCGACGAGCATTGGGTAGGCCGCTTCGGCCTCGCCCTCCATTTTGTGTCCCGATGCAAACTCACCGAAGTACGTCCGCTCGAACTCGTCGAACTCGTCCACCAACTGATTGGCGCGCTCGATGGAGAAATCCCGTGCCCTGCTCGGGTCTTTGGTGAAGAAATACCGGAGCACCTCGGGTTCGAGGAACTCCAGGGCGTCCTGAACCATGATGACGTGGCCCGCCGAGGACGAGAACGGCTCGCCGTCGAGCGTGAACCACTCGTACGCCATTGGGACTGGTGGAGTGTCGTCGAGCACGTTCCGGGCGATATCGGCCCCGCTCGGCCACGAGCCCTCGGCGTGGTCCTTCCCGAACGGCTCGAAGTCCACGTCGAGCACCTGCCACTGGGCGGGCCACTCGAAGCGCCACGGGAGCTTTCCCTCGCGGAAGGTGGCGGTCCCTTCGTGACCGCAGCCCTCGATGATCCGATCGCCGGCCTCGACGTCAGTACAGACGTACTCGACGGTTTCAGCGTCGAGATCGACGCTCTGGACGGCGTCCGTCTCGGTGACGTGGCCACACTCGGCGCAGATAGGCCGGAAGGGAACGTAGTCGTCGTCGACTTTGTCCTGGTACTTCGCGAGCACGCTCCGTGCCTGTTCGCGGTGTTCGAGGAGCTGGTGAATCACGTCGTCGAACGCACCCGACTCGTAGCGCTCGGTGTTCGAGACCGTCTCGACGGGGATGTCGAGCAACTCTGCGCTCCGTTCGATGAGGTTCGAAAAGTGTGCTCCGTACGAATCACAGCAGCCGAACGGGTCGGGGATCGCGGTGTAGGGTTTGCCGAGATTGCGACCGAGCGCGCCGGCGTCGACCTCGTCGAGTCCGACGACGTTGCCGTCGAGGTCGGCGAGCTTGCGTGGAACCTTCCGAAGTGGATCGCGGTCGTCGGCGGTGAAGATCTGTCGCACCGTCCGCCCCCGGTCACGCAGCGCCTCGGCCACGAAGTATCCCCGCGCGATCTCGTTCATGTTCCCGAGATGGGGTACTCCCGACGGCGAGATCCCGCCCTTGATGGCGATGGGATCGTCCGGGTTGCGTTCGATGATTCGCTTTGCAACCGACTCGGCCCAGAAGTCGTGTGGCTGCGAACCACTGAGGACGTACGGGTCGTCGACGGCGTCGTCGGGCGTTTCGCTTCCGGTTGGCCCGTCGTCAGTCATCCATCGCCCAGTACGTGGGTTCGTCCGCAGCTTGAGGGATGATGTCGGTGCCGTCGTGGCTGCCGGTGTCGACGACCTCCGCGACCCGGTCGGGATCGGTGCCGTCAAGCACGACAGTTCGAACGCCCGAGCGTTCGATGATCTTCGCCGCGAGCAGATCCACGGGAGCGCTCGCGCCGGCGGTCATTTCGATGTCCGCGATCACGTCGACGAGCTCGGTGGCCGAGAGCTCCTCGAACCGATGCGCACTGTCGTCCTCGGCGGGATCGGCGTCGAACACGCCCGGAACGCTAGTGGCGTACACCAGCAGATCCGCGCCGGCGTACTCCGCGAGCGCGGCGCTCACCGCATCGGTGGTCTGGCCGGGTGCGACGCCACCCATGACCGCGATCTCGCCGCGCCTGAGTGCTGCGCCCGCGGTCTCGTAGTTGCGTGCGGGGCGTGTCGCTGCGCGCTCTGAGAGCGCCGCGATCAGGAGGCGGGCGTTGAGCCGGGTGGTGTCGACGCCGAGCTGATCGAGTTCGATCTCGTTCGCGCCGAGCTCGCGGGCGGTGTGGATGTACTCGCGAGCGACGGTGCCGCCGCCGACGACCGCACCGACGGTGTGGCCCGCCTCGACGAGATCCTCGATGACGGCAGCGTGTGCGCCGACGCGTTCGGGATCCCTCGGTGCGAGAACGCTCCCACCGAGCGAGAGAACGAGTTTCATTGCTGCCGGATTGCCCGGACGCACGCATAAGGGTTGTCAACCCCGCCGAAGGGTACAAGCGCGTCGCGGCCTCCCGATCCGGTATGAAAACCCTTGCCGTCGTCGGCCCCTCGGACTCGGGGAAGACGACGCTGATCGAGCGACTCGTCGACCGCCTCGACGAGCGCGGATCGGTCGCCACAATCAAACATCTCGATCACGCGCCCGACATCGACACCCACGGCAAGGACACCGATCGCCACCGCAGCGCGGGCGCAGCGGTCACCTACGGCGTCAGTGAGGATGGTTGGTTCGCCACCGGCGACGCACGCGACCTCGACGAGATCCTCGACGATCTCGCACCCGACCACGACTACGCCATCGTCGAGGGCTTTTCGGGCCGTCACCTCCCGGCAGTGGTCCTCGGCGACCGCGACCACGCCGGCCACGAACTCGCGGCGGCCGCCGATTCGGATGGGATCGATCTCGATGCGGTGTGTGCGGCGATCGACGACCTCGAACCCCGTGTCACGCTCGAATCGCTCGTCACAGAGATCAAGTCCGCGCCGAACGCGGACCGCTCGGGCGCGATCGCCACCTTCACCGGCCGCGTCCGGACGAAAGACGCCGACGACGACGCACCCACCGAACATCTCGAGTTCGAGGCCTACGAGGGCGTCGCCGACGAGCGTCTCGCGACCATCATCGACGACCTCGAAGCCCGCGAGGGCGTCCAGCGCGTGCTTGCCCACCACCGCACGGGTGTCATCGCCGCGGGCGAGGACATCGTGTTCGTGGTGGTGCTCGCGGGCCACCGTGAGGCGGCGTTCACGGCGGTCTCGGACGGTATCGACCGACTCAAGGACGAAGTCCCGATCTTCAAGAAGGAGGTCACGGCCGACGAGCAGTTCTGGCTCCACGAGCGCGCGTAAGCCATCACGACGCACTCTATCGACCATAAATCGGCAATTTTCTCCGGTACCTGGCCGAACACGTCGTGTGACGCGCTCCCGGCCCGCGGAGGACGGCGAGTGCGCCGAAAAAAGAATCGAGAAACGTAGCGTGGCGGATAAAACGTCTTGCTCCCTCTCGAAGCGTCGTGAAACGAGCGTATGGACCGATCACATCGTGAAGGGACCCGAAGCTACGCGAAGCATCTGTCGGGTATAATACATTGAGGTTGTACATCCTGGATGGAGGCCGACAATGAGCACGACACAGCCCACGGTCGATGCGAACCCCAAAGAACAGCGGCTGAAGGCGTATCTCGAACGCAACGCTGCCGACGGCGAGCTCTACTTCAAGAGCAAGTTCATCGCGGACGAAGTGGGACTCTCGCCGAAGGAGATCGGCGCGCTGATGTGCAAGCTCAGCGACGCGGCGACCGATCTGGAGATCGAGAAGTGGTCGTACACCAGCGCGACGACGTGGCGCGTCGAGCCGGCGTAATCGTCCGGGTAGGCTGTTCGCGCTCCCGCTCTGAATCGGGTCCCCGTTGGCGCATCCCGCTCGACGAACGGTCTGTAGGCTTATCCCTCCCCGTCACGAGAAATGGATGATGGACGACAGCGAGCCGCGCGCCGAGGGACCGCCGCCCGAGGCGTTCGCGGGACTCTTTCGCGTCGCCGAAGTCACTGCCGACGACGGCCAACTTCGATACTACGGCGAACCACTCGTCTCGGGAGAACGGCTCGAACGCCGGCTCTGGCCGGTGTTCCGTGATCGGGGTTACGAGGTCCGGCTGACGAACGAACCCCGGCGAGACCCGCTGACTGGCGTCGAGACCGGCGGGAGACGATACGTCCTCGTCGCCACACCGCGCTCGACCGGGATCGACGGGGTGCCGTGGACCAACCTCCTCTTCGCGGCGCTCACCGTGCTTTCGACGCTCGTTGCGGGCAGCCGGTGGTACGGAGCCGACCTCAGCGATCCCACGAACCTACTGACAGGCTGGCCGTTCGCGCTCGCGGTGCTCTCGGTGCTCGGAGTTCACGAACTCGGCCACTACGCGCTGAGTCGGTATCACGGCGTCGACGCGAGTCTGCCCTATTTCATCCCGCTGCCGAACGTGATCGGGACGATGGGCGCGGTGATCCGGATGCGCGGCCGGATGCCCGATCGAAAGAGCCTGTTCGACATCGGGGTTGCCGGGCCGCTCGCCGGCCTGATTGCGACCTGCGTCGTCACGGTCGTCGGGCTGTATCTCGATCCGGTGCCCGAGCCGGCGATCCCGATCACGTTCAACTACCCGCCGCTGGTCCAGATACTCGCCGATCTCACCGGGCAGCCACTCACGTATCCGGGCGGCGACGTCGTCAACCCCGTGGTGTTCGCGGGCTGGGTCGGGATGTTCGTCACCTTCCTCAACCTGATCCCGGTGGGCCAGCTCGACGGCGGCCACCTCGTGCGCGCGATGGTCGGCAAGCGCCACGAGACCGTCGGCGCGCTGGTGCCGGCCGCGCTGTTCGGGCTCGCAGCGTACCTCTACTACGTCCGCGAGGCCGCGTTCAACGCCGTCTTCCTCTGGGTTCTCTGGGGCGTGTTCACCCTCGGCTTTGCGTACGCCGGTCCCGCAACCCCGATCTACGAGGACGGACTCGACGCGAAACGGACTGCGCTCGGCATCGTCACGTTCGGTCTCGGCGCGCTCTGTTTCACGCCGGTGCCGTTCGAGCTCGTCATGCCGTGAAACGGCCGCCGGCCGCCCGTGCGCCGGAACGCTTTCGACGGTCGGCGGTCGTGTTCGGGCATGAGCAGCATCGACGAGAAGCGGGTGTACGGGCCGGATAGCGATGAGACGGCGCTGTTCGTCGCGAGCGAGACGGGGCTGGCTCGCGTCGCGGTCGTCGGCGCACGGATCGGCGAGATCGAGCTCCTCGACCGCGACGCGACCAACGATCTCGCGGTCCACGACGATCGACTCGCGGCCGCGACCGACGAAGACGTGTTCCTCGGCACCGGCGAAGACGCCGAACCGACCGGTTTCGGTCGGGCAGCAGCGATCGGCTCGGACGGAACGCTCCTCGCCGCTGCCCCTGACGGGACCGTGGCGCGCCGCATCGACGGCGAGTGGGAAATAGCCGGAGCTGTCGAGGAGCCGCACGCAATCGACGGCAGCCTCATCGCGGCCGCCGATGGCGTCTATCGATGCACCGGCACCGATTGCCAGCACGTCGGACTCGACGACGCCAACGATGTCGCCGCCACGGGAACGCCCCATGCAGCGACCGCCGACGGTCTCTATCGACTCGGCAACGGCTGGCTGCCAGCTCTTGATGGAACATTTTCGATGGTGAGCACGGATCGCGGGACGGCCGAGCTGGGGGCGATCGGTCGGGCACACGCCGCGACCGCTGAGACGCTGTATCGCCACGCCGAGGGCGAGTGGTCGGCTGTGGATGGCGTCGATCGGGCGGTCGTCGATGTCGCATACGGCAGGGCGAAATCAGCGTCCGGTGGCGGTGTCTATGCCGTCACGGCGGACGGAACGCTACTCTCTGAAACCGACGACGGCTGGCGCGATCACCCACTGGGGCTACGCGGCGTCCGGGCGGTCGTCGCACGGCCGGATCGAAAACCGGTTTAGGCGGCCCGCGAACACACTCGCATGATCGTTAGCGCCTCGACGTCCCAATCGCTCGCGAGTTCGCTCGCCGCCGAGCTCGACGAGCCGCTCGCGGCCACCGAGTACGAGCGGTTTCCCGACGGCGAACTCTGTGCCTCGGTTCCGGAGTTCGACGCCGACCGCGCCATCGTGGTCTGTGCGACCACCACCAGCGACGCCCATCTCGAAGCCCTCCAGCTCCAGGACGCGGTCCGTGAGGCGGGCGCGAGCGAGGTCGTCACCGTCCTGCCGTACATGGGCTACGCCCGCCAAGATAGCGCGTTCGCGGCGGGCCAGCCCGTCTCGGCCCGTGCGGTCGCCCGCGCGATCAGCACGGGCACCGACCGCGTGCTCACCGTGAATCCCCACGAAGCGAGCGTCAGCGAGTTCTTCGACGTGCCGTGTGACACCGTCGACGCCGCCGGCCAACTCGCAGCTCCCCTCCCCGCTCTCGACGATCCCGTGTTCCTCGCGCCCGACGCCGGCGCGCGCGAACTCGCGACGACCGTTCGTGACGCGTACGGTGAGGGATCGGTCGATCACTTCGAGAAGACTCGCCACAGCGCCACCGAGGTCGAGATCGAACCGCACGCAGCCGATGTCGCCGGGCGTGACGCCGTGCTCGTCGACGACATCGTTGCCACCGGTTCGACGATGGCGACGGCCATCTCGCATCTCCGCGAGCGCGATGCCGCCCGCGCGTTCGTCACCTGCGTTCATCCTGTGCTCGCGGGCACGGCTCGAACGCGTCTCGCCCGCGCCGGCGTCGAAGCCGTCCACGGCACCGACACGATCGAGCGCGCCGAGAGCACCGTGAGCGTCGCGCCAGCGCTCGCCGACGCGCTGTCGGAATAGTCCGATCTACGCTCGCGCGCCAGCGAGCGGTTCGATGGCGATCTCCACCGTCGTGTCCTCGACGTCCCACTCGCGGCGGTGGCCGTCCTCGACCGCCCCGAACTCGTCGGCACGGACCTCCTCGGCGATCAGGACCTCGTGCTCGCGGACGAGTTCGGCGATCCGGTCGTCGGCGACGGCGAACTCGACGCGGATCCGCTCCTCCAAGTCGAGATCGAGTTCCTTGCGCATCTCCTGAATTCGGCGGATGACGTCGCGAGCGTAGCCCTCGCTCTCGATGTCCTCAGTGAGTGCGGTATCGACGTAGACCGTGCCGCCGCCCTCGACATCGAACCCGGCCGCGGCGACTCCGTCCGGCGTCTCGGTCACGATCGTCACCATCTCCTCGGTGAGATCCACCGACTCGCCCATTTGCTCTGCGACGGCGGTTTCGAGTGCCGCGAGCGTGGGCTCCTCGACACGGGCCTCGTTGAGCGCGGTCATCACTTCTCCCGCACGATCCCCGAACTCGGGGCCGAGCAGGCTCATGTCGGCCTCGGCGCTGTATGTGAGTTCGTCCCACCGGTTTTCGGGGTCGATCAGCTCGACCCGACGGGCGTTCAATCGGTCGGCGACGAGATCGCGCTGGTCGTCGACCGCGCTCGCGACCGACTGGCTCTCGGCGTCGACCACGACCCGTGTGACGGGCCACCGGAGCTTGCGTTCGGCCTGCTGGCGGGCGGCCGAACCCGCCTCCTCGACGGCGCGCGCGACCGCCACCGTGCGTTCGAGATCGGGGTCGCGGAGGTCGTCGTCGGGTTCGGGCCAGTCACACATGTGGACGGTGTCGAAGCCCGCATCGCCGGTGAGCGTACCATAAATCTCCTCGGCAACGAACGGCGCGTACGGCGCGAGCAGCGCGACGACTTCCTCCAGCACGCGGTAGAACGTGGCGTACGCCGCGCGCTTCGAGTCGCTGTCCGATTCCTCCCACATCCGCTCGCGGACCCCCTGGACATAAAATCTGGAGACGTCCTCGACGACGAAATCGAGCAGGGCGTCGAGCGCACGGTCTTGGCGGAAGTCGGCCCATGCGTCGGCCATCTCCGCTTTCACAGTCTGAAGTCGCGAGAGCACCCACCGATCCTCGCGTTCGAGCGCATCCTCGACAGCAGCCAGGGTCGTCTCCTGGGGATCGAACCCATCGAGGCGCATATAGGGGAGCGGGAACCGGAAAACGTTCCAGAGGATGTTGAGCGTCCGCTCCATCTCCTCGGTTTCGTCCCACGAGAACCGCATGTCGTCGCCTTGCGGGGTGACCGAGAGGAGGAACAGCCGCATCGCGTCGGCTCCGTGGCGCTCGACGATCTCGCCGGGCTCGATCGTGATGTCCTTCGATTTCGACATCCCTCGCCCGTCGGGCATGTTGGCGTAGCCGTGCATCAACACCTCGTCGTAGGGAACCTCGCCGAGCGCCGCCGTGCCCATTCCCAGCTGTGACCAGAACCAGCCGCGGGTCTGGTCGTGAGCCTCCATGATGAGGTCGGCGGGCCAGAGGTCGTCGAAGGCCTCCTCCTCACCGGGATAGTCGAGCGTGCCCCACGACGCCACCGACGAGTCGAGCCAGACGTCGAACACGTCCGGAACCCGGGTGTAGGTCGTGCCGTCCTCGGTGATGGTCAGGTCGTCGACGGTGGGCCGGTGGAGATCGATCGCGTCGGGGTCGACGTCCTGGTCGACCCGCTCGGCGAGCTCTTCTCGCGTTCCGACGACGATCATCTCGCTTTCATCGGTTGCCCCGTCGCTCTGATCCGCGCCGTTCTCGGGCGTCCAGATCGGCACCGGGATGCCCCAGTAGCGCTGCCGGGAGACGTTCCAGTCCGGCGAGTCCTCGACGAAGTTCCGGAAGCGCTCGTCGCGGGCTTCGGGAGGATGCCACTCGCTGTCCTCGATGTTGGCGAGCAGTTCGTCCTTGATGTCGGTGACCGTGATGAACCACTGATCGGTGGCGAGGAAGACGATGTCCGTGTCACACCGCCAGCATTGGCCGTAGTCGTGGACGTAGGTCTCCTCGGCGAGCAGCAGTCCCTTCTCGTCGAGGTCCGCGATGATCCCGTCGTTGGCGTCGCGGACGAACTCGCCGGCGTATTTTCCGGCCTCGTCGGTGTAGACGCCATCGCCCTCGACCGGACAGAACACGTCGAGGCCGAGCTCCTCGCCCCGCTCGAAGTCTTCCTGACCGTGACCAGGCGCGGAGTGGACCAGACCAGTTCTGTCGACCTCGACGTAATCGGCGTGGTACACCTGTCCCGCACCGTCGCCGTCGGCGTGGTCGGGCACTTCCTCGGCCAGCGGGTGGTCGTACTCCCAGCCGAGCATCTCGCTCCCGTCGAACTCGTCGAGCACCTCGTAGTCCTCATAGCGGCCCTTCTGCAGGACCTCCTCGACCACGTCGGCCGCGAGATAGAGCACCTCGCTCTCGCCGTCTCTCTCGGCGCGGACCTCCTGATACGTTACGTCCTCGTCGACCGCGACGAAGGCGTTCGCGGGGACCGTCCACGGGGTGGTCGTCCAGATCACGAGGTTCCCCTCGCGCTCGCGGAGCGGGAACTCCACGTAGATCGAGGGGTCCTCGACCTCGTGGTACTCGACCTCGTTTTTGGCGATCGCGGTCTCACACCGCGGACACTGGGTGATCGAGCGCTTCCCCTGCTCGACGAGACCGCGCTCTGCGGCCTGTTCGAACCCCCACCACGCCGCCTCCATGTACTCCGGTGACACGGTTTTGTAGGGGTTCTCCCAGTCCATCCAGACGCCGAAGGACTCGAAATCGGACTGGAGGCCTTCTAACTGGGCCTCGGCGTACGATTTACACTCCTCGATGAACGGCTCCATCCCGAACGCCTCGATGTCCTTCTTGTTCTCGAAGCCGAGGTTCTCCTCGACCTTCGTCTCGATCGGGAGGCCGTGCATGTCGAACCCAGGACGGTCGGTCACGTCGTAGCCCCGCATTCGGTGATACCGAATGTAGGCGTCCTTCAGCGTCTTGTTCCACGTCGTGCCGAGGTGGGCTGCACCCGAAGTGTAGGGGGGACCGTCGACGAAGAAAAACGGCTCCTCGTCCGCGCGGTGGTCTTTCGTCTGCTGGTAGGCGTCGGTCTCGTCCCAGTGGTCGAACACCCGCTCCTCGACCGCGTCGGGATCGTACCGATCCGCGACGTCCTCGAACCTGCTCATGGCAGTGGTATCCGTCCCGGGGACTAAAGCAGCCTCGGTTGGGCAGACCGACCAGCGAGACCGCGGTCGATAGTGTAGGGGTTATTGGAGGAGTCGATCGTTTTGCGCGAACCCTTCCCAGCAGTTGAGAAATACAGCGTGCGAGATGCAGGGTGCGTATCTCGCATATCGCCCGTGTTCAATGGTGATATCTGCGCACAAAACCAGATAACGTTCTTCTCGATCCGCGACTGGATGCAGCCGGATCTATTTCGGGGCTAACTCATCTGAATCCCTTGCATTATAATGCTTGCCTGCATATGCTTGTATATGCCCACAATAACGGAGTTCACGATTCCGGCCCACGAGTTTGCACTCTCCGAGACACTCGAACGCCGTCCGGACCTGACTATCCATATCGACCGCGTTGTCGCCCACAATACGACTGAAGTGGTGCCGTTCGTCCGAATCACTAACGGCGACATCGAGGACTTAAGTGAAGTACTCGAAGCCGATCCGAGCGTTACCGAAGTCGAACTCTTCGGCGAAACTGATGACGAGCGGTTCTATCGGTTGGTGTGGGAGGATACTGCACAAGTGATCGGTTACATGATTAACGAGCAGGGTGCGGCCGTCCAGGAGGCTACCGCCGCCAACGGTGAGTGGCACCTCCAAGTACTCTTTCCCGAGCGAGAGGGGCTCTCGGCGACGAACGAGTTCACTCAGGAGAACGACCTCACGCTGGATATCGCCCGGATCTATGACGGTGAACGGCTCGATGAATTTGAGCACGACCTTACCGAACGGCAATACGACACCCTCGCCGCAGCCGTACAGCAGGGGTACTACGAGGTCCCGCGTGAAGTGGATCTCAACACCCTCGCTGACGACCTCGATATATCTCATCAGGCGCTTTCCGAACGGTTCCGACGAGCTACCAAAAGTCTCGTTACGAGCGCGCTAACTATCGACGAGGAAGAAAATGAGGTAGGTCAGCACAAAGTGTGATTTCGCCATACACGCCCTTGTCGGGTGACAGAGACACTAATGGTTCCAACAGCACACTCAATCCCGGATTCGGAGCGGCTCTCCTTCAGTGTGCAACTCCCGTGCAGTCGCGTTAGAATCAGCATTCAACTGCTCTATTGAAAATGGACGACGGTGACGGGATTACTCCGTAATGAGTTTGAGGAAACGAGGTCGAGAAGTCGATC
>NZ_JAQJDA010000016.1:0-70514 GCF_028617175.1 Halococcus sp. PRR34 | reverse complement strand
TCTGCTCACGGGCGCTTCGTGCCCGTTCGCACGGGCCGAGGCGCTACGCGCCTCGTGGCGGCACGCGCTGAAGCCCCCGCCCCTCCCCGTGAGGCCGCGATAAACGTGGCCGCGTGGCTTCCTACTGCCTCCGCCACCGCACAGCCACCGCCTCCGCATGACTCGACCACCATCGCACAGCCACCGCTATCGCCGTCACAGCGTCCCGAAACGAGCGACAGCACTCAGATGCCGAGGATCAACGGCCCCATCAACACTCCCATCAGGTGGACGCGTCGCGCACGGAACTTTGCGGGAACCAGGCCGATCAGCGCGCTCGCACAGAACGCACCCACGCCGATCGGCCCGGCGAACAGGTACGCGATCCCGAGCAGGAGACAGAGCACACCGACCGAGAGATGGGTGTACTCGATCCGGCCGACTGTCCGGAGATACCGATCACCGATCCACGGCACCAGCACGAACCCGACACCCGCCGCGAGCGCGACCCCGGAAAGCAATAGGGGCAAATCGAGTGGCACACCCGTCGATTCGAGGGCAACTAGCACTCCAGTCCGGGGCGATCCGAGCGCGACGAGCGCGAACAGCGCGAAAATTGTGTTAGAGGTGTTCACACCGCTCGTGGCGATCAGAAAGCCACGCGCACCGTCGTCCTCTGGCACTGCGGGCAGCGTCACCGTCGCCGCGACGGCTGCTGATACACCCGGCAAATAACCGACGATCGCGCCCGAGGCCGTCCCGACGAGCGCCGTCAACCCAACCGTGCGCCGCGGCGTCGTGACGGCAGCATCGGCCTGCTCGGGCACCCCGGCCCCGTCGAGTGCTTCGATCAGCACCGGTGCTCCGAACAGCCCCGCGAACAACGGCATCAACATCCCACCCGCAGCAAGCGGCGCGCTCGGCTCGATGTCGAGCGTGAGCCACCCGAGCCCCGCGCTCAGGAGGAAGGCGAGCACACCCCCGATCCGCGCGGCGTTCGACCGCTCGGTGACGACGAGGAAAACCGCGACGCCACCCAAGACGAGCGGCAGATGCGCCCGCACCGTCGGGTACACCGCCACCATCACCCGCGTCATCGGGATCGCGAGCGGCACCGCGAACGCGACCGCGAGCCCGCTCCCGAGCGCCGACAGGCGAAGCGCCTCGCGACCACGGCCCTCGATCACCAGTCGATGGCCCGGCAGCGCCGAGGCCGCCATCGCGGCGTCGGGCACCCCGAGCGCGAGCGCCGGCACCACGTCGAGAAACGTGTGCGTGACGCCGGCCGCGAGCATCGCTGCCCCGACGTACAGCGCCGGCCCCGGGACCTGCGGTGCGGCCGCCGCCAACAGCAGCGCGAAGTTGTTGGCGTGGAGCCCGGGCACGAGGCCGCTCACCGTTCCGAGCGCGATCCCACCGAGCACGAACCCGAGTGCCGGGAGTGCAGACTCGGGTGCGACCACGACGCTCCCGCCGAACGGACCCATTCATCCCGTGGTGGTCGCGTTCCGGTATGTAAACGCTCGCACGGCTATCGGGTTGCTGAAAGAAAACGTGGGTTGGGTGGGCGCGTCTACCCGAAGAGTTCGCCGAGACCTTCGCCGCCAGCGTCGTCGTCCTCGTCGTCGTCCGCTTCGGCTTCTTCGGCCGCTTCCTCTTCGTCGGCTTCCTCGGTCTCGTCGGCCTCGGCCTCGCCGCCAGCGCCGCCGGCTGCTGCGCCGCCCGCACCGCCAGCGCCGCCCGCGGGCACCGCGGCGGCCTGATCGACCGCTTCCTCGATGTCGACGTCTTCGAGCGCGGCCACGAGCGCCTTCACGCGCGAGTCCTCGACGTCCGCACCGGCCGCGTCGAGCACGTCGGTCAGGTTGTCTTCGTTGATCTCTTCGTCCGTCTCGTTCAGGATGAGTGCTGCGTAAACGTATTCCATTGTTGTGGTGTTGGGAGTGTTGATTTCGTGATCGAATCAGCCGAACATCTCGCCGAGACCTTCGCCCGCGTCGCCGTCGCCGTCGTCGTCGTCGTCATCGTCGGACTCGTCGTCCGTGTCGGCATCGGGCTCGGTCTCCGCCTCGGCCTCGTCGTCGCTCGATTCGTCTGCGTCCGCATCCGCGCCTGCATCAGCCGTTTCCTCGACGCCGCGGAGCTCCTCGGGGAGCGCCTCCTCGTCGTCGATGTGGGCCGCGAGCGCACGGACCTGCGCGTCCGCCTTGCTCACGAGCTCGTCGGCGATGTCGGGGCTCTCGATCGCGGCGTGGACGCCGAGGCTCCGTGCCTCGGTGCTCGCCTGGCCGAGCAGCGTGCCGGCCGTGCGATCGGTCGGATAGGCTGCGTTGATCGAGAGGTTTCGAGCGCGAGCGGCCGCCGCCTCGATGTCCGCACGGTACTCGTCGACGTCGATCGCGAGCTCGTCGGGCTCGAACAGGATGCCGTCGGCGTAGACGGTCTTGAGATCGAGGCCGACTTCCTTCGGCTCGATCCCGAGTTCGCCGAGCACGTTCGCGAGCTGGCCGGAGACCTCCTCACCCTCCTCCAGTACTGTGGAGTCCTCGGTGACGTGGATCGAGCCGTCCATGATCCGGGCGGCCGCGCCGACCTGCTGGAGCTCCCCGACGAACGGACCGGGATCGACGCCGGTGTCGCTCTCGGGGATCGTGATCTCGTTCGGCGCGATCTCGCCCGCGTTGATCGGCGCGGGCGTCTTCGACGCCTCCAGCTGGCGATAGAGTCCGAACGGGTTCTCGTCAGTGCCGATCAACCCGACCTGACCCTCGATCTCGCTCGTGAGGTCCGCGATGCCCTCGCCGGCCTCGTCGAGCGCGCGCACGAGCAGGGTGTTCCGGGCGACCCGAAGCTCGGCGTCGCCGTGGAGCTCCCGGCGCATCGCCTGGAGCTGGCGACTCGGGATCCCGCCGATCGAGACGACGCCGACGCTCTCGTAGGTCTCGATCAGCTCCGCGAGATCTGCGACTTCCTCGCGCTTCCACTCCGGGATCGCCTCGGTCCGCCGGTCGCCCGCCTCGCTCTCGGCGGACATTTAGGCCACCTCCACCGAGGGGCCCATCGTCGTCTTGACGTACACCGTATCGATGTTGAGGGGTCCCTTTTCGAGGTCGGCCTCCAGTCGCCGGACGATGACGTCGATGTTGTCCCCGATCTCCGCCGCGGACATGTCGTCGGCACCGACTCGGGTGTGGAACGTTCGTCGGTCGCGGCTCCGGAGCTGCACGGTGTTTTTCATCCGCTCGATCGTCTCGACGACGTCGTCGTCGGGCTGGAGCGGCGTCGGCATCTTCCCCCGCGGACCGAGAACGGTCCCGAGGTAGCGACCGATGTCCTGCATCAGTCCCGCTTCGGCGATGAAGAAGTCGGTCTCGCCGGCGAGATCCTTCGCTTCGTCGTCATCGTCGCCGAGCTCTTCGAGATCGTCGCCGTCGAGCACGTCGTCGGCGACCTCCTCGGCGCGGAGGGCGGTCTCGCCCTCGGCGAACACGACGATGCGGGTCTCTTGGCCGGTTCCTTCCGGAAGAACGATACTCTCGTCGACGCGGTTCGATGGGTCGTTGAGGTCGAGATCACGCAGGTTGACTGCGAGGTCCACCGTCTCACTGAAGTTCCGCGGTGGGGCCTCGTCAAGCGCGCGCGTCACGGCCTCCTCTATGTCCTGATCTGCCATTATCCACCTCCGTAGTACGCCTTCGTGGCTGCTACGGCGTGAAACAGGCGCTACCTGCCTCGGTTAGGAAAAGACCGATGCGACCCTTAAAGCCGTCGAAGCGGTTCCGCAGTCGATCCGCAACGGCGGTCGGTGGAAGCTACGATTCGGCGAGCGTCTCGTCGTATTCGCCGTCGTCGACCCGGTCGTCGAAGGTGCGTGCGTCCTCGCCTTCGATGGTGACGCCGAGGGTGACGCAGGTGCCGGCGACTTCTTTCGCGGCGTTTGCGGTGTCGTACGCGAGCAGGTCGGACTGTTTCTGCTCGGCGATCTGTTTGACCTGATCGACCGAGAGGTCGGCGACGAAGTTCTTCTGGGGTTCGCCGGAGCCGGTCTCGAAACCGGCCTCGTCCTTGACGAGCGCCGCGGTCGGGGGAACGCCCACGTCGATCTCGAACGCGCCGTCGTCGTCGTACTCGACGGTGACGGGGACTTCGGTGCCGTCGAACGCTTCGGTACGGTCGTTGATCTCACTGACTACCGCTTGCACGTCCACCGGCGTCGGACCGAGTTCCGGCCCGAGCGGCGGTCCTGGATCGGCCTCCCCGCCAGGAACGAGGACTTCGATGGTTCCAGCCATGCTTCCGGAAACCGCCGCCGCGAGGTTAAGGATTGTCTTTCGTCACGCGGTCGGCCCGTTCCCGACCCGGAAGGAAGGACTTTTCGACGCCCACGGCTCACCACTACCCGATGGGACTCGAAGGGGAGATCGAGGAGCTCCGCGAAGAGATCACGGAGACCCCGTACAACAAATCGACCGAGGCCCACATCGGCCGGTTGAAATCGAAGCTCGCCGAGAAAAAGGAGAAGCTCGAGAATCAGAGCTCGGCGGGCGGCGGCCAGGGCTACTCGGTCGAACAGACCGGCGACGCGACCGTGGCGCTCGTCGGCATGCCGAGCGCCGGCAAATCCACGCTGTTGAACGCGCTCACCAACGCCGAGAGCGAGGTGGGGGCCTACGAGTTCACGACCCTCGACGTGAACCCCGGGATGCTGAAACACAAGGGCGCGAACATCCAGCTCCTCGACGTGCCCGGACTGATCGCGGGTGCGGCGGGCGGCCGGGGTGGCGGTCAGGAAGTGCTCTCGGTGATTCGGACCGCCGACCTCGTGGTGTTCGTGCTCTCGGTGTTCGAGATCCAGGCGTACGCCAAACTCAGCAAGGAGCTCTACCAGAACAAGATCAGACTCGACACCCGACCCCCAAAAGTCCGGATCACCCCCAAAGGGAAGGGTGGGATCGACGTCACCATGGCCCCCGAGGTCGAACTCGACGAGAACACCGTCCGGGAGGTGCTCCGCGAGCGCGACTACGTCAACGCCGATGTCGCGGTGAGCGAGGCAGTCGACATCGATCGCCTGCTCGATGGGGTGCTCGACAACCGGGTGTATCTCCCGTCGCTCGTCGCGGTCAACAAGGCCGACCTGATCGAGCCCGACTATCTCGAAACCGTCAATAGCGATCTCCGTGACCACGACATCGACCCCGACGACGCGATCTTCATCAGCGCCGAGGCCGAGAAAGGGCTCGACACGCTCCGTGAACGGATCTGGCAGCAACTCGACCTCATCCGTATCTACATGGACAAGCCCGGCCGCGGGACGGACTACGAGGAACCGCTGCTGCTTCGCGCGGGCCAGACGGTCGGGGATGCCTGCGAGAAGCTTGGCGGCGAACTCGAAGACCGATTCCGATTCGGGCGGCTATCGGGACCGAGCGCGAAACACGACGACCAGCAGGTGGGGACGGACCACGAACTCGAAGACGAGGACGTGCTCCGGATCGTCGCGCGCCGGTGATGGCCGGCGCGTCCAGCGGGTCCACCGCATCCGCTTCGCCCGCCACGCCCGCACCGCGCCGCCGACTGCTGGTTCTACTCGCGCTCGGCCTCGTCCCGTGGACCGTGCTCGTCGGAAGCGAGGTGACGCTGCTCTTCTCGTTTGGCCTCGTCAACGCGAACCCGCTCCATCTCACGCCGCTCGACGACTACCTCCGATTCGCGCGCGGGTTCGCGGCGCTGCCGAGATATCTCCAGGCGTGGCCGGTGAGCGTTGGGTGCTACCTCGCGGCACTCGCGAGCGCCCTCGTCGGCGTCGTGTGGCGCGAGGATCCGCGTGTGACCGGCGGGCTGGTCGTCCTCACAGGGCTGAGCCACGCCACCGTCGCCGTCGGGCTCTCACGGGGGATCGGTCGCCTCGCTCTCCCGCTCGGCCCGGTGCTCGTGCTCACGATCGCGTGGTGGTGCTACTGGCCGGCCGTGCGGCGTCGCTGATCCGTCTCGCCATCGACTGCGCTGGGAACCCACACGCTTCGATCAGCTATAAGACGAACCGGGCTCTCCAGTGGGTATGTGTGGTCACGTGCGATCGATTCACGTCGCCAGTGAGCAGGGGGCCGAGCCGGAGTCGGTCGCGGCGGTCGAGGCCGTCGCCGATGCCGGACTCCGGGGCGATCGATATTTCAGCGACACGGGCACGTTCGCCGAGCGGACGGGCGGCGATCTCACGCTCATCGAGAGCGAGGCCCTCGCAGCCGTCGAGCGCGACGATGGGATCGAACTCGAACCGGGGGCGCACCGTCGGAACATCACCACCGAGAACGTTCGACTCAATCACTACGTGAATCGGCGATTCCGGGTCGGCGAGGCGACGTGTCTCGGCGTCGAACTCTGCGAGCCGTGTTCGTATCTGGAACAGCATCTCGGAACGTCGGGCGTCCGCGAGGCGCTCGTCCATCGCGGCGGCCTTCGGTGTCGTATCGTCGCCACCGGCCGGATCAATGCCGGCGATACCATCGAACCGGTGAAAGGGCAATCAGCGGGAAGCGATGGATAAAAGCCCGCAGAACACCTGCATACGACCATGACTGACCGGGTAGTCGGTCGGCTCCGCGACCAGGCAACCGTCGAGCAGCGCGTCGCGAGCGGGGACGCGCCCGACTGGGTCGCCGCCCACTGGCACTCCTTTCGCGACGGGCTGTTGGGCGAACGAAACGGCACTCCCTTTCCCTGCTTTTTCGGTGCCGAGTCGGTCCGGAACGGCGAGCCACTGTACACCGCAGTCCCCTCGATGACTGAGAAGGACGCGCTGCTCGATCTCGGACGGACGCTGCTCGACTACGTCGACACCTATCGCGACCACAACGATCGCGCCTCGCTGGTCGCGTTCTTCGAGCCGCCTGACGGGGAGTTCGCGGAACACGAGTACCACGAACACCTCTGGCACGTGCTCCAGTTCCTCCACGTCCACGATCCCGAGCCGTGGCCCGAGGAGATTCCGACCGACCCCGACGATCGCCACTGGGAGTTCTGCTTCGGCGGGGAGCCGATGTTTCCGACCTGTCGCGCGCCGTTCTACGAGCAGCGAAAGAGCCGGTACTCCCCGATCGGACTGGAGATCACGTTCCAGCCGCGCGCGCTGTTCGAGAACCTCGGCGTGACGGCGGAGACGAAAGCGGGACAGCAGGCCCGCGACCTCATCCAGGATCGTCTCGACGGCTACGACGGCGTCTGTCCGCACGCCGACCTCGGCGACTGGGGAATCGAGGGCGATCGGGAGTGGCCACAGTACATGCTGTCGGAAGATTCGTCGCAAGCGCCGGCAGAGCCCCCGATCACCGTCACTCGCGAGCATCCCAAATCCGGTCGACTGCGCGGTCCCGACCGACGGCTGGCAGCCCACGGTTCGTCGCCAAATCCCGTCCGATGACGATCGATAGCGCCGGGGAGCCCGTATTGGTGCTCGTCGATTTTCAGCAGGGGTTCGCCGATCCGGCGTGGGGAACTCGCAACAACCCGGACGCCGAACGCAACGCGGTGCGACTGCTCACAGCCTGGCGCGAACGTGACCGTCCGATCGTCCACGTCCGCCACGACTCGACGGAACCGTCGTCGCCACTCCGGCGCGACGCGCCCGGATTCCAGTACGAGGAAGGGCTCGGACCCCGTGACGGCGAGGCCGAGTTCACGAAGTGCGTCAACGGCGCGTTCGTCGACACCGATCTGGAGTCGTGGCTCCGTGAGCGCGGACACGAGCACCTCGTCGTCTGTGGTCTGACGACCGACCACTGCGTGTCGACGACGACGCGAATGGCCGAAAACCGTCGGTTCGACGTATTGCTCGTCCGGGACGCGACGGCGACGTTCGACCGGACGCTCGACGGCGAGGCGTTCGACGCTGAGACAGTCCACCGCACGGCGCTGGCACATCTCGACGGGGAGTTCGCCACGATCGTCTCGACGGACGAAATCGTCGGTGCGACGAAACCCAGACAGCAGTAGCGTTTCACGAGATCGTACCGCGGGACCGCCCACCGTGACATTCGGTGTACGCCAGTAGTCTTTTCGCTCCGGAAGGCGAACGGCGGTGCATGGACGCAACCCTCGACCACACGATGATCCGGGTCGAAGACCTCGAAGCGTCGATCGATTGGTACAGCGACCACCTCGATTACGTCGAACACGGGCGCTGGGAGGCCGACACGTTCACGAACGTGTTCATGGGCCCGGAGGAAGTCCACGACGAGGGCGCGCTGCTCGAACTCACGTACAACCACGACGGACGCTCCTACGAGGTGGGCGACGCGTGGGGCCACATCGCGGTCCGCGTGCCGGAGGGGGAGCTCGAATCCGCCTACGACGAGTTGATGGACGAGGGTGTCGAGGACTACCGCGACCCCGAATCCTGCGGCGGGCGCTACGCGTTCGTGAAAGATCCCGACGGCCACGAGATCGAGATCGTCCAGCGCGATCACGGCGCGCGCTGGAGTCTCGATCACACCATGATGCGCGTCGAGGACGCCGACCGAAGCCTCGGCTTCTGGACGCGGAAGTTCGAGTACGACGAGCTTCCGGGGGGACGGTGGGAGTCCGACGACTTCGCGAATTACTTCGTCGAACCCGAAGACGCGGCCGAAGAGGCGATGAGCGTCGAACTCACCTACAACTACGACGGACGCTCCTACGAGATGGGCGACGCGTGGGGTCACGTTGCGGTTCGCGCCGACGATCTCGACGACGCGTGGAAGACGCTGATGACCCGCGACGCCGAGGACTACCGCGATCCCGAATCCTGTGACCACCAGTACGCGTTCACGAAGGACCACGACGGCCACGAGATCGAAGTCGTCACGTCGTAGCGGCTGCGGTGCGGCAGCCGCGGCGGTGCGGTCGTGGTGCGGAGGCGGCCGTGGCGGCGAGGCGTTCCTGGTGGATGAAGGGCGAGACGCGCGAACGAGCGAAGCGAGTGAGTAGCGACCGAAGGGAGCGCGCGGCGAGGGCTTCGGCGGTGTGGTTGCGGTGAGTCAGTGATTCGACCGCGAGAGAGCGGAGCGAACGAGCGGGCCGACGACTGACCGGAGGGAAGGAGGAGGCTTTTGATCCACATTTTGCCAGCGAGTGAGCGACCGAAGGGAGCGAATGAGCGCAGCAAAAGGTGGGTGCAAAACCTGCAGCTTTAATCCGGTGGCCCGGTATCACGGGCGAGATGGACGTGGGTTCGGCCGAGAACTTCACTCGGATGGGGACGCTTGGCGTCGAAGAAGAGTTTTACGTCGTCGACGACGCGGGCCGCCCCACGTCGGCCACCGACGAGCTCGTCTACGAGAGCGAGCCACCCGGCGTGCTCGACGGCCGTCTCGACCACGAGCTATTCAAGTTCATCGTCGAGACGCAGACACCGACCTGCGAGGGACTCGACGAGGCGCGCGAACAGATCGTTACCGTTCAGGAGGCTCTGGTCGAGTACGCCGCGGCGCACGGCTACGATATCGCGGCAGCAGGTCTCCACCCCGCTGCCCGGTGGCGCGAACTCGAACACGCCGAGAAACCCCGCTATCGCTCGCAGCTCGATCGGATTCGGTATCCACAGCACCGCAACACCACCGCCGGAGTCCACGTCCACGTCGGGGTCGACAACGCCGAGAAGGCGACGTGGGTCGCGAACGAGCTCCGATGGTACATGCCGATCATGCTGGCGTTGTCGGCGAACTCCCCGTACTGGGAAGGGTACGACACCGGTCTCGCGTCGGCGCGCGCGAAGATCTTCGAGGGGCTCCCCAACACCGGGATGCCGACCGCGTTCGCGGGCTACGAGGAGTACGCCCGGTTCGAACGGCTGATGGTCGAAGAAGGCTCGATCGCCGATCGCGGCGAACTCTGGTACGACGTCCGGCCGCACACCGGTCACGGCACCGTCGAGCTCCGCGCGCCCGATGGCCAGGCCGACCCCGAACGGGTGATCGCGTTCGTCGAGTATGCCCACGCGCTCGTGCTCGACCTCGCCGAACGCTACGAGGACGACCCGGACCCCTGGGCGGCGTACCGATCGAGCGGGGGCGGCGCAAACACAGTCGGGGACGGCGGACTCCGGCGTGAACTCCTCGACGAGAACAAGTGGCGCGCGCTGCGTGACGGCCACGACGCGACGTTCATCGATCGCGACGGAGCCGGAACGATCGGTCTCGAAGCCGTCGTCGACCGCGAGGCCGACCGGCTCGGCGTGGAGGGGATTCGCAGGCTCCTCGATGCCGAAAGCGGCGCGACGGCCCAACGACGTTACCGGCGTGAGGGGGGTCTCGACGCCGTGTGTGCGGCGCTCATGTTGTAGGCGAGGAAGTCTTTTATCCCGCGAGCGGCTGGTTCAAACGATTATGACCGCCGACGACGCGCCCACCGACGACACAGGCGACGAGAACGCAGACGACGAGATCGAACCCGACGACGTGCGCGCGGAGCTTGACCGTCAGCGATCGAACAGCGCCGCGACCGACGCGGTGAATCGAACGGACGACGACCGGAGCGAGGGGACCGAGGAGTTCGACGAGGGGATCGTGGAGCTGCTCTCGACGGCGCTCGACACCGATCGGGCCGCCCGGGTGTACGTGGAGGTGCGTCGTCGTCCGTCGGCGACCGCCGAGGAGATCGCAGCGGGCACCGGGCTGTACCCCGACTCGGTCCGTGAGATGCTCGCCGAGCTCCGTGACGACGATGTCGTCGAGCGACACACTCGAACCACGGACAGCGAGGACGACGCGTTCGAGTACACCGCGATCCCGCCGAGCGAGCTCGTCGGCGTGATGATCGATCGGGTTCGGGACGAGTTCGACACCAGACTCGGCCTCGATCCGCTCCCGGACGGACGCTCCGAGCCGACTCGTCGCACCTCGCGGAGCGATCCCGTGACGATCACCGTCGAGGAAGCCGACGAAGCGAGCGACGAGACGCCGGCCAGCGACGAGACACGTGGCGACGAGTCGGACGACACCAGCGAGTAGTGCGGCGAGCGTCGGTCGGCGGCAGTCCCGGTCGTGGTTTGGAAGCTACCTATCGTTCTTCGAGGGCGTAGCGCGCTCGATAGCCGGCCAGGGGTGTATTGCCCGATCGATCGTGGAGTCGAAGCCACTAAATCGTGGGCACGCCTCCGCCGGGTATGGATGTCGCGCTCGGCGGGACGTTCGATCCGGTCCACGACGGCCACCGCCGGCTGTTCGAGCACGCGTTCGAGCGTGGCGACGTCACCGTCGGGCTGACCAGCGACGACCTCGCCGCCGAGACCAGACACGAGGAGCGGTACGTCCGTCCGTTCGAGAAACGCCGGGAGAACCTCGACGCCGAGCTCGCCGCACTCGCCGACCGCCACGACCGCACGTACGAGATCCGCCGCCTCGACGAACCGACCGGAATCGCGACCGAGGAGGAGTTCGACGTGCTTGTGGTCTCGCCCGAAACCGAAGCGGGCGGCGAGCGGGTGAACGAGATCCGCCGCGAGAACGGGCTCGACCCGCTCGACATCGAGGTGGTCGATCACGCCCACGCCGAGGACGGCGACATCATTTCGAGCACACGAGTCGTCCGGGGCGAGATCGATCAATATGGAGCGCTCACGCCTGAGCACGAAGGGCGTCCGCGACCCGAGTGAGGCTGTCGACTGGTCTCAATCACCACGATGGCGGATCGAGTCCTGCCTCGTCGAGCAGCGGTCGCCAGCGTTGCTGGATCGTGAGCCGAGCGACGCCGACCGCCTCCGCGACCGCACGCTGGGATCGCCGGTCGCCCGCGATCAGCCCGCCAGCGTAGAGGCTGGCCGCAAGTGCCGCCGGTTTCGAGCGCTCGCCGTCGGGGACCGTCGAGAGGAACAGGTCGGTCGCGCGTTCGCGCGCGGCCGCGTCGAGGTCGAGCGCGTCGGCAGCGTCGTCGAGATCCTCGAGCCACGCTTCGTTTTCGACCCGATCACGCGCCCGGTACATGCCTGACCTCGGGACCGACGGCCCCTAAACGTTCGTGAAGCGAAGGTCTATCCGATCCGCTCCCCTTCGTTCGCCATGCAAGCGACCGTCGAGACGATCTACACCACGCCGGAGGGATCGCAGCCGATGGAGGCAGTCGAGCAGATCGAGGCCGTCGAACGTCAGGGACTGCGCGGCGATCGGTACATGAAGGGCACGGGCTATTACTCCGGGTTGGACGAGTGCGAGGTCACATTCATCGAACGCGAGGCCATTCAGGAGATCAAGGCGGAGTTCGACATCGACCTCACCGACGGGCGACACCGTCGGAACGTCGTCACCAGCGGCGTCTCGGTCCACGACCTTCTCAACCGCCAGTTCACCGTTGGCGACGTGACCTTCGAGGGGACCCGCCCACGCCCGCCGTGTGCCCACGTCGAGCAGGTCGCCGACGAGGAGGGTGTCGCCCGCGCGCTCAAGAACAAACGCGGCGGGATCTGCGCGAGCGTCGTCGAGAACGGAACGATCCACACTGACGACGAACTCGCCGTCCTCAGTGATGCCGAACACAGCGAGGGCGTGGCCGACGCGATCAAGAACCGCCTTGCGGGCCAGTAAACGACAGGTTCTTTTTGCGCTCCCGGGAAGGCGGTACTGCGCGCGGGTAGCCAAGCCAGGCCAACGGCGCAGCGCTTAGGACGCTGTCCTGTAGAGGTCCGCCGGTTCAAATCCGGTCCCGCGCAGTGAGTGGAGTGAGCGTAGCGAACGGAACGAGCGAGCAGGAGCGATTTGAACCCTGCAAGTCACAGCCCGCGTAGCCGAGCGAAGCGAGGCGAGCAGGAATGTCTTGCTCCGGTTCGAATCCGGTCCCGCGCGTCACTTTTTCTGATGAACCGCTTGTGGACGAACTATCGTCAGAAGTAGCCTCCAAGTACGCGAAGCCGTGTCACAAACCTTTTTGCGGCCCCGGCGGCCCGTATCGGGTAATGGCGACTGTACGCGACCTCCTCGGTGACATCGTCGACGAGGTCGAAACTGTGCTCCTGTTCTCGCCGAGTTCCTCGTACTACGAGCGGTGTCAGGAGGTCGAGGACATCTCGACGATCGTGGTCGCGCCGGACAACGGGGTCGGCGCGGAGCGGTACGTCGAACTCCCGCTCGAGTTCGCCGACCTCTCCGAGCGCATCCGGTTCGGAATCGAGGGCGCGCTCGACGAGGATCACATCGAGGAGGGCGACGAGGTGGCGTGTGCGACCAAGCTGTTCGACGACGTGATCGACAGCGTGAGCCGGGCGCGGGCGGGCGACCTCGACCAGTCGGGCGTCTACGACCTGTTCACCAACTCCAGAGGCGATCCCGAAGTGATTCGGGACGTGCTGGACGTGGCGGTCGAACTCGGGCAGAAGGGCCAGAAAGGAAAGCCGGTCGGGGCGCTGTTCGTCATCGGCGACGCCGGCAAGGTGATGAACAAGTCCCGGCCGCTGAGCTACAACCCCTTCGAGAAATCCCACGTCCACGTCGGCGATCCGATCGTGAACGTGATGTTGAAGGAGTTCTCGCGACTCGACGGCGCGTTCGTCATCAGTGACGGTGGGAAGATCGTCTCGGCGTACCGCTATCTCGAACCCAGCGCGGAGGGCGTCGACATCCCGAAGGGGCTCGGGACACGACACATGGCCGCGGGATCGATCACGCGTGACACCAACGCGACCGCGGTCGTGTTGAGCGAGAGCGACCGACTGGTGCGGGCGTTCAAGGGCGGCGAGCTGATCCTCGAACTCGATCCGGAGGAGTACTGATGGCGCTGCTTGCCCAGTCCGTGGTACAGGACCTCCTCACCCGGAATCTCGATCTCGTGCTCCTCGCGGTCATCCTCGTGGTCGGGGGGCTGGTCGCGTACCTCGTCGCACGATCGGCGTACCGCCTCCTCGTCGCCGCCGGAGTCGCTGACGTCGTCGAGGGAACCGCCTCCGAGCGCGCCGCCCAGCGCCTCGGTACGTCCACCGTCGCCATGCTGTCGTGGCTGCTCGGCCTGTTCGTCTTCGTTCTCGCCGCGGTGCTCGCGCTGGGCGTCGCCGCGCTGTTCGACATCCAGAGCTATCTGATCGACTTCATCGACTTCCTGCCGGACCTCTTTATCGCCACGCTCATCGTGATCGTCGGGCTGATCCTCGCCGATCGGGCGGAGCTACGGGTCGCCGAGCGACTGGGTAACTACAAGTTCACCTCGACGGGAGCGCTCGGTCTGGTACCGGGAGTCGTGAAATACAGCGTGATCTACATCGCGGCGCTGGTCGCGCTCGGCCAGATCGGCGTCGCCGACGACGCGCTCATCGTGCTGCTCGCGGCCTACGTCTTCGGCGTCGTCTTCCTCGGCGGTCTCGCCGGCAAGGACCTCCTCGCGGCGGGAGCGGCAGGGACCTACCTCCTGCTCAACCAACCCTACGCCATCGGCGACGAGGTCCGCGTCGACGACATGCACGGCGTGGTTCAGGAGGTCGACGTGTTCGTCACCCACGTCGAAAACGACGGTGAGGAGTTCATCATCCCGAACCACCGGATCTTTCGGACGGGCGTCGTTCGCGTCCGCTGAACGTTTTTACTTGCTACGAGACGGCGAAGCCGTCTCGGCATCCCGAAAGAACGCTGTTCTTTCGGACCTCGCGGGAGCTTTGCTCCCGCTCAGTGGCGGGAGAGCTTCGCTCTCTCGAACCACGTCGGGTGCGCTCGCTCCCTGCGGTCGCTCACGGGTCGTATTCGCTCCCCGTTCGCTCACGGTAGAACTGCTGGCGCTCGCCGCATCCACACAGCACCGCCCGAGCCCTCGGCCCGCAAAGCGGGCCTCGCCCTCGATCCACCAGGAGAGTAAACTCTCCTGAGCCTCGACTCGCTTTGCTCGTCGAGACACCGAGGACCGCAACTACACCGCACAGCACCGCCGAAGCCCTCGCTCACTTCGTTCGTTCGCCCTTCATCCGCCAGGAACCGCACCGCAACCACCCAGCCACCGCAACCGCACCGCCACCGCAGCCGCTATCACACCTCCGTCGCCGGGACGCCAGCGACCGTCGCGCCGGGCGGCACGTCCTCGGCGACAAGGGAGTTTGCAGCCACACGCGCCTCGGCTCCAATCTCGACACCAGGCAGGACGATCGCGCCAGCGCCGATCATCGCACGCTCGCCGACGACTACCTCGCCGGTGCGGTACTCGTCCTGGAGGTACTCGTGACACAGCAGGGTGGCGTCGTAACCCACGATGGCGTGGTCCTCGATCGTGATGAGCTCGGGCCAGAACACGTCGGGCGTGGCTTCGAGCGCCCACGAAACCCCCTCACCGACCGTGACGCCGATCCGCCGGAGCGCCCAGTTTTTCACCCGGAGGAAGGGTGCGAGTCGCGCGACGAGGACGAACAGATAGTTGTGAACGATTCGCCACAGCGACCTCGCCTCGGGCCAGTGCTGGAGCGAGTTCCGCGCGCCGGGCGTCGGATGCACGGTCGTCCGATCCCGGCGGGAGTCGGTGTCGTCGGTCACGACGGACCGTTCAGCCGCTGGGGTCTTGAATCCGCAGACCACCACGCACGCGACGGGACGAACCTACTCGGTCCGCAGTTCATCCATGTGCTCGACACGGGATTCGACGAGCGCTGTCGTGCCGATGTCGTGGCGGACCCGGAGCCCGTCGGTGCCGGCCTCGGTCAGCGTTTCGTCGACGATCTCCTCGGCGGTTGCGATGGTGTCGGCGATCCCGACTACCGCGAACGCCCGCGACGTGGTGGTGTAGATCCCGTCGTCGCGGCCGTCGACGCTGGCGTAGTAGAGTTCGACTCGCGGCGACGTTCCACCGTCCGCGACCGCCGAGCCGCCGCCGGCGTCGGCATCGGCGGCGAACCGCTGGTTGATCGTCTCGACGACACCCTCGTCGACCTGAATCTCTGCCCCCGCATCCGGATCGGTGGGGTAGCCCTCGGGCACCGCGTACTTGCAGACCGTGGCCCGCGGCGCGAACTCGAGGGTCGGCAGCGAGTCACCGTCGCGCGCCGAAGTGAGCACCGAAAGAAGGCCAGTGTCGAGCACCGGAAGGGTGTTCATCGCCTCGGGATCGCCGAAGCGCGCGTTGAACTCCACCACCTTCGGACCGTCGGCGGTCAGCATGAACTGCCCGTAGAGCACACCAGTATAATCGTCGAGCGCTGCGACCGTCTCTTCGACGACCCCGACGGCCGCGCGGTAATCGTCCTCGGTCATGAACGGGAGTTCGGGCCCGCTGTCGGAGTAACTCCCCATCCCGCCCGTGTTGGGCCCCTCGTCGCCTTCGTAGGCGCGCTTGTGATCCTGAACCGCCGGAGTCGTGCGGACATCGCCGTTCGCCACCAGCGCCTGAACAGTAAACTCCTCGCCAACGAGGCGCTCTTCGAGCACCACGCGGTCGTAATCGGAGTCGCGGAGGTATTCCTTGGCTTCTGCGGGAGTCACTTGATCACCGATCACGCGGACGCCCTTTCCACCTGTCAGCCCCGCGGGCTTCACCACGAGATCACCGTCGTGGTCGTCGATGTACCCGCACGCGCGCTCCATGTCGTCGAACGTCTCGAACGTCGGACAGCCAGGAACGTCGTGCTCGCGCATGAACCGCCGCTGGTAGGCCTTGTCGGTCTCGATCCGCGCCGCCTCGGCGCGCGGCCCGAATGGGAACACCCCGGCATCGGCGAGCGCGTCGGCCACACCCGCCTCCAAGGGTGTTTCGGGCCCGACGACTGCGAGCGTCGCCCCGACCTCCTCGGCGTAGGCGACGACAGCCTGCGGGGTGGTGGTGTCGAGCGTCTCGAACCCCGCGGCAAGGCCCGCGATGCCCGGATTTCGGTTCGTCGCACAGGCGTACAGCGTCGCGTCCGTGTCGGCGAGGGCACGCGCAATGGCGTGCTCGCGCCCGCCGCCGCCGACGACCAGAACTGTCTCGCTCATGCGCGATACGCCGACCGGGGCGACCTAAGCGTTGTCCTTCGAGACACCGCGTCACGCCGGCCCCACGTTTATGATTGCCCGCCGAGACACCCAGGTATGGCAGACGTGACCATCGACATGGGCGATCGGAAGCTCGAAGACGCTGCCGACGAGCTGACCGCCGCTCGTGACGATCTCGACGACGGGACGCTGACGGTCGACCTCCACAATCTGGATGCACCGACCGCGTTCGCCTTCTTCGAGGGGGCGCTCGACGCCGGCTACCGCGTCACGATCACCGGGCTCGAATCGGAGCCGACCGGTCACCAGACGATCGTCGAGATGCTCCAGGACGACGAAATCGTCCACATCGAGACGCTCTCGCTCGAACTCGGCGTCTGAGAGGGAATTCTCGTCGTCGGCCGACCGCCCGCGAACTGGATCCGTCGTGGATCCCCGACACCGTCGAGACGGCCACTACTGCTCGGTACCCTCGGCATCCGCAGTTCGGATGGCTTGATTCCGGAGCGCGGCGGCGGTGTTCTGGATCGACCGCATCGTGGCTGCAGTCGCCATCACCGAATCCATCACTGCCTGCTGGCTCGCACCGTCAGGGTAGAGCCGGTGTTCGAGCAGGATCGAGTGGACTGCGGGGAACTCACACGGATCGCCCTCGGTGTCGAGGAAGGTGTAAAACCCCGGTGCGGTCGCGAGGATGGGGTTGAGGCGAGCGAGCAGTTCCTGGCGGTCCTCGTCGTCTTCGACCAGCGCTGCGACGCGATCGGTGTCGAACGTACACTCTCCGACCACCCGCAACGGCCCCCACGTCTCCTCCTTGATGACGTGAAGTGGGAGTCGAGAGAGCTGGAGTTGGAGGTTGAACGCCGCGCCGTCGGTGGTTTCGTGCTCGATCCCCTGGACGACCTTCTCGTCGAGCCACGCCTCTGCCTGCTCGCGGCTGATGTGATCCACCATCCTCGATGCTGGGTCCGCAGCCGCAAAGAAACTGCTGCCGGCTGACGCCGCAGCGAACGACGAGCCAGTGTTTACCCGTGATCGGTGCGTACGCCGCATCATGAGCGTCACCGACCGAAACCGGCTCGACGAAGAGCAGTCGCCGTATCTCCGCCAGCACGCCGACAACCCCGTCAACTGGCAGCCGTGGGACGACGACGCACTCGACGCCGCCCGCGAGCGCGACGTCCCGATCTTCCTCTCGATCGGCTACTCGGCGTGTCACTGGTGTCACGTCATGGAGGACGAGAGCTTCGAGGACGAGAGGGTGGCCGAGCGGCTCAACGACGAGTTCGTCCCGATCAAGGTCGACCGCGAGGAGCGACCCGATCTCGACCGACTCTATCAGACGATCTGTGGGATGGTCTCGGGCCAGGGCGGCTGGCCGCTGTCGGTATGGCTCACGCCCGACGGCCGACCGTTCTACGTCGGGACGTACTTCCCCCGCGACGAGAAACGGGGTCAGCCTGGCTTCCTCGACCTTCTCGACTCGATCGCGGAATCGTGGGAGAACGATCGCGAGGACATCGAGGGTCGCGCCGACCAGTGGGCGGGCGCGATGGCTGGCGAACTGGAGGCGACGCCCGAACAGCCAGGCGAGGTCCCGGATAGCGACCTGCTCGAAACCGCCGCCCAGCAGGCAGTCGAAAACGCCGATCGCGAGTATGGAGGATTCGGCCACGGCCAGAAGTTCCCGCAGACAGGCCGGCTCCATCTTCTCATGCGCGCCGCCGAACGAACCGGGAGAGAGAGTTTCGACGAGGTCGCCCACGAGGCGCTCGACGCGATAAGCGAGGGCGGACTCCGGGATCACGCCGGCGGCGGCTTCCACCGATACACCACCGACCGCGAGTGGACGGTGCCTCACTTCGAGAAGATGCTCTACGACAACGCCGAACTCACGCGGGCGTACCTCGCGGGCTACCGTCGGACGGGCGCGGAGCGCTACGCCGAGGTCGCGCGCGAGACCCTGGGATTCGTCGAACGCGAACTTCGCCATCCCGACGGCGGGTTTTTCAGCACGCTCGACGCCCAGAGCGAGGACGAGTCCGGCGAGCGCGAGGAAGGAGCGTTCTACGTCTGGACACCCAATGGAGTCCACGACGCAGTCGACGACGAGTTCGCGGCCGACCTGTTCTGCGAGCGCTACGGCGTCACCGAGGCAGGGAACTTCGAAGACGGGAAGACGGTGCTGACGGTGAGCACCGAAATCGAGGATCTCGCGGACGAACACGACACCACCACCGAAGAGGTCAGTGCGGAGCTCGAACGCGCCCGCGAGGCGGTGTTCGCGGCGCGCGCCGAACGCGAACGCCCGGAACGCGACGAGAAGGTTCTGGCTGGATGGAATGGCCTGATGATCTCGGCGTTCGCCGAGGCCGGGCTCGCACTCGACGCGCGCTTTGCCGACACCGCCGTCGCGGGGATCGAATTCGTCCACGAACACCTTTGGAACGACGAGAAACGACGCCTTCAGCGGCGCTACAAGGACGGGGACGTGAAGATCGAGGGCTATCTCGAGGATTACGCGTTCCTCGCGCGCGGCGCACTCAACTGCTACGAGGCCACCGGCGAGGTCGACCACCTCGCGTTCGCGCTCGATCTCGCGCGCGCGATCGAGACGGAGTTCTGGGACTCCGACGAGGAAACGCTCTATTTCACCCCACAGACCGGGGAGTCGCTCGTCGCGCGGCCCCAGGAACTCGACGACCAGTCGACGCCCTCCAGCACTGGGGTAGCGGTCGATGTCCTGCTCGCGCTGGATCACTTCGCCGCCGACGACCGCTTGGAGGCGATCGCCACGGCGACGCTCGAAACCCACGCCGAAACCGTCGAGTCGAGCCCGCTCCGGCGTGCGTCGCTCGCGCTCGCGGCCGATCGCCACGCCGCCGGCTCGCTCGAATGGACGGTCGTCGCCGACGCGCTCCCCGAAGCCTGGCGCGAGCGGATCGGTCGAAGCTATCTGCCGCGCCGGCTGCTCGCGCGACGACCGTCCTCCGAGGAGGAACTCGCCGCGTGGTGCGATCGGCTCGGGCTCGACGAGCCGCCGGCAATCTGGGCCGATCGGGACCAGCGTGACGGCGAGCCGACGGCGTACGTCTGCCGATCGTTCACTTGCTCGCCACCGCAGACCGAGGTCGAGGACGCGCTGTCGTGGGTAGAACGGCTCGCGCCCGACACGGACGCGGATCCGGAATCGACTCCAACGGACGACAGCCCGCGTTAGTTCGTCGGCTCGGGCGCGTCGAGCTGCTCGGCGAGATGGACGATCGGCGGTTCGGGTTCGTCCTCCACGAACCGTGCGACTTCCTCGCCGTCGTGCTCGATGACGATCGTCGGGATGTACTCGATTCCGTACTCCGCGACCAGTTCGCCCTGCTTGTCCTGATCCAGCGCGTACTCTTCGATCCGCTCCTCGGGAACGTCGGCCTCGCCGAGCGCCGCCGCGAAGTCCGGGAGGATGGCTCGGCAGTCCTTGCACCAATCGCCGGCCCAGACTCGGACGGTGAGTTCGTCGGCGTGTTCGGCGACGGCGTCGACCGCGTCCTCGTAGCCCGCAGGATTCCAGACGGGATTCGGCGACATCGTTTCGAGGCTCATGGGTGTCGTTCGGTGCCGGCGTGCTTAGGCTTCCCGCATCCTCCACACGACGTCGATAAATCACGTCGCGCACGAATCACCGATCCCGTCATCGGTTTAGGGCCACGCTCCGTATCGCCACGCAATGGACGACAGCATCCTCGACGCCATCGGATCGCCCCTCGTGCAGGTCGGCTCGCCCGAGGGTGCGACCGTGGCCGCGAAGATCGAGTCGAAAAACCCCGGCGGGTCGGCGAAGGACCGCCCCGCGAAGGCGATGGTCGAGGCCGCAGAGCGCGAGGGGAGCCTCGAACCCGGCGATCGTCTCGTCGAGCCGACGAGCGGCAACACCGGAATCGGCCTCGCCGTCGTCGCGGCGGCGAAGGGGTACGACCTCACGGTCGTCATGCCCGCCTCGAAATCGGAAGAACGGCGGCAGGTCATGGCGGCCTACGGGGCGGACCTCGAACTCGTGGACGGTGAGATCGAGCAAGCGAAAGCACGTGCCGACGAACTCGAAGCCGAGGGAATGGTCCAGCTCCGGCAGTTCGAGAACCGGGCGAACGTCCGCTCCCACTACGAGACGACCGGCGCTGAGATCACGGAGCAGGTCGGCGATCGGACCGTCGATGCCCTCGTCGCCGCGGTCGGCACCGGTGGGACGCTCACCGGGATCGCCAGCCGACTCCGTGAGGAGTACCCCGAAATAGATGTCGTCGCGGTCGAACCGGAGGCGAACGCCGTGCTCTCGACCGGGGAAGCGGGAATCGACGATTTCGAGGGAATGGGCCCTGGGTTTGTGAGTGAGATCCTGGACCGCGAGCTGATCGACACGATCGAAACCGTCGGGATCGAGGCCGCAGAAGCCGAGTGTCGCCGCCTTGCGCGTGAGGAGGGAATCATCGTCGGCCAGTCGAGCGGCGCAGCGAACCTCGCGGCCCAGCGGGTCGCCGAACGGCTCGCCGAACCCAAACTTGACTGCCCGCCCGCCCCGACGGAGCTCCGGGCCGACGGAAGCGGAGCGGCCGCCACCGAGTACGATGACTGTCCGCTGGTCGTCACCGTCTTTCCCGACAGCGGCGAGCGGTATCTCTCGACCGGGATGTTCGACGGGTGATCGGCCGACCTCGTTGAGGATGGTTCACGGACACTCGTGACAGACTGGGAACTTATACCGGCACGAATCGTAGCTCGCGTCGTGAAACACCGCCGCCCCCGGACCGTCGGCGTTGCAGCGATCGTGTTCGCGTTCCTCGCGAGCGTCGTCGTCTATCCGGAGCTCCCGGCCAGGATGGCGACCCACTGGAGCGCGAGCGGCGAGGCCGACGGCACGATGTCGCGGCTCGCGGGTGCGTTCCTCCTCCCAGTGCTCGCGGCCGGGGTGTACGCGCTTCTCCTGGTCTCTCCGCAGTTTGATCCACGAAAGGCGAACGTTGAGCAATTTCGCGGGCTCTACGAGTGGTTCGCCGCCGGGATGACGTGGTTCCTGCTCTACGTCCACGGACTCGTGCTACTCTGGAATCTCGGCATCCAGCCACCTATCGGTGCGGCGCTCGCACCGGGTCTCGCTGCGGTGTTTTACGCGAGCGGACTCCTCGTCGAGCGCGCCGAACCGAACTGGATCGCCGGCGTCCGCACGCCGTGGACGCTCGCCGACGATACGGTATGGGAACGCACCAACCGCCGCGCCGCGCTCGCGCTGAAACTGTCGGGCGTCCTCTCGCTCGGCGGGCTCGTCTTCCCCGCAGCCGCCACCCTGTTCGTCGTCGTCCCGATCCTGCTCGCCGTCGTATACGTCACCGTCTACTCCTACGTCGCGTACCGACGCCAGCGGACGGCGTGAGGCGCGCGTTTCAGGCCGCGCAGTTGTTCGCACCTGTCTCGAGCATCGTCGCCGCACGCGTGCTCTCGACCCTCTCGACACCTCGGTTGATCGCGATCACCGTCTCGTAGTTGTCGGGTTTCTCGGGGACGTTCTCGACCATCCGCTCGACGAACGCCGCCCGGTCGAGGTCGACGAGGCCGAGTCGGTCCTGAACTTCCTCAAGAGATCGCCCGACGAGTTCGCCTGGTGAAGCGTTCTCGTAGGTGCCGTCGCTGTTCACGGTGACGTGGCCCGGCAGGACGGTCAGCGCTCCGGGGAGTTCGAGCAGCGTGTCGTGGAGCGTCTCGTACTGCATCTCCGCACCCTCTTCGGCCCCCTCCGCGCCGAATTCGAGCTCCGTACGACCGACCGAATCGAAGAACAGGCTGTCGCCGGTGAGCACGGCGTCGTCACCGACGCGGTAGGCGACCATCTCGGTGGTGTGGCCTGGCGCACCGAGCGTTTCGATCTCGGTATCACCGACCGTGATCGTCGCGCCGTCGGCCAGCGGTTCGAACTCGTGGCCGAGGTCGCGCTCGGTCGCGCGTTCGCCGAGGTGATAGGGGACACTGAGCCGTGTCGCGAGTTCCCGTCCGCCGGAGAGATGATCGGCGTGAACGTGGGTATCCAGAACGTGAGTGATCGCCATTCCGTGCTCGGCGGCGGTTGTCACGTACTGATCGGTGTGTCGCGTGGGATCGATGACGACCGCCTCGCCCGTACGTTTCGAGCCGACGAGATAGGAGAGACAGCCTTTCGCCCGGCGCTGGAACTGGACGACGTGGAGATCCTCGTCCCTCGTGTCCACACGAGCCGTCTCATACAGCGAGTTCCACTCGCGCATTCCCCCTGTCACGACCGCGACGTCCTCGAACCCGTCGGCGTCGAGTTCGGCGGCGAGGGTCGTCGACGTCGCCCCCTTCCCGCAGATCGTGACGATCCGCTTGTCGTCCGCCAACGAACTGATCGTCTCGCGCTGGTCCGTCCCCAGCGTCTCCGCCGGCCCGAACGGGACGTTCACCGCACCCGGCACGCGCCACGACTCGTAGCTGTCCGCCGGGCGCGTATCGATGAGTATGAAATCGTCCACACCTTCGTCCTGTGCGTCAGCGAGTTCTCTGGCAGTGATCGTCTCGAACATGGTTCTGGCTTTCTGTACGGTATTGGGACAAATAAACATTTCTCTGGCGTTTTCATCGGGTCCACGAATCGTATTGCCGACGACACACACCGGGTTCGTGCTCGGTGGTCGCCCGGCGACGCCGAACCCGGACGACCGTTCGATACGTGTCGGATGAATCCGTCTTTGGAGCGAAATACACCCGTGGTGTGGGCGGAGTCGGCCACATCACGACCCAACCCCGATGGCACTGTGAAAACCGACGTGAGGCTACTCGATCGTAGCGACCAGTAGAAACGTTTCCGGACGGGTGGTCTCGTGCTCGATCTCGAACCCGTGGTCACGGAGCGCGTCCGCGGCCGCGTCGGCGGTGTATCGCTCGTCGAGCGGCGGGCCGTTCTCGCCGGTTCCCGTGGCCGTCCAATCAATGATGACGAGTCGTCCCCCGGGCCGGAGCACCCGACGGATCTCCGCGAACGCGTCGTCGCTCGCGAACTCGTGATAGGTCATCGTCGAGAACGCGGCGTCGAGACTCGCGTCCTCGAACGGAAGCTCCTCGATGCCTGTCGTCACGGGTTCGACGTTCGTGGGAACCCCCTTCTCCCGGTAGTACTCGTGCATCGCTTCTTGGACGTCGACTGCGTAGACCTCGCTGGCGTGCGACGCGACGTCGTCGGTGTAAAACCCCGTGCCGCTGCCGAGGTCGGCCACGACGTGCTCCGGCGATGGCGAAATCGCCCACAGCAGCTCCTCGGCCGAGAGGAAGCGGTAGCGCCACGCCGTCTCCTCCAGCTTATCGGCGTTGTCGGCATCGAAGGTGTGATAGCCCATCGTCACAGCGCCTCGAACGCTTCGTCGGCGAGCTCGCCGGTGTCCTCGATGATGTCGGCCATCGCGTCGTCGTCCGGAGCCATCCCGACGAGCCGGGCGATCCGCATGATCGAGACGTGATAGACGGTCTGCACGCCGGGCTCTTCCTCCCAGACGACGACGTTGCAGGGAAAGAGCCCACCCATTCGGTCCTCACTGGCGTCGAGCGCGCGGTCGGCGATCGCGGGGTTGCACGCACCCAGCACGTAGTACGGGTCGCGGTCGGCGTCGACCTTCTCGTTGAGGAGCTCCGACGGCGAGAACTCGACAGGGATGCCGAAGCCCGCGTCGGTGAACACCGTCCGAACGTGTTCGATCGCGTCCTCGTGGCTCATCTCCAGGGTGGTTCGTTTCACACCGATGTCGTCTTCGTCCAGCTGGCTCGGGTCGATGGGGAGCGTCATCGTGTAGAGTATTGTGTCTGTCGTGAAAATCGTTTTCGGTTCGTGAGATCCGGTGTGTGGGAGCGGGCCGACTCAGACGAGGAGTTGGATGTCGGCGTTGGTCATGCGCTGGAAGGCGCTCGCCGCGCCGACGCCCGTCTCGACGCCGTCGTAGAAGTCGGCTTCGTCGTAGTCCAACAGATCGATCGTCATCTGACACGCCTGGAGATCGACCCCGCTATCGAGTGCGGTCCGAACGAGCTCTTCGACGCTCGCGACGTCGTTGTCGGCGATGCGTCGCTCCATCAGCTTCGCGGTCGCCCGATCCATGCCGGGAAGCGCCCCGATGACGTTCGGAATCGGCATGTTGGGATTGCCGACCGAACTCAGGCCCAGCTCCTGAGAGTGTTCCTCGTGGAGGAGTTCGAGCCCCCAGAACGTGTGAAACACCGTCACGTCCCAGCCGAAAGCTGCGGCCGTCGAAGCGAGGATCAGGGGCGGGTACGCCATGTCGAGGGTCCCCTTCGTCGCGATGATGACCATCCGCTGATCGTCGTCGTCCCGGATCGCGGCGAGTTCGGCTTCGAGCTCCTCGATGCGAGCTTCGAGGCCGGCACCGTCCTCGATCGACTCGCCAGCGGTGGATCGGGTCTCCGTGCTCATCGTCGCCTCTCAGTCGATCGACCGGTCGACGCGCACGACCCGATCTCGTCGGTGGCCGTCATGCGGTCTTCCGGACGTAGTGTTTGTACACGTCCCCGTCGTCGGTCTGATCGACCAGTTCGACGCCCGCGGTCGAGCCGGCCCACCCCTTGATATCGCTCATGCTCCCGGCATCGGTCGCGAGCACTTCGAGCACCTCCTCGCTCTCCAACTCGTCGGCCGCCTGCTTGGTCTCGATGACCGGCATGGGGCAGTTCTCACCTTTGACGTCGAGCGTCTCGGCAGTATCGTGTTCGTCGCTCATGTTCTGTCTTGCCTCCATCGAACAATACAACCTCGGTATTGCAAAAGTCTTGTGCATCTGTCGAACATCCCTCTCTCGAAGACCCCCGAAGACTGCACCGAATCCACTAAGGAGTCCATACAACCCATTTTCGACCGATCTATATTGCATAGAATTCACTATTCTATACGAACGCTTATTGGGATCGAACGGGTAGTGGCGGGTACGATGAGTGACGAAACGTTTCCCGACCCGGCTGTCGATGTCGAATCGATCGAGCCGAACGAACTGAAAGAGCGCATCGACGACAACGAGGACGTATTTCTGCTCGATACGCGTGCGAGTGAGGCGTTCGAGGAGTGGCACATCGACGGACCGAACGTCACCGTCCGGAACGTACCGTACTTCGAATTCCTGCTCGGCGACGTCGATGAGGAGGTCTTCGAGGGGATTCCCGACGATCGGGACGTGACGGTTCTCTGTGCGAAAGGCGATTCGAGCGAGTACGTCGCCGGCCTGCTGCACGAACGCGGCTACGGGGTGCGCCATCTCGCACGCGGCATGAACGGCTGGGCGGAGCTCTACGAATCCCACGAACTCGCCGTCGATGTCGACGCCACGATCGTCCAGTACCAGCGGCCCTCCAGCGGCTGTCTCTCGTATCTCGTCGTCAGCGGCGACGAGGCCGCGGTCGTCGATCCACTCCGGACGTTCACCGACACCTATCATCAGGACGCGCGCACGCTGGGGGCGAAGATCACGGCCGCGCTCGACACCCACATCCACGCCGACCACATCAGCGGGAACCGGCGTGTCGCCGCAGGGACCAGCGCGGAAGCGTTCCTTCCCGCATCCGCCGCCGAGCGCGGCGTCGACGACACTGCCTATGCGACGATCGAGGACGGCGAGACGATCGCCGTCGGCGAGGCCGAGATCGAGGCGCTTCACACGCCCGGCCACACGTCGGGGATGACCGCCTACCGGATCGGGAACGTCCTGTTCGCCGGCGACGGTCTGTTCATCGAGAGCGTCGCTCGTCCCGATCTCGAAGCGGGAGCCGAGGGCGCAGCCGACGCCGCGAAACAGCTCCACGAGACGCTGCACGAGCGTGTGCTGGAGCTTCCCGACGAGACCGTCGTTGCTCCAGGCCACTTCAGCGGGAACGCCGAGGCCGACGACGGCACGTACACGGCTCGACTCGGTGATCTCGAATCTCGAATGGACGCACTCGGAATGGACCGTGCAGCGTTCGTCGATCTCGTCCAATCGAATATGCCGCCACGACCGAGCAACTACGAGGCAATCGTCGCGACAAATCTCGGCGAACGCGAGCCGACCGACGAGGAGGCGTTCGCGCTCGAACAGGGCCCCAACAACTGTGCGGCGAGCCAGGACGCGCTGACGAGCGACTGATCGATGATCGGACAGTTCGACGTCCTGACGGTCATCGGACAGGCATCGCTCGCGGGGCTGTTCCCCCGTGGAATCGGCCAGTACGCCATCGGCGGCGTCCTCATCGGGCTCGGGGTTTCGATCATCTACCTCGGGACGGCGATCACGCCGGGCGCGAGCACGTTCTTCGAGTCGACGCTGTCGTACGTCTCGAAGATCCCACGATTCAACCGGGCGAAGTATCTCGCCACACGTGACTGGCGGCTCGTCTTCACGCTGAGCATGGTCGCCGGCGCGGCCGTCTACGCCCTCCTTCTCGGAGAGGGTGGCTGGACGACCGATGTCCAGCCGTGGCGACTGCTCGGCGGTGGCGTCCTCGTCGGTGTCGGGACGCGGATCGGGAAGGGCTGTACCTCCGGCCACGGGATCAGCGGGCTGGCGTCGCTGTCGCGGACCTCCTTCGCGAACGTCGCGACGTTCATGGCAGTCGCGATCGGGACCGCACTCTCGATGCAGGCGCTCGGGGTGACACCATGAGCGCGAACGGCACCCGTCACCCGCTGTTCGTGCCGCTGATCGCCGTTGGCGGATCGCTGTTCGGGTTCGGCCTCGCCTACAGCGGGATGGCGAGACCCGAGATCGTCCTCGATTTCCTCCAGTTGGAGGATCTCGGACTCCTCTTCGTGATGGGCGGGGCGGCGGCCGTCACTGGAACCGTCATCACGCTGGCGACGCGCCACCTCGACCGTGCACCGCTCACCGGCGATCCCTACGGCAAACGCGAGCGATCCTTCGACCGCAGCGTGCTCCTCGGCGGAGCGGTCTTCGGCGTCGGCTGGGGGATTTCGGGGCTCTGTCCGGGCTCGGCGTACGCCAGCCTCGGCATCGGGAACTACCCGATCCTGCTCGGGATCGCCGGGATGTTCCTCGGTGCGTACGCTCAGGGCTACTGGCGCGCGTATCGACAGGAAACCGATAGAACGGTCACACCGAGCGACTGATCGTCCCCGATTCGACTCCCAGATGATGCGAAACACCGAACACGAGCACGATACCGACCACGAACAGCTATCGCGGATCGAGGGGGACTCGTGAGCGACGACACACCCTTCGATCCGACCGGTGAGGTCGAGCGCCACATCGGTCGCGGGATGTTCGAGGAAGGGATGGGGCCTGGCTCCTCGATGGCCCATCTCTACCGCGGCGAGGTCCACCGGATGAAGTTCTGGCGCGAGCGCCTCGATCGCACGACCAACTGGGCCATCACGATCATGGCAGCGATCCTGACGTGGGCGTTCACGGGCAACAACCCCCACTACATCGTGCTGATCGGACTGGCGATGCTCACCGTCTTCCTCGTGATCGAGGCCCGTCGATACCGGGGCTACGATCTCTGGCGGTCGCGCGTCCGACTGATGCAGGAGAACGTCTTCGCGAACGCACTCGACGCCTCGAAGGACATCAGCGACCCCCACTGGCGACGCGAGCTGAGCGAGGACTACCGCCAGCCGAAGATCAAGATCAGCTTCGAGGAAGCGCTCGCCCACCGCCTGCGCCGGGTGTACCTTCCACTCATGGCCGTGCTCCTCGTCGCCTGGTTTATCCGGATCACCGCCTTCATGCAGGCGACGGAGTGGCCGGCGAGCGCCGCGATCGGTGCCATTCCCGGAATCGTCGTGACCGGACTCGTCGCCGCGTTCTTCGTCGCCGCAACCGTAGTCGCCTGCCGACCGCGGACGTGGAAGGCGAACGGTGAACTCCGACTGACCGACGTCGATGTCTGGGGCGACACCGAACAGTGAGCCACACTCTCGATGGCACGAGTTCGACCGTGATGGTCGTGTACAGTCGTGCGGAGCATGCACAACGTCTTTATTCGCTCCACGACTACAGGGCGTAACCAATGCCCGACTCGATGGCGGAGTATCTTCGTGCGGACATGGAGTGTGAGGGGCTCCTCGAATGTTTCCACGGCCTGACCGATCTCGACCGGGACTGCTTCGAAGTCGTCGTCAGTCACGACGCAGCTCTGACCGTCGACGAGATCGCCGAGGAGGTCGACCGAGAACGCTCGACGGTGTATCGCTCGCTCCAGCGACTGCTCCAGGCGGGGTTCGTCCAGAAAGAGCAGGTCAACTACGAGCAGGGTGGCTACTACCACGTCTTCCGGCCGACCGATCCGGACGTCGTCGCCGACGAGATGCAACGCATGTTGAACGACTGGTACGCGAAGATGGGCCAGCTCATCGGGGAGTTCCGGACGAAGTACGAGCCGTCCGACCAGCCCACGGCGGCCGTCGAGGGCTGAGTCACCCGAACCGCGCCGGGCGACGATCCCACCGGCAGTTCAGGTAGAGCAGTGACTGAACGGACGACGGAGGCTCGTCCGCACGGAGCGATCGTGAGATGCCGAGCGCACCTGGGACCTGCGGACTTTTATCACCCGCCACCCAACACCGGCCATGCGCGTTGGCCTGGTTTCGGTCGGCGACGAACTCCTCGCGGGCGACACCGTGAACACCAACGCCGCGTGGCTCGGGAGCCGGCTCACGGAGCGCGGCGCGACGGTCGAGCGGTGTGTCGTGGTACCCGATCGGATCGAGACGATCGCGGACACCGTCGCAGAACTCCACGACCGCTACGACGCGGTGCTCGTCACGGGCGGACTCGGGCCAACCCACGACGACCTGACGATGGACGCCGTGGCGGCGGCGTTCGACCGCGACCTCGAAACGAACGACGAGGCGATCGAATGGCTCGCCGAACACGGCGGCTACGAGCGCGCGGATCTCGCTGCTGGCACCGCCGACCTCCCGGCGGGCGCACGAGTGCTCCACAACGAGGCCGGGGTCGCGCCAGGCTGCGTTGTCGAGTCGGTGTACGTGTTTCCCGGTGTCCCCGAAGAGATGCACGCGATGTTCGAGACGGTCGCGGGGGAGTTTTCGGGGACGATCTCGCACGTCGAGTGGGTCCGCGCCGCCGAACCCGAGAGCGCGCTGCTCGACCGGATCGCCGCTGTCAGGGAACGCTTCGACGTCACGGTGGGAAGCTATCCGGGCGAACACGTCCGACTCAAGCTCCAAAGCGACGACGCCGAGGAGGCGGCGGCGGCAGCCGCGTGGCTCAGCGACCGTGTCGACGTGGCGGAGCCAGCCGACGAATCGGCTGAAGCCGGCTCGAGCTAATCACCGGATTCAGCGGTAGAGATACGCCCACCAAACCGCGGCGATGACGATCCCCGCGATTCCGACCGCGTAGCCGGCTCCGTTGATGACACCCGTCTGCACGCCCTCCTGGAGGAGTACGCCGATCTCGCTCATGCCGGACGCTTGCGCGCCCGGGATTTAAGCGTTCCATCCGAGCTACACCAACTCGAACCACTACCGCCGGAGCCGGACCGCTTTTCTCGTCGCCGGCGATAGCGAGGGTATGCGACGGGTCGGCTTCGTGGTGAATCCCATCGCCGGGATGGGTGGCCGTGTCGGGTTGAAAGGGACCGATGGCAAGGTCAAGGAGGCACGGGCACGCGGCGCAGAGCCGCGCGCACCAGGTCGCGCCCGTGACGCGCTCGCGTCGCTCGTTACTCACGCTGCGGACGCGGACGAGACGATCGAACTCCTTGCTGCCGGCGGCGAGATGGGTGCGTCGATCGTCCACGATGTCGATTTCGAATGCGAAGTCGTGACCGACCCGCCCACGGAGACCGGGGCTGCCGACACCCGTGAGGCCGTCCGGCGGTTCGCCGAGCACGTTCCGCCGGCGGCGGAACGGAACGGTCGAGCGGCGGAGCCGCGAGACGAGGGGGTCGATTTAGTCCTGTTCGTCGGCGGCGACGGCACCGCAGTCGACGTCGCCGAGACGCTCGAAGAGCGTAGTAGTGAAATTCCGATTCTGGGGGTACCGGCTGGCGTCAAGATCTACTCCTCAGTGTTCGCGGTCTCGCCCCGCGCGGCAGGTCGGATCGCGGCGACGTTCGACGACACCGAGTCCCGCGAGGTGAACGACATCGACGAGGACGCCTATCGCGAGGGCGAGGTCCACACCGAGCTTCGAGCGCTCGCCCAGGTTCCAGTCGCCGAGGAGATCCAATCGAGCAAACAGCTCGGCGGCGGCACCGTCGCAACGCTCGCGGCGGGGGTCGCGAGCGAGATCGAGCCTGGCACGACGTACGTACTTGGTCCCGGCAGCACCGTCGGGGCGATCGCGGACGAACTCGGATTCGAAGGAACGCCGCTCGGCGTCGACGTCTGGCGTGCGGACCCGGCGGGGCCGGATGCGGGCGAGTGGCCGGCGGGCGAGGTGCTCGCCCGCGACGCGAGTGCCGACGAGATCCTCGCGTGCCTCGGCGACCGGAACGTGGTGGTCGTCTCGCCGATCGGTGGCCAGGGGTTCGTCTTCGGCCGCGGCAACCAGCAGCTCTCGCCCGACGTGCTCCGACAGTCGGATGTCGAGATCGTCGCCTCGCGCCGCAAGCTCGACGACATCGGTGTGCTGCGCGTCGATACTGGCGACACGGACCTCGACGACGAACTCCGGGGCTGGCGGAAGGTCAGGATCGGGCGGGTCGAGCGCCGGCTGATGAAGGTCGTCTAGCGTTCAGCCAGTGAGCTAGTAGGCCGCCGACTTCGTTTAGTGACATAGGGAGAAGATTAAGGTGTGTGGGCGCGTCGACTCCCGGTATGGTTGAGACGCGGAAGGTCCAGCGGCTGGGCCCCTCGACGCTGGCGATGACGTTACCGGCCGAGTGGGCGTCGGCACACGATGTCGAGAAGGGCGACGAGGTGTCGCTTCGGATGGGCGGCAAGGGGACGCTGACGGTGCTGTCGGAGTCGGCCCAGACCGAGGAGTCGAAGGCGACGATCCACGCCGAGAACCTCGACGCGGACGCGGTCGAGCGCGCGATCGTCGCGCAGTACGTCCTCGGTCGACGGGTGATCCACGTCGAGGTCGCGGAAGGTACTCTCGACTCCGAACACATCAACGCGGTCTACAACGCCGAAACCCAGCTGATGGGCCTCGGCGTGATCGAGGAGACTCCCGAGCGTATCGCGATCCGGTGTTCGGTCGATCCCGAGGACTTCACGCTCGACAACCTCCTCGAACGGCTCGAATCCACGGGTTCGACGATGCGCGAGGAGGCGGTGAAGGCGCTCGCGCTCGGCAACCCCGACTTCGCCCAGCGCGCGCTGAACCGCGAGCGCCAGGCCAACAAGATCTTCGTCCTTCTCCTTCGGCTGATCTTCACCGCCTACCAGAACCCCAACCTCGCGCGGGCGGTGGACCTCGACGACGGCTTTCCCCTGGTGGGGTATCGCGCCATCGCGAAGAACCTCGAACTCACCGCGGACAACGCAGAAGACATCGCCGACATCGCGATGGAAACGCCGGGCCACACCCTCGATGTCGACGACGCGACGATGCGCCGCATCCGGGAGTTCACCGATCAGGTCGACGAGATCTCCGCACTCGCGGTCCAGGCGGCCGTCGAACGCGACTTCGAGCGCACGATCGAAGTCCGGCGGCAGTTCGCCGAGATCAACGACCGCGAGAGCGAGATCTTGGACGACCTGCCCGAGATGGACAACGAGAGTCTCCTCCGGGTGCGTGAGGTGCTCGTCAGCCTCGCCAAGACGGCGGAGTACGCCGTCCGGAACGCCGAGATCGCGACGAATCTCGCGCTCAACGAGGAGTCCGAACACACCACGATCCTGTAGCAACGGGCTCGATCGCGCCCACAGTTCACGCGATCCAGCGTGATCTCACCCACCCGAGGTCGACGTTTCTGCCGACACCTGTCGGGCGTCGACGATCCGTCCACCGGGTGTCTCGACGAGCACCGTATCGCTGGCGTCGTTGATCACTGGATAGAAGAAGCCAGCGTAGCGCTCGGCACCGGTGTTGTCGCCCCGCCCGGTGTTGAGCGTGACTGTCTCACCGGGTCGGAGGACGTACCGGGAGAACGTGTGCTGTTGCCCGTCGTCGAAGTCCACGACGTACCCATCGAGATCGAGCGATCGGTTGCCGGCGTTGCGGAACACGACCGTCTCGTTCTCGGCGTCGAGGCGTGTGATGGTTAGCTGTGCTGACTGCGGTGTCGGCGATCCCGAGGCTGTCGTCGATGGCGGGGTTGAGGCAGTCGACGTGGCCGTCGTGGACGGTGTCGGAGTCGCCGTCGGCGGACGTTCCGGTGTCGGTGTGGGGGTCGGGGTCGGCGTTGCTGTTGGCGTCGGCGTCGCGGTTGCAGTCGGTATTGCGGTCGCAGTCGCGGTTGCTGTCGCCGTCACGGTTGCAGTCGGCGTCGTCGTAGTGGTTCGCGTCGGCGTTGCGGCCGTCGTGGCCGACGCGGTTTCGGTCGCCGTTGGGGTCGCTTCGGCCGACTGGGACGTGTCGGTTGGCGATGCGGTGATGGGAGCCGTCGACTCCGTCGTCGCGGTCGGTGTCCCCTCGTCGACAGGCGCGGCCAACTGCGAACAGCCCGCGAACACCGCACAGATCGCGAGGGCCACGACGATCGCGGACCGCCGTTGCATGGTCTCGTCTCGTAACCGGGGACACAATTACCTTGCTAGTACCGAACACCGATGGGAAGCCACTTCCCAAGGGACGACCGCTCCGGTCGATCAGCCGTCGGCGGCGAGCACGTCGGTCTCGACCTGGGTGGTGTACCCGAGCTCGTCGAGCGGGACTCGGACCGTCTCACCGTCGGGGAGTTCGACGACGGCAGTGAAATCGACCTGGAGCTCGGTTTGTTGCTCTCGTTCGATATGTGACACCCACCACTCGTCGAGTTTGCTGTTATCGATCGCCACGTCCCCACGGATCGTCTCCTGGCCACCGGCGGGGACGGTGTATCCGCGGGCAGTGGTCCCGTTGCCGACGGTCACGTCGTTCATCGTGACCTCGTAGTCGATCCGACTGATCGCGTACGGGATCGACGTCGGGTTCGAGACGACGATCTCGGTGGCCAACGGCGTCGCCTCGTCGGTCACCTCGCCCCACGTCGCGCTCGTTCGGTCGACGACCAGCACCGGATCGTCGACGAGCGGGAGATTCGCGTTCACCGGCCGCGATTCGGTCGAATTGAACCCATCCGTGATGTGGGTCTCGATCGTTTCGGTCTCGCTGACGCTGGCCGTGCGACCGAGTAGCGACGAGCGCACGCGCGCGGTCGCGACGACCTGCGATCGCTCGCCGTTCGCGACGTGGCTCGCCCACCACGCGGGAATTCGCTGGTTGTCGATGGCGGTCGTGAGACCGATCGTCGTGTTGCCGTCGCTCAGCTCGAACCCGTTTTTCTTCCCAGTGCCCATCTCGATGTCGTTCATCGTGATGGTGTGGCCGACCGTGGTGTTGCTGAGGCGGACGCCGATCGGGTTCGGGTTGGTGACGACGACGTCGGTATCGACGACGGTCGTACTCGCGTTCACCCCGGCGAACCGGCTCTCGGAGTCGACGATCGACGGTCGCTCGATCACGCCGAACACCACCGCCCCGCCGACGATCAGCCCGAGAACGACGACGGCGATCACGAGGGTGCGCAACAGGCCACGCAGGCTCATCCGGGTGGCGATCGCCTCATTGGCTGGGATCGGGCCGGCGGCGGCATAACCTCCGCGGCATGGAACGATACTGTCGGAAAAACGTCTTCACCCATCGAAGACGAACGAATCGCGGGACAGCGATCGGGTGTTCACGCATGGACTCGTGGTTCGTTCTTTCCGACAGTATAAGTCCCCGCCGCCGATAGCGGTGGCATGGCTACCGAAACCGTCGGAAGCGACCGCAGTGTAGGGTTTGCGGTGTTGTTCGGGTTGCTCGGACTCGCTGGCGCGCTCGTGGCGTTCGCCGCCGCGCTCGCGCACAGTCAGGTCGTCGCCGCGTGGGGCTTTGCGGCCGCGGTGCTCGCCGGTGCGATCCTCGTGGTCGGGATTCACCTCACTGGGTGAGGACGACGGAGACAGGAGCGGCTCGATTCGCCACAAAGGGTTAAGGACGTCACGGCCGTAGTACGTACAATGAGCGACTTCACCGAGGAAGACCGCCGTATTCTCGCGTACCTCCACGACAGCGTGTCGCGTGGCGAACGGTACTTCCGATCCAAAAACATCGCCGAGCAGCTCGGCCTGAGCTCGAAGCAGGTCGGCGTTCGCCTCCCGCGGCTGGCCGAGCGCACTGACGACATCGAGATCGAGAAGTGGGGTCGCGCCAAGTCGACGACGTGGCGCGTTTCGCCGGGCTGACTGTCCGGACTCGTCGACCGAACGACAGCCGATCGATCGCGGCCGTGCTTTCTCGGGTCGGCGGACTTTTACCCGACCGAGCCCTCTACTCGATATGACTGTCCGGGTCGAACGCACCTTCGAACTCGAAGCCTCGCCCGAGCGCGTCTGGGAGTTCATCGCCGACCCGGCGAAACGCGCGCGCCCGATCAGCGTCGTCGAGTCGTTCGACGTCCACGACGACACCCACGCGACGTGGCACATCTCACTCCCGATCCCGTTCGTCAGCCAGACGATCGCGGTCGAGACCGAGGACACCGTTCGTGAATCACCCGAACACGTCGAGTTCGTCGGCCGTTCGCGCGTGATGCGCGTCATCGGCGAACACGATCTCGAACCGCTTGATGGCGGCGGCACGCGACTCAGGAATCGCTTCACCGTCGAGGGGAAAGTACCGGGCGTCGAGCGCTTCTTCAAACGCAACCTCGACGGCGAGCTCGACAACCTCGAAACCGCTATCCGGAACGCGGCCGAAATCGAGGCCTGATGGAACTCGCGCTCCTCCAGCTCCGGATCGAGGCCGGCGATGTCGCTGGCAACGTTGAGCGGGCGCTGGGCGCGATCGAGGACGCGGCCGCGGCGGGTGCGGAGCTCGTCTGTCTCCCCGAAATCTTCACTGTCGGGTACTTCACGTTCGACGAGTACGAGCAGCGTGCAGAATCGCTCGCCGGGCCAACACTCGGCTCGGTGGCCGACGCCGCAAACCATCACGACGTGGCCGTGCTCGCGGGGAGCATCGTCGAGGATCTCGCGGCGAGCGCGGCGGACGGATTGGCGACGCCTGCCGAAAGCGGTCTCGCGAACGCGTCGGTGTTATTCGATCGATCGGGCGAACGCCAGGCGACCTACCGAAAGCACCACCTGTTTGGGTACGACTCGGCCGAAGCCGACCTGCTCGTGCCCGGCGAGTCGCTCGGCGTGGCCGACATCGGCGGATTCACGGTCGGGATGACGACGTGCTATGACCTCCGCTTCCCCGAACTGTACCGCGATCTCGCGGAAGCTGGCGCGGACCTGATTCTGGTTCCGAGTGCGTGGCCATACCCCAGAGTCGAACACTGGCAGCTCCTCCCGCGAGCGCGAGCGATCGAGAATCAACTGTTCGTGGCGACCTGCAACGGCTCCGGCGTGTTCGAGAGCGAAGCGTCCGACGCCTCGGAAACGGCGCTCTGTGGACGCTCGACGGTGTACGATCCGTGGGGCGACGTGCTGGCCGAGACCGACGACGCACCGGCCACCGTCACCGCCGACATCGATCCCGGCCGGGTCGAGACGGTCCGCGAGGAGTTTCCGGCGTGGCGCGATCGGCGACGATAGACGGGAAACGAGAGGTTTATCCGGCGCACGAACCTTATCCTAGGTGCCGGTACGTGACGCTTTTCTCGTTGCAGCCGGCAACAACGCGCCCGCCACCACCGCGCCCACCGCACCCCCACCCCCACCCCGTTTCGCTCGATACACTCAAAACCGGTAAGCCCCAGCGACGCCGGTTCGATCAGTGTGCCACGGCGCTATTGAACCCGTAGAGGCGACGGGATTCACTGTTTGACGGCCTGTTCGACGTTGTAGACGCAGTAGTCAACGCGACCTCGCAGAAATGACGAGTCAGTAACGAATCTCCCGTCGTACCAGCTGGAGCATATCAGAGAATCGGACCAGTCCCAGAGTCTTGATCGAACTATCGTGACCGATGCTTTTATCCACCTCAGTTTAGATGGATGATCCGGTATTTCATGGCAAACGAGAACGAAGCGAGGACGGCCCGCGAAGAGTGGGGGACTCGGTTCGGATTTCTGATGGCGATGCTCGGGGGGATGGTGGGCTCGGGTAACATCTGGCGGATGCCGTACACGACCGGTCAGAACGGTGGTGGAGCATTTCTCCTGGCCTATATCATCCTTCTCTTCGTGATCGCGATACCCGGATTGATGGCCGAGACCGCGCTTGGCTCGTACACCAAACAGGGAGTCATCGGAGCGTTCAAGAAAACGTATGGACGCGGCTGGTCGGAGGGGTTCGGCCTCGTCGTCGTCGTCGTCACGATGGCTCTCACCTCGTACTATCTCCCCGTGGTTGGACAGGTCACCTACTACGTGGCACACTCGTTCCTGCTCACGTTCTCTCAGCCTGGCTTCGAGTCCGTGGCTTTCTGGAACGAGTTCACGGCCTCACCGTTGCTCACGATCGGTACCCACACGATCGCGACCGTACTGGTGGGTGGTGTCCTCCTCTTCGGTATCAAGCGTGGGATCGAACGCGTCGTGAAGTGGATGATCCCGCTGCTGGTCGTGACGCTGATCGTGGTCGCTGTGCGTGGGCTGACACTACCGGGCGCGACTGCAGGGCTCGCCTTCGTGCTCACGCCGGACTGGAACTATCTCGTTCGCGGCCAGACGTGGATCGCTGCCCTCGGACAGGCGCTGTTCTCGACCGGCCTGGGATGGGGGATCGCGCTCACCTTTGGGAGCTACCTCCGCCAGAACGACGACATCCCGCTAGGAGCGGGGATATTCACTGCGATCGGCAACACCAGCATCGGACTCCTGTCGATCTTCGCCGTCTTTCCCGTGGTCTTTGCATTTGGGCTCGAGCCAACCGCCGGTGCCGAGCTGACGTTCGTCTCGCTGGTCAGCGTGTTCCCCCAGATGGCGGGCGGCCCGATTTGGGCGATCGTCTTTTTCGTCGGCTTTTTCTTCGCGGCCCTGTCGACGGGTATCGTCATCACCGAGATCGGCGTGTCGACGATCATCGAGGAAACACGGCTGGATCGAACCCAGACCGTTCTCGTCGTCTGTACGATCGTCTGGCTCCTCGGGATTCCGAGCGCCTACTCCTCAGCGTTTCTCGGCACGATGGACTTCATGTTCGGGAACTGGGGGCTGCCGCTGGCAACGCTGCTGATTATCGGTACGGTCGGCTGGAAGATCGGCCCCGAACGCCTCCGCGTTATCGAACTCAATCGCAACGCGGACGTCTACATCGGTTCGTGGTGGAACCCGGTAATCAAATACGTCATCCCGCTCGTGATGGTGTTCATCATGGCCTACTACCTCTTGACGAACATTGCGGGTTCGACGTTGCAGACGGTCGGCGGGGTCGTCCTCATGACGGTCTTGCTTACTGGGGCAGTGCTCGTCATGCGCGTGGTGCGACAGCGGGAGAGCACCAACGTAGCCTCCGGGGGTGACTGAAATGGCGCTCAGTACGGCCGCTTGGGTCGTCATGATCGGTTCGATTTCGGTCCTATGGGTGCCGGCCGTGTGGGCGTTGGTTCGCACGCTTCGGGACGAAGGTCAGAAACTCGAACTCCTCACCGAACAGGGGAAGATCGATACCTACTCGCCGCAAGCACTCGGGGAACTCCACGAGTGGATTCAGGCCCACCCCGATGACACGTACGAACCCGAGGCTCGTCGCCGGTACAACGAGTGCGTCGAGACGCTCCGCGATATCGAGGAGCCGTTCTACGATTGGTCGGACGCAGCAGTTGATGATCTGCAAAAGTTCGATCGATCAGAGTAGGTGATGTCAGTGGACTCCGGCTCTCCCCGTCACGGCACTGCGACGGTGGACGGGTAACGTCCCTTCGCGTTCGATGTCCGACTTCGAGGCCACGGTAACGCGTGGCCGTCTGCCGATGGTGGGTTGCGAACCGTGATATCCTACCGTGGATTCCCACGGCTTTAGCCGTGGAAAATATCAAAATGGCGCACTTTACGGGTTCAACTGAGCCACGTGCCACAAAACCGAGTGTGGTCGTCGCTCCGCCGCTCAGTCCTCGTCGGTCGTGATGTCGGCCGACAGTCCCTGTGCCATCTCGATCCCCTCAGAGTTGTTGAGCGTCCACGCGGTGCGCTCGGTGACGGCCTCGATGACCTCACGCGCGCTGGGGTAGCCGTTGCCCGACTTCTTCACCCCACCGAACGGGAGGTGAACCTCCGCGCCGATGCAGGGGAGGTTGCCGTAGGCGAGCCCGATCTCGGCGTTGTCGCGGAAGTAGTTGATCTCGCGGTAGTCCTCGGAGATGATCGCTCCCGCGAGGCCGTACTCGGTGTCATTGTGAAGCTCGACGGCGTCCTCGATGTCACCGGAGTACTTCAGGAGAGCGACGTGGGGACCGAAGACCTCCTCGTGAGTCACGCGAAGGTCGTCTTCGGGATCGGCCTCGTAGACGAACGGCCCGATCCAGTTGCCGTCCTCGTGACCGTCGGGAATTTCGTCGTCGTCGAGATCCGCGCGGTCGACGAGCACGTTGACGTCCTCGTCGCGTGCGAGGTCGTTGTAGCCGGTGACCTTCTCTCGGTGATCGGGCTCGATCAGCGGCCCCATGAACGTGTCCTCTTCGAGAGGGTCGCCGACAGCGACGTCCTCGGCGACGTCGACGAAGCGCTCCTTGAACTCGTCGTAGCGATCCTCGTGGATCATCAGCCGCTCGGAGGAAACACACCGCTGGCCGGTGGTCTTGAAGCTCGACATGACGGCGGAGTGGACCGCAGTATCCATGTCGGCTTCGCTGGAGACGATGATCCCGTTCTTGCCGCCCATCTCACACGCCGCGAGCTTGCCGGGCTGGCCGCCGACCTCACCGGCGATCTCCTGGCCGACCTCGGCCGAGCCCGTGAACAGCACGGTATCAGTGCGGTCGTCGTCGACGATGGCCTCGCCGGCGTCGCCGTAGCCCTGGACCATGTTGAACACGCCGTCGGGAATCCCGGCGTCCTCGAACATCTCGGCGATGACCTGGCCACACCACGGGGTCTGCTCGGCGGGCTTCCAGACGACGGTGTTGCCTTCGACCAGCGTGACCGCCATGTGCCAGAAGGGGATCGCGACCGGGAAGTTCCACGGCGAGATACAGCCCACGACGCCACGAGGGCTCCGTCGCATGTAGGCGTCCTTGCCGGGGATTTCGGACGGCACGACGTCGCCGTGGGGATGGCGGGCGTTGCCGGCAGCCCACTCGACCATGTGCCACGCCTCGGTCACGTCCGCTTTCCCCTCGGAAATCTCCTTGCCGCACTCCTTCGTGACGACCTCGCCCAGCTCCTCGTGACGATCCTTGAGTTCGTGGTAGATGTCCCAGAGGTACTCCGCACGGTCGATGTACGACAGCGCGCTCCACTCCTCGAAGGCCTCGTCGGCGGCTGCGAGCGCGCGGTCGACATCCGAATCGGTGCCTCGGTGGAACTCGCCGAGCGTCTCGCCCGTCGCCGGGTTGATGCTCTCGAACGTTTCGGTTCCCTCTCCGTCGGTCCATTCGCCGTCGACGTAGTGCTCCGACGGCTCACTGAGTTGCTGACTCATCTCGGCAAGAATTGCGCGGGCCGGGTACAAAAACGTCGCGCTGTTCACACCGGACACGGCCGAGAGGCGATGACGACGCTTCGGCCCTACCGAAGGCCGGGAATCCGCTTCATCGCGCGCAGCGCGGCCGTCATCCCCGTGGTGTACAGCCACTCGGGAACGCCGGGCGGCGCGGCGAGCGGGGCCACGCGCTGTTCGGCCACCGTCTGGGATTCGGTGTACTTCTGGATGCCCTCGCGGCCGTGTCGCCGACCGAGCCCCGATTCCTTCATCCCGCCCATCGGCGCGTCGACTGACCCCCACGCCGCGACGTACGCCTCGTTGATGTTGACCGTTCCACACTCGATCCGTTTCGCGACGGCGTGGCCGCGCTCCGTGTCCTCGGTCCAGACGCTCGCGTTCAGCCCCCGATCGGAGTCGTTCGCCCGCTCGATGGCTTCTTCTGTACCCTCGAACTCGTACAGCGACACCACCGGGCCGAACGTCTCCTCGCTTGCCACCGTCATGTCCGGCGTTACGTCGGCGAGCACTGTCGGTTCGTAGAAATACGGTCCGACGTCCGGGCGCGCCTCGCCGCCGGTGAGCACGGTCGCACCCTTCTCGCGCGCGTCCGCGACGTGTGACTTCACCTTCTCCAGTTGGTCGGCCGACGCCAGCGAGCCAACGTCGGGGCCGTAGTCGAGGCTCGTCCCGAGATCGAGGTCCTCGACGGCCGCGACGAACCGCCGCTCGAACTCGTCGCGGACGCCCGACTGAAGATAGCATCGTTCGAGCGAGATGCAGAGCTGTCCGGCGTTGGTGAAGCAGCCACGGATCGCGCCCTCGGTAGTTTTGGCGAGATCGGCGTCGTCGAACACCAGGAGCGGGTTCTTCCCGCCGAGCTCCATCGAGCACTTCGTGAGGTTCGCGCCGGCCTGCTCGGCGACGGTCTTTCCGGTTTCGGTGCTGCCGGTGAACATCAGGAAATCAGAATTCTCGATCAGCGGCGGGCCGATCGTGGAGCCGTGCCCCGTGACGACCTGGAGGGCGTCCTCGGGAAGGCCGGCCTCACGGAGGAGCGAGACCGCGAGCAGCGCGGTGAACGGCGTCTCCTCGGCCGGTTTCAGTACCACCGAGTTGCCCGCGAGCAGCGCGGGGATCGCGTCCGAGACCGCGAGCGTCAGGGGGTAGTTCCACGGTGCGATGATCCCGACGACCCCCACAGGATGGTGGTGCTCGACGGTCTTCGTCAGCAACGGCAGCGCACCCGTCCGTCGGCGCGACGTGAGGTGATCCTCGCCGTGGTAGGCGTAGTACCGGCTCGTGATGGCGACATCGAGGAGCTCCTCGTAGGCCGCCCGCCGGCTCTTGCCGCTCTCGCGCTGGACGAGATCGAGCAGCTCGTCCTGGCGGTCGAGCACGAGATCGTGATACCGCTTCACTACTGCCGCCCGCTCGCCGAACGACCGATCGGCCCACGATTTTTGGGCGTCAGCGGCGCGCTCGGTCGCCCTCTCCACGTCGGACTCGGTGTGGGCCGGGACCGAGCCGAGCGGCTCGCCGGTGTAGGGTGCTTCGACGGTGATCGCCTCCCGCTCGGTCGTGTCGCTCGGGAGATGTTCGAGCAGTTCGACGAACTCCTCCGTTCCCGTCGGTCGTGCCTGAATCGGTTCGGTCACGCCCTTCGAACGAGTGGAAATCACGTATAGCTGTCGCCGATGGCGACGACACACCGGGCTACGCCGCGCGCTTTTCGATCTCGCCGCGGAGCAACGCGGCGTCGAAGTCGTGATCCGGGCGCATGTTGATGAAATCGACGAACTCGCGAGCGGCGAGCAGGTCGTCGACGCCGTAGTGTTCGGTGGCGGCGTCGACCGCCGCCCGCGCCCCGATCAGCGGTTCGAGTGCCGCGAGCCCGCAGGCGAGATCGTACGATCGAACGTCGGCAGCGGCGTCCCCTCGCACGCTCGTCGCGTCGATGACGTACAGCTCGCCGTCGGCGACGAGGACGTTCTCCGCCCGGAGATCGCCGTGGCCGAGCTCCGCCGCGTGCATCCGCGCGAGCACGCCGAACACGTCGGGCGCGAGCGTGCGGGCCTCGTCGGTCGGGAGCGCGTCGAGCGTGCGGAACGCGGGGAGGTACTCGAACACGAGCACGCCGAACTCCTCGTGGGCGAACGCTTCGAGCGGTTCGGGCGCGTTGACACCGATACCGCGCAGCCGGCGGGTCGCGTCGCGTTCGTGCTCTGCCATCTCAACCGGGTCCGCGAAGCGCTCGAAGAAGCCCTCGGTCCCGCTCGAAAACGCACCGAGGTTCCGGCCCGTGGTGAGCAGCCCGTGGACCAGGGCGTTCTGTGGCGTGATGACCTTCACGAACCACCGCTCGTTCAGGACGCAGGGCGTCGAGAGCCAGTTGTCGGCGTCGAGGCGGTCGATCCGCTCGACCGACGCCCCGTAGCGGGCGGCGACCGCCGCACAGACGGCTTCGAGTCGCTCGGGATCGACCTCACCCCGGATGAATCGACGGAACGCCACGGGTTCCATAGAGGAGCCCCCGTCTTTTGACTTCGGAACTTGGCAACGGCCGAGCAGTCGTACCGGCTCCGACTGCACGACCGTTACCGCCAGCGACGAGCTAACTGCCCGCTGCGATGAGATCGGCGGCCCGTTCGGCGATGGCGATCGTCGGCGCGTTGGTGTTGCCGCCGGTGATCGTCGGCATGACCGAGGCGTCGACGACCCGGAGGCCGTCGAGGCCGCGGACCCGCAGGCGGTCGTCCACGACGGCCATCGGATCGTCGCCCATCCGGCAGGTGCCGACCGGATGGTAGACCGTCTGTGAGGTCTCGCGGATGTGCGCTTCGAGCTCCTCGTCGGTGCGTGCGGCCTCGCCGGGCCAGACCTCCTCACCCCGATGCTCTTCGAAGGCGTCGGCACGGGCGATCTCGCGTGCCCGCCTGAGACCGTCGACGAGCGCTTCCATGTCCGCCGGCTCGGTGAGGTATCGTGGATCGATGGCGGGCGCGTCGAACGGGTCCGCGGAGTCGAGGCTGATCCGCCCACGACTCTCCGGGCGGAGCTGGGTCGCGGCGATCGAGAATCCGCTACCTTTCTCGGGGTTGTCGAATCCGTGGCGCATGAAGTACGCCGGCCCGAAATGGTACTGGAGATCGGGTGCCGACTCGTCCGGGCTCGTCCTGACGAACCCGCCGGCCTCGGCGACGTTCGACGTCAGGGGGCCGCGCTTGAGTAGGGCGTATTTGGGAAGATGACGGAGCTTGGCAGCGTCGTCGATCGTGTCCGCGTTCGTGGCCTCGTAGACCACGGTCGCGAACAGGTGATCCTGGAGGTTGCGCCCAACGCCGGGCAGGTCGTGGCGCACCCCGATGTCGTGTTCGCGGAGATGTTCGGCGTCGCCGATCCCCGAGAGCATGAGCAGTTGGGGTGAGTTGATCGCGCCCGCCGAGAGGACGATCTCGCGCTGGGCGTCGGCCCGAACCCGATCGCCGTCGATCTCGTACTCGACGCCGGTCGCGCGGTCGCCGTCGAACGCGATCCGTGTGACCTGTGCGCCGGTTCGTGCCGTCAGGTTGTGGCGGTCGAGAACCGGCTTCAGGAACCCATCGGCAGCGCTGTGGCGCTCGCCCTTTTTCTGGGTGAGGTGGTAGTGCCCGACACCTTCCTGGTGTTCGCCGTTGAAGTCGTCGTTGCGGGCGTTGCCGACCTCGACCGCAGCGTCCACGAACGTCTCCGAGAGCGATCGAGGCGATCGGGGAGTGGTGACGTTCAGCGGGCCACCCTGGCCGTGGTGCGTCGCGTCGCCTGGCTCGAAGTGTTCGCTTCGCTCGAAGTAAGGGAGCATATCGTCGTAGCTCCATCCCTCATTTCCCAGCGATGCCCAGTAGTCGTAGTCCGCCCGGTGACCCCGGATGTAGATCATCGCGTTGATCGAACTCGACCCCCCGAGGGTCTTGCCCCGCGGCCAGTAGAGTTCGCGGCCGTTCATCGCGGTCTGGGGCTCGGTGTAGAACTCCCAGTCGACCGAACTCTCGAACAGTTCGGGGAAGGCGGCCGGGATGTCGATCTCGCGCTGCTCGTTGGGTTCGCCGGCTTCGAGCAGCAGTACCGACGTTTCCGCGTCCGCACTGAGGCGGTTCGCGAGCACGCAGCCCGCCGACCCCGCGCCGACGACGATGTAGTCGTAGGTGGCGGTTTTGGGCGCCATCGTCAGCGAAGTGGCTGGCTCTCGTTCGCGTATTCGGTGGCCGACGAAACGGCGCTCTCCGACCGTGGATCGGTCGTCGCGGCCCGCTGCTCGTCGAACTCTCGGCCGAACGCATGGGGCCGTCTGTCGAGATAATGGTCAATGATGCCGAACCACATAGCACTCGCTCGTCGGCTGTGAGCATCAACGTTGGGGTCGGATTCGATCGCCCAGGTTCGCAATCGTTGCCGGGAGTTTTTATCCTCGTGCCGCCGTAGGGAGCGCATGGATTTCGAGGTGCCCGACGAACACCGGATGATGTGCGACACGGTGCGGGACTTCTGCGAGGACGAAATCGAGCCGATCGCCCAGGAAATCGAGGACGAGCACCGCTATCCCGCCGAGATCTTCGACCAGCTCGGCGCGCTCGACGTGATGGGCGTCCCGATCAGCGAGGAGTACGGTGGGCTCGGCGGCGATCAGCTGATGTACGCGCTCGTCTGTGAGGAACTCGGCCGGGTCTCGGGCTCGATCGGGCTCTCCTACGCCGCCCACGTCAGCCTCGCCTCGAAACCACTCGAACTGTTCGGCACGCACGAGCAGAAAGAGCGCTGGCTTCGGCCACTCGCCGAGGGCGACCACATCGGTGGCTGGGCGCTGACCGAACCCAGCAGCGGCAGCGACGCGAGCGACATGGACACCCTCGCCGAGAAGGAGGGCGACGAGTACGTGCTGAATGGCACCAAACAGTTCATCACGAACGCCTCGGAAGCCGGGTCGGTGCTCGTCAAAGCCGTCACCGATCCCGACGCGGGCTACGACGGCATCTCCACCTTCATCGTCGATCCCGCGGACGACGGGTTCGAAGTCACCACGATCTGGGACAAGATGGGGCTCAACGCCTCGCCGACCTGCGAGATCCAGCTCGACGACGTTCGCCTGGCCGAGGACCGACTCCTTGGGAACGAGGGCGACGGGTGGAACCAAACCAAAAAAACCCTCGACGGCGGCCGGATCTCGATCGCCGCCCTTTCGGTGGGGCTCGGTCAGGGGGCCTACGAGGCCGCGAAATCCTACGCCACCGAACGTGAGCAGTTCGGCCAGCCCATTTCGGAGTTCGACGCGGTTCGGAACAAGATCGTGGCGATGGATCGGAAGATCGAGCGCGCGCGCCTCCTGACTCACAAGGCCGCGACGAAGTACGACGCCGGACAGGACGTCAACCGCGAGAGCGCGCTCGCGAAACTCGACGCGAGCGAGGCCGCCCGCGAGATCGCCGAGGACGCAGTCCAGGTTCTTGGCGGCTACGGCTACACCACCGACTTCGCGCCCCAGCGCTTCTACCGCGACGCCAAGCTGATGGAGATCGGCGAGGGCACCAGCGAGATCCAGCACCTCGTCATCGGGCGCGAACTCGGGTTGTAGGTCATCCGTCGCCCCCGTCTCCATCGCCGGCGAGCGACCGGGCGATCGCGGCGGCTGCGACGCTGCCGACCGCACCCAGCGCTGCGACTGCGCCGAACCCCGGCCCACGAGCGTCGCTCGCAGTGTCGCTCCCGTTTTCCGCTCCCGAGCCGTTCGTCGCCGTTCCGTTCTCCGTCCCCGCCGATTCCGCTGCGGGCGTGTCTCCCGCCGTCGATTCCGTCGCGGAGGTCTCCGGGACCAGCTTCTGCACCCGTCCGGTCGTGGTCGCAGGATCGACGCCCAGCACGTCGGTCGTGAGCGCGTACAGCTCGCCCGCCGCGTCCTGGCCGATCCCGAGGAGGTAGGCGTCGAGCGAGCCATCGGGGCCGCCGGCGACCCGGAGCTCTTCGAGCGACCACTGCCCGTCCTCGGCGGATGGCGTCGCGGCGAACAGCGATCCGCGGGGCTCGCCGTTCAGGCTGTAATCGCCGAAGACGTACGCCCCGTCGAGGTCCGGGATCGTGTCGGTGTCGTAGACGTGGCCACCGATGACCGCGAGCCCCACGCTGTTGCCCTCGTAGACGTGGGGGTACTCTACGATCGGATCGACGAGCGGTTCGCCGCCACGGACGTCGGGTGGCGTCCGTTCGGGACACGCCGTTGGCGGGTCCGTGGGGCTGCCGGTGCTGTAACAGTGACTCCCCTCGCGAACGTTCCAGCCGTAGTTTCCACCCTTCTCGACGACGTTCACCTCCTCGTAGTTGCTCGCGCCGACGTCGGCGACGAACAGTTCTCCACTACTGAAGCTCATCCGCCACGGGTTCCGGAACCCCCATGCGTAGTGCTCGTCGCGGCCCGGTCTGCCCACCAGTGGGTTGTCGTCGGGGATGCCGTAGGGTTCGGATCCACCCCGATCGTCGACGTCGATTCTGAGGATCGACCCGAGGAGGTTCTCGGTCACGTTCTGGCCGTTGCCGCCGTTGTTCGCGTACCAGTCCTCGGCGTGGCCGGCTTCGAGTTTGCTGCCGCCGCCGTCGCCCATTCCCATGTAGAGATACCCGTTCGGACCGAACGCGACCGAGCCGGCGTTGTGGGTGTAATGCGGCGACGGGATGTCGAGGAGTACTCGTTCGGCGTCGGGGCGACCTCGCCGGCCGTTCTCACCCGCCGTGAACTCCGAGAGCCGTTCGATGTGGGTGTAGCCCTCGGGAGTGTTCGGCGCAGGTGGGGCGCTGTATCGGACGTAATACCGACGATTTTCCCGGAAATCGGGATGGAAGGCGAGTCCGAGCAGCCCGCGTTCCTCGATCGAGTCGGTCCGCGCGGATGAGAAGTCGATGAGTCGATCGGTGATGTCGAGGAACGGTTCCTTGGCGAGTCCGTTGGAACCGTGAACGTGGATTTTCCCTATCTGGTCGACGACGAACCGGCGATCGCGGTCGTCGGGAGCGACTTCGAACCCGAGTGGTGCGCTCAGGGGCCCGTCGGCGACCGTCTCGGTCCGCACGGTCGGACCGGGCGGCATGAAGCGGTCGCTTCCGTCCGTGTCGTCGCCGGCGCTGCCGTCGCCAGCACCGCCGTCGTTCGCGGACTCCTCGCCCGCGATCCGGATGTCGCCGCGCATCGAGCCCGGATGGGCCTCGCAGACGTACTCCGCCATCGTCTCGGTGGCGACGAAGTCGAACGTCTGGGTCGCGCCGCGCTCGGTCACGAACGAGGTGCGCTCGATCGCACCGCCGTCGGCGCCGAGCAGCGCGACGTTGTGGGGCGTGCCGTCGACGTTCTCCCACACGATCCGGTAGACCCGACCCGGTTCGAGAGCGAGTGTGGGGTTCGTCTCGCCCTGGATCGTCGCCGGGTCGCGCCCCCGCCAGCCAGGAATCTCGCCGCCGAGGCGGATCGTTCCCGCTGCTTGAGAGGACTGTGCACCGACGCGTTCGCCCACGCCGGTCAGACCGAGCGCGGCTACTCCGGTGAGGAACCCACGGCGGGACGTGTTGGGGACCACTACCGAACCAGTATCCCTCCTGGGATTTGACTTTTGCGTGCGATCGACATGCGATCGATACCCACGAACACGAGATCGGAGTGTATGTGTATCGACACGTCGATCTCGGGTCGATCGTGCCAACTGTGGCACGTTCGCACAGGCTTAACCGTTTGCGACGAATAAGACGACTATGCTCGTCGACGGATTCGGTCGGGAGGTTTCGGGGGTGCGTGTCTCCCTGACCGATCGCTGTAACTTCGACTGTGTCTACTGCCACAACGAAGGACTCGGCGACACGCGCGGCCCGATGGAGCCCGCCGAAAACGAGATGAACACGGATGACGTCGTTCGATTCCTCGAAGTCGCCCGTGAGTTCGATGTCGGGAAGGTCAAGTTCACCGGCGGCGAGCCGATGCTCCGCGACGACTTGGAGGAGATCGTCCGCCGGACGCCCGACGACATGGAGACCTCACTGACGACCAACGGGACCTTCCTTCCGGGGCGCGCGGTGGGATTGCGTGAGGCGGGCCTCGACCGCGTGAACGTCTCTCAGGACGCGATCGACAGGGAAGCGTTCGCCGAGATCACCGAATCCGGTGCGTACGAGCGCGTGCTGGAAGGCGTCGAGGCCGCGCTCGACGCCGGTCTCGACCCCGTGAAGCTCAACATGGTGGTGTTCGAGGGCACAGTAGAATTCATCCCGGAGATGGTGGAACACGTCGCCACGAACGCGGGACTCCAGCTCCAGCTCATCGAGTACATGCCCGAGATCGCGGGCCACCCCGAGTGGGCGATCGACATCGAACGGGTTCACGACTGGCTCGCGGAGCGTGCCGATCGGATCGAACACCGCGAGATGCACGATCGGCGGCGCTACTGGGTCGATGGTGGGATGGTCGAGATCGTCGACCCCGTCGGCAACGAAACCTTCTGTGCGAACTGCCACCGGGTCCGGGTCACTCACGAGGGGTATCTCAAGGGCTGTCTCAACCGGAACGACGACCTCCGGTCGATGGGCGAGATGACCAGGGACGAAATCCGCGACGCGTTCCGCGAGGTCGTCCACAACCGGGTGCCGTACTACGGCGAGTACATGGTCCGGGACGGTGACGGCGGCTGGGAAGTCAACGACGAGTACGTCGGCGCGTAGCGACGATCGTCGACGGGAGTGATTCCTGTGATCGCCGCGATCCCAGTAGTCGAGCGACAGCGACGGGCTACTCGGCCTGATCGCTGAACCGATCAGCGATCGCCGTGATCCCCGCGCGCGTGTTGACGTTCGTGAGCGTCGCCGCGTCGGCGTGTTCGCGCAGCTCCTGCTCTTCGATCACGACGCGATCGAGATCGGCCACCGCCGCAGTAACTCGGTGTTCGTCCCGCGAGAGCGCCGCCGCACACGCGTCGGCCATCGCGTCGACGCGGTACACTGCCTGAAGCGGCTGGAGACGGTCGTCGGATCGAGGAACCGCCGCGTCGTGGCCGGCGGCCCGATCGAACAGATGCGAGACGAATCTCGGATCGACGAGCGGCATGTCGGCAGCGACGACGGCCGCATACTCGACCGTGGGCTGTTCGGCCCGGACGAAATCGAGCCCGGTTCGGATGCCGGCTGCCGGTCCACGATCGGGATCGGCGTCGGTGGCGTATCGTGCGTCCAACCCCGCAAGCGCCGTCGAAATGGCCTCGATCTGGTCGGCTCGGCAGTTGACGACGAGTGTATCGACGACACCCACGAGACGGTCGGCGACCCGGCGGATCATCGAGACGCCCGCGAGGTCGGCGGTGACCTTGTCCCGATCGCCGAACCGCATCGAGCGTCCGCCTGCGACGATGACGCCAGCACGCATCGGTGACCGTTCGTCGTGCGCACGCATGAACGTGTTCCACGGCATCGTCCCGCGACATCGCGCGGTCGGTCGACCACCGAACGTCGTTCTACTTCCACTCCGCTTCGATAGGATATAAGTGCGGATCGAAACGAGTAGAGTACGTATGGCGGACTTCATCGTGAAATCAGCGGTCAAGGACCGACTCGACGACCAGAACGTTGCGGCCGACTTCTACGACGCCCTCGACGAGGACGTCGCGGAGCTCCTCGACGACGCTGCCCGGCGCGCCGCGGACAACGACCGAAAGACCGTCCAGACGCGCGACCTGTAACGCTGCGAGACGACGATCGCTGGTTTCGGTCGGCGTGAGGCTGCATCGAGAATGACTGCGGAGCGATCCGCTCGAACGGCGAATCCGGTGGTCGTATCGGCCCGCGACGTGGGGGAGCGCCACACACAAATACTCCCGCCGATTGTGTTCGGTGATGGCAACGCCCAAGGGTGCGATCGGCAACGAACCAGTCGTCCGGATCGCGGTCGGCGGCGAGCACGACGGCACCGACCGCCTGAATGCGGCCCGTGACACGGCCGAGACGGTCGATGTCGTTGCGGTGGGGCCGACCGGCGTGGAGGCGCTCGCGCCGCTCGTCCTCGCGACTCGTGACGGCGCGACGGCGTTTCTGCCCCGGTGTACCGTTGAAGACGCGCGCACGGCCGTCGAGGCACTCGAAGACGGATCGCTTCCGGATGGGGGACCGACCGTGGAGCACGACCCGACCACGTCGACACTGCCGCTCCCTCCCGAGGAAACGATGGTTTCGACGGCGCTCACGGCCGGCGTGCGTCGCGCACTCGGGGGCTGTGGCTGGCAGGCACCGGCGAGCGTCGCGGACTACCGCACCTCGTGCGACGGCGCGCTCCTCGCCGAGGACGGGATCGACGATCCCGACGCGGTCCACGAACGGGTCGCGGACGCCGCGCTCCGCGGGCGAGGCCGGGGCGACGGCAGCACCGACGACCCGATATCGGGGGCGTGGACGACCGCGAGCGAAACCGACGGCGAGCCGGTCGTGGTCGTGAACGCGAACGAGGCCGACGATCACGCGCGCGCCGATCGACTCCTGCTCGAAAGCGCGCCGCTCGCGGTCCTCGACGCGGCGCTCGCGACGGCCCACGCCGTCGACGCGACCGACGTGCTCGTCTACACCAACGACACCGAGTCGCTCGCGAGGGAGCGGGCACAGGAGGCGGCGGACGCGCTCGCCGCCGAGTGTGATTCCCCCGTCCCGATCCAAGTCGTCGCCGGACCGGACGAGTACACTGCAGGCGAGATGACGATGGCGCTCGAAGCGATGGAGGGAAACGACCGACTCGAAGCCAGACGCAGACCGCCCGGTCCCGCTGAGTACGGACTGTACGGCCGACCGACGGTGATCCACACACCCCGCACCTTTGCCCAGGTCGGGCAGGCGCTCGCTGGCGAGGGCCTCGGTGGTGTCCCCGGTGATCCGGGGACTCGACTGTTCACCGTGGCTGGCGACGTCGACGCACCCGCGACGATCGAACTGCCGACCGACGCGACGCTCGCCGACGTCCGCGGTGCGGTCGCGCTCGACGGCGGACTGAAGACCGCGTGTGTCGGCGGGCGGTTCGGCGGGCTGACTCGCGATCTCGACGTGCCGGCGAGCGCGTCCGGACTCCGGGGCGCGCGCCTCGGTACCAATGGTGTTATCGAGCTGTTCGACGAATCGACCTGCACGGTGGCGCTCGCCGGCCGGCGCGCGAAACTCGCGCGCGAGGAGAACTGTGGCCGGTGTGTTCCCTGTCGCGAAGGGTCGAAACAGCTCGTCGACCTCCTGCGCGACGTGTACGACGGCGAGTACCAGGATGGGATGCTCCGCGAACTCGCCCGCACCATGCGCGAGACCAGCACCTGCGAGTTCGGCCAGGAGGCCTCGCGCCCCGTCACGACTGCGATGGAGTCCTTCGAGCCCGAGTTCCGCGCCCACGCCGACGGGCGCTGTCCCAGCGGTTCCTGCGATGGAGTTTCATCATGAGCACCGACCAATCCACCCCACGCGTTCCGGACGTCGAGAACCCGCAGCCGACCATGCCGCTGACCGAAGACATCAGACCGGGGACCGCGAACGATCCCCCCGTCGAGATCGTCGAGCGCGATCGGACGGCCGACGCCGACCGGGCGGCGACGCTCACGGTCGACGGCGAGTCGGTCACGGTGTCGGCGGAGTCGACCCTGCTCGACGCCACCGAGGCAATCGACACCGACGACTACGTCCCTGCGTTGTGCTCGTACGACGACCACGACGAGATCGGTCCGCGGAGCGAGTGTCGGACGTGTATGGTCGAAACCGAGGAGCACGGCGTCGTGCCGTCGTGTAGCTTCCCCGCCGAAGACGGGATGACCGTCCGCACCGACACGACCGAGGCGAGCGAGGCTCGCGACGTCAACCTCGATCTGCTCCTCTCGAATCACAACCTCCGGTGTACCACCTGTGGAAAGAACGGCCGATGCGAACTTCAGGACGTCTCGATCGAGAACGACGTGGCCGAACCTCGGTACGGGGTGTTCGACGAGCGCGACGCCTACGAACCGCTCGACGATTCGTCGCCGTTCATCCAGATCGACCGCAACAAGTGCATCCTCTGTAACCGATGCGTCGAGGCGTGCAACGACGTCCAGGTCGAGGGCGTGCTCCGGATCGAAGGCTCGGGCGAGGACACCCGGATCGGGTTCCAGAACGACGCGGAGACGATGATGGACTCGACGTGTGTCTCGTGTGGCCACTGTGCGACGGTGTGTCCGACGGGCGCGCTCGTCGAGCAGGGGTTGACCGACGCGGCGACCATCCCGGCCCCGGGATTCACCCAGAAGAACTCGATCGGCAAGACCGTCGAAGCCGAGAACGACCGGTTCCAGCCCGGTCAGGCGACGCCGATGAAGGGCGATCAGGGAGACGAGTCGGCCGCCGAACCGACCGCCGAATCGCCGGCGACGGAGGACGACTGATCATGTCCGGGAAACCCACACCCGAGTCCGATCCGGAAGGCGATCCCGACACCGAAAAGGAGGGCGTCGCGGGCTTCATGGCCCGTGCGCGTGAGCAGGCCCAGGAGGGGATGGCGAACGCAACCGAGAGCGACGCGTTCGCGTCGGTCGAGCACGCCGTCGAGGGCGTCGCCGCGAACACGATGTCGGAAGGCCGACTGTTCGACGTCGCGGACGCCCTCAGCGACTACCGACTCAACGAGGTCGACGTCACCGACACTACCTGCGGGTACTGCGCGGTGGGGTGTCGGTTCGACGTCTACTCGAAGGACGGTGAGGTGCTCGGGACGCGGCCGAACCCGGAGAAGGCCCCGATCAACGGTATCTCGACCTGTGTGAAAGGGAAGTTCAGCTACGGCTACGTCGACAGCGACGACCGGCTGACCCAGCCGCTCGTGAAGGAGGACGGTGAGTTCCGCGAGGCGTCGTGGGACGAGGCGCTCTCGCGAGTGAAGGAGGGGCTCGACGGGATTCAGCAGGAGTATGGTTCGGACGCGATCAGTCTGGTGGCCTCCTCGAAGGCGACCAACGAGGACAACTACGTGATGCAGCGGTTCGCCCGCGAGGTCTTGGGAACGAACAACATCGACAACTGCAACCGGCTGTGTCACGCCGCGACCGTCGAGGGGCTCTCGGACACGTTCGGGTTCGGGGCGGCCTCGACAGGGTTGACAGCGCTCGAAGACACCGACTGCTACGTGCTCGTCGGCTCGAACACCACCGAGGCCCACCCGGTGTTCGGGACGCGGATCAAACAGAACGTCCGGGACGGCGCGGATTTGCTCGTCTTCGACCCACGGAAGACTCAGATCGCCGAATACGCCGATCAGTTCACCCGCGTCGAACCCGGCTACGACACGACGTGGATCAACGGGATGATCCGGTACATCCTCGCCGAAGACCTCCACGACGAGGAGTTCATCGCGGAGCACGTCGACGGGTTGGAGAAGATCAGAGAGAGTGTCGAGGAGTTCACGCCCGAGTTCGTCGAGGAGAAGGCAGGCATCCCGCCCGAGGAGCTGAAGAGTGCGGCCGAGACGATCGCCACCGCCGATTCGTGCATGTTCGGCTGGACGCTCGGACTGGTCGAGCACTCCCACGGGACGGACAACATCTACGCGATCGCGAACCTCGCGCTGATCACGGGTCACATGGGTGGGCCGAAAAGCGGCGTCAGCCCGTTCCGCGGCCAGAACAACGTCCAGGGCGGTGGCGGTGACATGGGGCCGCTCCCGAACAACTTCCCGGGCTATCAGCCGGTGACTGACGAGGAGAACCGTGAGAAGTTCGCCGAGCAGTGGGGAATGGAGATGGACGAAATGCCCGCCGAGGAGGGGTATCGCCTGACCGAGATGTTTCTGGCTGCCGACGATGACGATCTCAAAGGGATGTTCATCCAGGGCGAGAATCCCCAGATCTCCGAGCCGAACATCGGCCACGCGACGGAGGTCCTCGAAGATCTCGACTTTCTCGCGGTCCAGGACATCTTCCTCACCGAAACTGCCGAATACGCCGACGTGGTGCTCCCGGCGACCTCGACCGTCGAATCGAACGGGACGTACACGAGTTCGTCCCGCCACGTGCAGCTCGTCAAGCGCGCGATCGAGCCGAAGGGGAACGCGAAGCCGGACTGGGAGATCACCCAGGCGCTCGCGGCACGCTTCGGCTACGACTGGGGGTTCGACTCGCCGTCGGACATCATGGACGAGATCGCGGATCTGACACCGATCTACGGCGGGATCAGTCACGAACGCCTCGAAACGGAGGGTGGGATTCCGTGGCCGTGTCAGAGCGAGGACGACGATGGCACGCCCTACCTCTACGCCGACGGCTTCCATGCGGTCGAGGACAGCGAGAAGGCCCAGATGCACGTCGCCGACGCGATCGAACCCGGCGAGACGCCCGACGAGGAGTTCCCGCTGGTGATGACCTCTGGACGAGTTCTCTACCAGTACCACACCGGCACGATGACGCTCCGGGAGGAGGGGCTCGACGCGTACTCCGCCGAAAGCTTCGTCGAGATCCATCCGCAGACTGCGGCGGAGTACGGCGTCGCCGATGGCGAGACCGTCACGCTGACCTCGCGCCACGGAGCGACCGCGGTGCGCGCCGAGACGACCGATCGCCCGAGTCCGGGCGAGGTGTTCGTCCCGATGCACTACCTCGAAGGGGGGGCAAACAACCTGACCAAGGAGGAACCGCTCGACGGGCCGAGCCGCGCGCCCGAGTACAAGGTCACTGACGTTCAGGTGACGCTGGAGGGTGGATCGACGGAGGGAGAGCGGCCACCCGCCGAGAGCGACGAACGGCCGCCCGCCGAAACGGACTCCGGAAGTGACGAACGACCGGCAGCGTCGGACGACTGATACCCATGAGTCTCACACGCCGAATCAAGCGGCTGGCGGGTATCACGAGCGACGAAACCGGCGTCGAAAGCTCGCGTGAACGAACGCTCCGGGAGTGTACCGTCTGCGGTAAGCGCTTCGACAGCGAGGCAACGACCTGCCCGGACTGTGGGAGCCGGATCAGCCGGACGAAGACGTTCGTCCCGCATGCACTCTTCAATATGGTCGTGGTGCTCGCTGCGACCGGCCTCCACGTCGTTCGGAACGTCCTCGCGGGCGACATCCCGAAGGAGTGATCGTGCGCCGAGCCCGGATCCAACCGGTGACGCCGGTCGTCCATCCATGAGCCAGGAGCGTCTCGACGAACGAACCGAAACCACCTGCCCGCGGTGTGCGGTCGGGTGTCGGCTGCGGTACGACGAGGCAACCGGCCGCGCGACCGGGGTCGAGGGCGCGCGCGTCAATCGTGAAGGGCGGCTCTGTCCGAAGGGGATCGCGGCGTTCGAGGGTCTCGACGAGGATCGACTGACCACTCCCCTCGTGCGGCGCGACGGCGATCTCGAATCCGTTTCGTGGGAAGAAGCGCTCGATCGTGTCGCAAGCGGGATCGAGCGGGTCCGCGAGCGACACGGGCCGGACGCACTCGCTTTCTTTGGTGCGCCGCGATGCACGAACGAGGAGAACTACCTCCTCCAGAAGATCGCGCGCTCGCTCGGCACCAACAACGCCGACAACCGCGCGCGGAGCTGTCACGACGCGACCGCGGAGGCGATGGAAGCACGACTCGGCTCGGGTGGGACCACCAACAGCCTCGACGACCTCGCCGAGGCCGATGTCTTCCTCGTCGCCGGCGCGAACCCAGCCGAGCGCCAGCCGATCGCGTTCGATCGGTGTGTCCGGCCGGCGGTCAACGACGGTGCGGCCCTGCTCCATCTCGATCCCCGGGCGAACCGGACGACACGACTCGCGACACAGCACCTCGCACCGCATCCGGGGCGCGACGCACTCGCGGTGGCGCTGCTCGTCCGAGCGATCCTCGATGCGGGGCTCGAAGATCGGGCGTTCGTCGCGGAGCGCACGACGGGGTTCGACGCGTTCGCCCGCTCGATGGAGCGCTTCGACGTCGCGGCGGACGCCGAGCGAGCGGGACTCGACCCTGCGGCGGTGCGCGAGGCGGCCGAGACGTTCGGCGAGGCCGACCGCGCCGCCGTCGTCACCGGAACGGGAATCGAGGACGACGAGGGCACGACCCCGAACGCGCTGCTCGATCTCCTCCTCGTCACCGGGAACCTCGGCAAGCGCGGGGTGGGGATGAACCCCTTTCGCGGCCTCGTGAACGAACAGGGTGCGAGCGATATGGGTGCGCGACCGGACTGCCTGCCGGGCGAAGCGCCCGTCTCGGACGCCGACGCCCGCGCGCGCGTCGCCGCCGAGTGGGGCGTCGAGCCACCTGCCGAGTCTGGACGATCCGAGCCCGATCTCGTCAGGGAGTTCGGATCGGGAGTTCGGGGCGCGTTCGTGCTCGGGGAGAACCCCGCGGTGAACCGACTCGACGACGCGACCTCGGAGCGGCTGTTCGCCGACCTCGATTTCCTCGCCGTTCAGGATGTCGCGCCGAACGAAACCACCGCGTTCGCCGACGTGGTGCTCCCGGCGAGCGCGTGGGCGGAAAAGGAGGGCACCGTGACCAACCTCGACCGGCAGGTCCAGGCGCTCCGCCCCGCCGCGTCGCCGCCGGGACGAGCGCGGCGCGACTTCGACGTTCTCGCCGATCTCGGCGCTCGGCTCACCGACATCGATTTCGAGTACGACGGGCCGCCAGCGGTGTTCGACGAGATGACACGAGTGAACCCGCTCTACGCGGGGATGGAGTACGAGGGCGTCCTCGATGGCGGCGAGCGGTGGCCGTTTTCCGAGGGCGAAAGTGAGGGCCAAGACATTCTCCATCGGAAGCGATTCCGGACCGGACGGCAGCGCGCACCGCTCGAACCGATCGACGTGGCGGCAAGCGGGACGGCTGGGGACGATCGCGATTCGGGCGACGGGGACGGGCTCGTGTTGCTGACCGAAAGTCGGGTCGACGAAGACGCCGGCAGTCCGAGTGCTCGCCGGGAAGCGGCGACGGTGCAGATCAACCCCGCCGACGCCGCCACGCGTGACATCGTGGATGGCGCTCAAGTCGCCGTCGAGAGTGATCGTGGGACGGTTACACTCCGGGCTCGTTGCACCGACGCTGTCCGCGAGGGTACCGTGTTCGCCCACGCGAGCGTCGCGGACCCGCTCGTCGGCGAGGGACGCACTCCGGTCGAAGTAACGCAATCACGGCTCCGGGAGTAGCAGCACTCGAACGAACCGCTTTCTGCTGGGAAGCCGCTGTTGACTTCGGCGACAGCCAGCTGAGCAACTGCTCCCGGTGGGATTGAAAAAGGCGTCACTCCCGGCGTTGCCGGGACTTTCGAGACGTTCGTGGTATCGATAGCCGTCGCCGCTGTCGAGACCACTGCGATGCCGACGCCAATGAGAACAGCACCACAACCGTCCACACGCCTCCCCAACCGATTCCCTCGTTCACTCACTCCGTTCGTTCTCTCAGTCATCCCTCGCACGCCGATCCGCGCTCGATGCTCGCGGCGAGGTGCTCGCTTCGCTCGCACCTCGCTGTTCGCACACGAGCGCGAGCGCGCGCCAACCGCGACATGGGTTCCGACCAACAGCACGACCCCGTTGCCGCGCTGGCGTCGCCCATTCGGTTCGCTCGTCGACTTCCCGGTTCGGCGCTACCCGAACTTCCCCGTAATATAGTCCTCGACGCGCTGGCTTTCGGGGTTCTCGAAGATTTGGTCGGTGTCGCCGTACTCGACGAGTTCGCCGCCGGTGAGGAACACGGCGGTCTGGTCGGAGATGCGGGCGGCCTGCTGCATGTTGTGGGTGACGACGACCACGGTGTAGTCCTCGGCGAGGTCCTCGATGAGATCCTCGATCTTCGAGGTGGCGATGGGGTCGAGCGCGCTTGCAGGCTCGTCCATCAGGATGACGTCGGGGCCGACCGCGAGACAGCGGGCGATGCAGAGGCGCTGCTGCTGGCCACCGGAGAGTCCGAGTGCGTTGTCGTCGAGCCGGTCTTTCACCTCGTCCCAGATCGCCGCCTGCCGGAGCGACCGTTCGACGAGATCGTCTTCGTTCGTTCCGTCACCGCGGCCGAACAGCCGAGAGAGCAGCCCTGTCTCGACCTCGCCGTGTTTCCGGGGACCGTAGGCGACGTTGTCCCGAATCGACTTCGGGAACGGGTTCGGCTGCTGGAACACCATTCCGACGCGCTTTCGCAGTTCGACGAGATCGGTACTGTCGCCGTAGATCTCTTCGTCGTCGAATCTGACCGAGCCGTCGACCCGTGCGGCGTCGATCCGATCGTTCATCCGGTTGAGACACCGGAGGAACGTCGACTTCCCACAGCCCGAGGGCCCGATCAGCGCGGTGACGCTCTCCTCGGGGATCTCGAGACTGACGTCGTCGATCGCGCGCTCGTCGCCGTAGTGGACGTCGAGGCTGTCGACGGCGAGTTTCGTCCGGCCGTCGAACCCGTACTCGGTCCACGCGGGATCGATGCGTTCGTCGGTTTCGGCGGCGGTGCGTTCGGGTCGTTCCTCTGGTTCGGTTTGTGTCGTACTCATGCGTCGAGTTTCCTCCGGAAGTAGATTCGCGAGGCGATACCGACGGCGTAGAAGCTCATCACCACCAACAGGAGGACGAGCGCCGTCCCCCATCTGAAGCCCTCGGAGACGTCGCCGACACCCGCAGTGATGGTGGCGAACAGCTGGTAGGGCAGCGCGGTCGCGGACTGGAGCAGTGCGTCCGGGTTGATCGCGCTCACCTCCACGAACGGGAACGACGACGTGAACCCGGCCGAGAAGTCGAGAAGATCGGGCCCTTCGGCGGGGAACGGCTCGCCGGTGAGCACCAGCAAAATGGGTGCCGTCTCGCCTGCGATCCGGCCGACGCCGAGGATCGTGCCGGTGATGACGCCCGGCATTGCGGCCGGCAACACGATGGTCTTGATCGTCTCCCACCGGCTGACCCCGAGCGCGGCGCTCGCGTCGCGGTACTCGTCGGGGACGTTGAGCAGCGCCTCCCGGCTCGTGATGACCACGAGCGGCAGTAACATGAACCCGAGCACGATCATTCCCGACAGCAGCGTGCTCTGGTTGCCGATCCGTGGGACGAGGAACGCGAGCCCGAACAGGCCGTAGACCACGCTCGGCGTGCTCCAGAGCCCGTTGGTCGCGATCTCGACCAGCGCGGTGATCCGGCCCTGCTCGGCGTACTCGGTCAGGAACACCGCAGTTCCGACCCCGAGCGGCACCGCGAACGTCACCGCGCCGACCACCAGCCAGACCGTGCCGACGATTGCGGGGGCGACGCCGTTTACTGGGTTGGTGATCGCGACGCCTTCCATCGCGAACGGCCAGTAAAACCAGATCGTCGGCGCGTCGACGATGACCCACTGGTTCCAGATCGGGACCTGAAACCACGTGAGCGGCTCCCAGAACAGCCCGTATCGGATTCCCTCGGTCATCGGCCCCCACCCGCGGACGGCGATGAACGAAACCAGCACCACGAGCAGCGCGATCATCCCCGCGGCGTTCGCGCTCACGAGCAGCGACGCGCCGCGCGCCTTGCCCTGCGTGCCGAACCCGGCGATCGCCTGTGCGCCGACCCACGCGAGCAGCAGGCCGGCGACGCCGAACAGCAGCGGCACGGTCGTGTCGGCGCTGAAAACGACCGACAGTCCGCTCGGCTGCCACGACCAGTTCGAGCCGATGACGCCGGTGAGAACGACGAGGCTCGTGATCAGCGCGAACCCGCCGCCGGTCGCGGCGAGCGCCACGTCTTCGCGCGGGACGAGCGCGAGACCGACGCCGAGCGCCGCGCCCGCGATTCCGCCGAGCGGCCAGAGCGTCGCCAGCCCGAGCGTCTGTGCAGCTACGAGGCTGCCGGCGACGAAGCCGAGAACCCCGAACACCGCCGCGATCGACGTGCCCGCGGTGTGATCCGGCGTCGTGTCGAGCAGTCCTGCCGACGAGGCGGTCCCGACACCGATCATACCGAGCGCCCCCGCTCCGAGGACGACCGCGAGCAGATCGAGCAGCGGGACGCCCGCGACGGTGCCGGTCGGGATCGCCCCCGCGAACGCGAGCAGGCTCACGAGCAGGACACCGACGCCGAGGCCGGTGACCGCGCCAGCCGCGTACCGGAGCGAGCCGGACGTACCGCGAGTGAGGGCGGATGTGCTCGTTTCGGCCATCACTCACTCCCCCCGAGTTTGCGCTGCATCCGGCGTTCGATGTACTGCGAGCCGAGACTGAGACCGAGCACCGTCACGAAGAGGACGACGCCGGCGGCGAACAGCGCGCTCATCTGGAGACCGCTCGCGATGCCGTACTGGCTGGCGATCAGGCTCGTGAGCGTGATGGTGTTGCCGAACACGTCGTACAGCGGGTCGGGCAGCTCCGTGACGTTGGCGAGAATCACCGTCGCGGCCATGGTCTCGCCGACCGCGCGCCCCACACCAAGGAGGACAGCGGCGGAGATGCCGGAAAAGGCCGCGGGCACCGTGACGTCGGTCGTGGTCTGCCAGCCGGTCGCACCAAGCGCGAGCGAGCCGTCCTTCATTGGGCCGGGCACGCTCGTGATCGCGTCCTCGGCCACGGAGACCACGGTGGGCAGCGCCATCGCGCCGATCACGGTCCCCACCACGAACAGGCTGCCGAAGTCCGGCAGCGCGAACTCGTCCATCATGAACCGGTTGAGAACCGTGAACCCGATGAAACCGTAGACGATCGACGGAATCCCCGCGAGCGCCTCCACCGCGGGTTTGAGGACGTTCCGTGCCCAGTCGGGGGCCATCTCGCTGATGAACACCGCGCCCGCGACGCCGAGCGGGGCCGCGATCACGACCGCAATGAGCGTCGTGACCAGCGTCCCCCACATCATCGGGACGAGCGAGTAGATCGCCTCGCTCGATGCCCACAGCGTCCCGTCGGTCTTCGTCAAAATGTCGAGACCCATCGCCCGGAACGCCGGGAACGACCGCGCGACGAGATAGATCATGATCAGCCCGAGGACGAGCACCGTCACGACCGTCGCCGCGAGTGCGAGCGTGCGGGCGGTCGTCGCCTCGTCGGCGACCCAGCCGTAGGCCACGCTCACGACGACCGCCGCGAGCGGGTACACGACGAGCCCCGGCGCGAGGAAGAACGTGACCGCGGTGGCGAGCAGCGTCGCGAGGACGAGCCCGCCGACGTGGCCCATCCCGCCAGCGACCCCTTCCATCCGTCCCGAAAGTCCGGTCCCGGTGCTCATTGCTGCGGGGTCGGAAGCTTGTCGCGCTGGCGTTGCTGTCGTTTGTCGGTCAGTACCGCGTAGCCCGCACCCTTCACGAAGTTCGCCTGGCCGTACTCGCTGAGAATCATCCGGACGAACGCGGCCTCCTTCTTCGACGTGCCGTCCCACGTGTAACAGTGGAGATCACGCGCGAGCGGGTAGCCACCCTCCGCGAGGTTCTCGCCGGGCACGTACTCGGTGCCGTCGAACGTCAGCGCGATCGTGGAGACGGAGTCGTCGACGAACGCGAGCGCCATGTACGCGATCGCGTTGTCGGAGTTCGCGACGATCTGTCTGACCTGCTGGTTTTGCCCTTTCCGGCTGTCGACGCCGGGGATCGGGGCGTCCGAATCGCCGAAGAGGTTGTTCCGGAACGCGGTGTCGGTGCCCGAGCCCTCGGCGCGCCCGACCGTCTGGATCTCTACTTTCGGTCCCTCGTAGCCCGGAACGTCCCGCCAGTCCGTGATGTCGCCGGCGTAGATCCCCTTCAGGGTCTCAGCCGAGATCTTCTCGACGCCGGCCTCGGCGATCGCCCCGCTCACGACGATCGGCTGGGCGTCGACACCGACGACGTGATCCGTGTACTTCGAGAGCTCGGCTTGCTCCAACTCGGGGAACTCGGCTTTCACGGGTGCGCTCGAGTTCCCGAGGTCGAGCCGTCCCTTCCGGAGGTTTTCGAGCCCCGTTCCCGAGTGGCTGAGCTCCACCGACACCGCGATCGGGGGCGTCTCGCTGTCGATCGCATCGAAACCGTACTGTCCCGCCCAGTAGTCCGCGAGGCGCTCGTCGGTACTGATCCCGTACTCGTCGGGCGTCCAGTACTCTTCGTCGGGTGGAGCGGCGTTCGTCCCCCAGAACGACGCCGCCCTGTCGACGATCGGGAACACCGTCGAGGAGCCACCCAGACGGAGCGTCGGGACGTTCTCGTTGCCACCGCCACCACCCGAATCGTTCCCGCCTGCCTGACTCGGCGGCGTCGCACTCGTACTGATACAACCGGCGAGTCCCGCACAGAGGCCGGCTCCACCGGCCAGCACTGCGCGCCGACTCACTGGGCTCTCCTGCATCATCGCTACGTAGCAATAGGGATCGTAAGTACCCTTCTATGACTTCTATATAGCCATACTTTCCCAGGGCGTGCGACGTCACGAACCGTCGTCTCGGTGTGTGCGACGACGATGACGACCGCTGTTTCTGAAACCCGGCAAGTGATATGCTCATGCACTCTGCCGTCGGCTGGGTCGGTGCTGAATGCACGGAATGGATGTTCGATGCAGTCGGTTTCTTGGTACAGTAAACGAGCCGCGAGCGGAATCTGGTCACTGTCTCAGGATCAGCGTCCTAACGCACGAACCAAAGAGCGTCCAATAGCGCTGTCGCTCACCCATCTTAATAAAAAGCTTGCCTTCGATAGTAGCTTTTATTAAGGCTGGGGTGGCAGATAGCAGTAGCTATGAGTGAACGCACCCGGCGGCAGCTCCTCGCAGCAGGTGGGATAGCAGCGGGTAGTGTGGTGGGACTGGCCGGCTGTGTCGGCCAGGGCAATCCCGGCAGCAGCGATGCTGAAGGAACCAACACTACTGCCACGACGAGTAATATGGGGCAGCTCACTGTCGCCTACGTGCCGATCTACCCGAATATGCAGCACTACATCATGCAAGAGGAGGGCTACTACGAATCGATCTCCTCGGCAGTGACCGTCGAACGGTTCTCGAACGGTCCGAGCGTCGTCAAGGCGTTCGCGAGCGACGAGGTCGATATCGCGCTGTTCGGGATCACGCCAGCGATGGTGCTCGTCGACAAGGGCAAAGCGGCGAACGTACTGGCGGCGAACAGCCGGAACGGGTTCCGGGTGATGGCGACGAGCGCGTTCGCTGATCTGTACACGAACCAGCAGGGGGATGCATTCTCGGCGTTCGAGAACCAGCACGGGAGGAAGATGAAATTCGGCGTTCCACCCGACGGGAGCGTTCCGGACGTCGTCCTGCGATACTGGATCGAGCAGGATCTCGATCTCGGTGAGATGGAGTCGGTGATCGACAAGGTGAAGCTGTCCCCGGCGAAGGCCCCACAGACGATCCAGGCGGGTGAGATCGACGCGACGATGATCCAGGAGCCGTTTGCGACGGTGATCGCGAGCGAGCAGGGCTTCGGTGAGGTCGCATGGTCTGGTGAGATCCTTCCGGGGCACCCAGTAACCGTGACGTTCGTCCAGAACAGTGTCCCTGGGAGCGTTGCCGAACAGTTCGTCGAACAGCACAGCAAAGCAACGCAGTTCCTCCGCGAGAACCCAAAGAAAGCGGCCGAAGACGCCGCGGCGGTCATCGGGTCGGGTGTCAGTACCGAACTGGCGCGGGAGGCGATCGACTCCCAGGCGTCCGATTTCCTCTCCGATCCACATGAACTCAGAGATCAGGCGGCGACGATGGCCGAGTTCGTCAAAGAGGTCGGAAACACGGATTCGGTGGTCTCGCCCGACCAACTGTTCGACTTCGAGGTCTACGATACCGTCTCGAACCAATGAGCATCGAAACGAGTGACACCGACCAGGCTACTGGAAAACGGACGTTTCCCGAGTGGAACGCGAGTCGGATCGTGCGTGGAGTCCTCGGAACGATCGGATTTCTCGGGCTGTGGTGGGCAGCATCGTCGGTCGTTACACCGGCGTATCTCCTTCCGAGTCCACTGGCGGCGGCGAGCGCGTTCGTCGAGCAGCTCACGACGAGTGCGAGACTTACGCTCCCGGTGGTCGGCACTGAGATCCAGACCGCACGGATGGTGGTGAAGCTCGCCCAGAGCTTGCTCCATTACGTTCCGGGGTTGCTCATCGGGGCATCGTTCGGGATCGCACTCGGTGTCGCCCTCGGATGGAGCGGGCGACTCGATGACGCACTGACGCCGGTAGTTCGAATCCTGCGGCCGATCCCGCCGCTGGCATGGATCGTCTTCGCGATCGTGTGGTTCGGGATCGGTCATACGGGAGCGGCGTTCATCGTGTTCATCGGCGCGTTCTGGATCAACTTCTACGGCGCGTACAGCGGCGTCGAAAGCACTCCCACCCAGCTCACGGAGGTCGCGTCGAGCCTCGGGGTTCGGGCAGACCTTGAAATGATCCGTTACGTCGTCCTCCCAAGTGCCGCGCCACAGATCCTGACGAGCTTTCGGACGAGCATCGGTCGGTGCTGGATGATCGTCGTGGGCGCGGAGCTGTTCGGCGCACCCGGCGTCGGCTACGAGATCATCAACGCCTCGAACAACCTCGCGATGGACATAAGCGTCGCGTATATGCTGGTGATCAGCCTCGTCTATCTCGTGACCGACGGAGCGTTCCGCAGCGTCGAAGGGAGGATGCTCGCGTGGCGCGAGTAGACGAGAGCGCCGATGCGATCGAGCGGGTCGGTGCCCACGCTAACGGCACTGGCGACGCGGACGATACCGACCACACTCCAGAAATCCTCGTCGATGGTGTGAGCAAGCGCTACGAGTCCGAGCGCCAGTCGGTGCAGGCGCTGTCCAATGTGCAGTTCACCGTCGAGAGCGGCGAGTTCGTCTGTCTCGTTGGTCCCTCGGACTGTGGGAAAACGACGCTCCTTCGAGCGGTCGCGGGGATCGAAGCACCGACGGCGGGAACGGTCGTGATCGACGGCGAGACGGTTGACGGTCCCGACACCGACTGCGGGATGGTGTTTCAGGAGTACGGCTTGTTTCCGTGGCTCACGGTCCAGGAGAACGTCTGTTTCGGGCTCGAACGACAGGGGATGGCGCGAGAAGCGTGTGACAACCGCTGTCATGAGATGCTCGATCTCGTCGGTCTCGATGGGGTCGCAGACGCCTATCCGAAGGAACTCAGTGGAGGGATGAAACAGCGCGTCGCCGTAGCACGCGCACTTGCCGTCGATCCTGACGTGTTGCTGATGGACGAACCGTTCGGAAGCGTCGACGCCCGGACTCGCGAGCGGCTTCACGCCGAACTGCTCGACATCTGGCAGGAGACGGGAAAAACGACGCTCTTCGTGACCCACGAGGTCAACGAGGCGGCCCTCCTCGGTGATCGAGTGGTCGTCATGAGTCCTGAGCCTGGACGGGTGAAAGAGATCGTCGATGTCGATCTTTCGCGGCCGCGGTCTCGAACGGATGGTTCGTTCGTCGAGTACACCGAACGCATCCGGGCACTCATCGGCGGGGAGGCGACCGACCGATTTTAATATCTCGAAACGCAAAATTAACATATGGAGATCGTTAGCGTCTCGATGACGGATTCGCTTCTCGACCGGATCGATGGGTTCGCCGATGACCACGACTACGCGGGTCGGAGCGAGGTGGTCCGCGAAGCTGCACGGGCCCTTCTCGGAGAGTTTGAGGACGATCCCCCCGACGACAGTGAGCTCATGGGAGTGGTCACGGCCGTGTTCGAGTACAACAGTCCACAGGTCGAGGAGCGGATGATGGATCTCCGCCACGAGCACGACGACCTTCTCTCGTCAAACGCGCACAACTGCGTCGGTGAAAAACGTGGGTGTATGGAGTCGTTCGTGCTGGAGGGACATCTCGAAGACATCTCGACGTTCGTCAGGAAAGTCCGTGCCGTGGATGAAGCGTTGACCGTCGAATACTCTCTGATACCAATCGACACTATCGGAGAGACGATCACCAGATCCAGATCGTAAAACCGAGCTCTGTCGTCGAACTCCTTTCGTATTTCAGAGATAGCTGTGCATGATGAATGTCGGTAGCCGACCTCCGCTGGTACGGTGTTCTTCACGACTACATCGAAGACGGCCACGATGAGGTATCTGTCTCCAGAAAGGCGAAGTGCTGTTCGTATCGACAACGAGGAGCTTCGATGCCGAGCGACGACGCTCTCCGGATGCCTCGGAGGCAACGCGGTAGATTTGAAGGGGATGTTGAAAACGGGTTCGTGCCGATGAGCGCAGCCTCGTTTGATGCCCACACCCCAACAAGGAGGACTGAGTCCTGATGGAAGCCCATGGATAGCGTCGATCCATGGTACGAGTCTTTGTGTGGTGATGGGCGAGTCATTCTCTGTAGAGTGGCGTTCAGAACAGCTTCCGAAGCCGCGCTCGTAGCGTTCGATCATCACACGTATCATCTCCGAGCAGCCACCCGGCCATCTCTGCAGCAGTCTCGACATACAAAAACTCCCACTCGGAACCTTCCGCGAGAATCCGACTGTCTTCGACCCCGACGTACACGTGTCGATCTGTTTTGAATCGTGAGTGTGCATTTTTCAGGGCTGTCTTCCTGTCACAGGAGTTTCGTGGGAAGTCACGGCGGATGACGTGACGGGTGGTGAACCCTACCGCGGCGTCGCTATCCTTCGCGACGATACCGACGTGTTGAGCCCACTGTCTCGTGTCGACGACGACCGCTCGCGGGTTCTGCAGCCGATGCAATGCGGCGAGGTCGACCGCGAGCGTCATCGTTCGAGCAGTCATCGATCAGACGAGAAGCGAGCCACCCCATGCGATGAGCAGAGAGAAGCCCGCAGCAGCCGTAGCTTGGCGGAGCATCATTCGCCCCGCGTAGTTCACTGAAAGTTCCTTCGCGACCGTGATTGCGGTGACGAGACAGGGGAGCAACACTCCAGCCAGATAGACGGCAGTCAGGACTTGAACGGGGGTCATGGTCGTTAGCGTCGGGCTCAATCCATCCGACTGCAACAACAGCAGGCCATCTTTCCGGATCGAACCTAAAACGACGACGAGTGCTGTCTCGCCGGGGAGATTGAACAGCCCCATCACCGGCGCGAGGACGTCTCCCGTCACGTCGAGCGCTCCGAGATAATCGAGGAGCGATGCGACGAACACGATACCGACGAACACAGGCAGCGCCTTCACGAAGAAACTTCGAATCACGGTTCGGGTTTCGAGCCACACCGACTGCCACGTCGGCCACTGGAGGAACGCGCGGTTCCCGGTGGCGAGCGAGGTCGTCCGTGCGTTCTCCGGGGCGATCAGCCGTGCGTAGATGAGCGTCGTCGTCGTGAGAACACCGAGATATGGGAAGACGAGCCACGGCATCTCGACTGCCGCGAACACTGCGAGCGTAGCGGGGAACTGATACGAACAGGCCGACCCGAAACCGATGGCCGAGACGGTCGTCCGGCGCGTACAGTCCGAACAACCGCGGGTACTGGTGACCGCTGGGACGTTACAGCCAAAGCCCATTATGACGCGAACGAGGTCCCGTCCAGTGAGACCAACCCGTCGAAGATGTGGATGGAGTGACGCAGTAATCCGCGTGACGATCCCGCTCTTCTTATAGACTGCCATGAAGACGGCGAAGATGAGAATCGTCGGTCCTGCCCAGACGAACAGGAACGGTCCCATCGAGAGGAGGCCGTACTCACCACCCAGAACTGCTGCAACTGGGCCCGGAAGACTGTTTGCCCACTGAACCACGGGTTCAAGAACTGTGCTGACTCGAGGGGAGAGTTCGGCGGCAGCAGCGTTTGCGAAGTGGACTGCAACAGCTGCGGGCAGCAGGAGAAGTAGTATGCTGACGAGCGGTCCGAAGACGGGGTGCTCGATGATCGTCTCCGGCGGTTCGAGGTGAATATCTGTCCGTCGGTCGACTCCACCCGGGAACTCATCGGCATTCTGAATCGCACTGATGAGCTGATTGTAGTCGCTCCTCGTGGCACCGGTGCCGCTGTCTGTCGCTATGCGAGAGACGTTCCGAGCGTCGACCGGGACGAGTGGTACACCAAGAGCGGCTGCAAGCCCGTCCAGCTCCTCACGTGCTTCGTTCCTGTTATCCACCTTGTCCCAGAACGTGACAGCAATCGCACCGAGTTTTCCCTGCACCAGTGGCAGAAGGTCCTGGAGATCATCGTCGATGTTCGTCGCCCGGAGTACGAGTACCACCGTCTCAGTTTCCTCGACGGCACGGATAGCCGCCCGCGTCGTCTCTGTATCTGTCCCGAGGAGGATTCCGGGCGTGTCCACGAAGACAAACCGATCCGATTCGTACCGTTCAACATCGACGGTCGTCCCGCGAAAGTTCCCCGTTATCGGATACGCGCCAGCCATCTTGGAGATGAGTTCCGATTTACCGACGCTCTCTTTCCCGACGACAACGACGGGCTCTTTCGATTCGCTCTCTGCCGACGGAGCACTGTTCGATGGCGACCGTCTGTCAATCATGTTTGATTAATCTCGTCTTCTGCATTAGTTCACGGAACGACGGTCGATGGAGGCCAATATCGTCACTAGTGACAATCGCTTGTTCACGGCCGATCGTACGACGGACGTGGCTGTCGTCTTCTGTGTGCCCGTTCGTACGATCGGTTCTGTCGTCGGCTCGGGCAATCGTTGATATCATAGCTAGCAGTCACACATGTCGGACTCACATCAGGACAGATCCTCGAGGAACATGTTTTTCTCACGGTACACATCGAGCGGGGAGCGATCGATGCCGAGTCTAGCGGCGATTTCGTCGGCGACAACTGCGAATCGCTGTCTGAACTTGTAGATGAAGCAGAACTGCTGTCCGTTGTGTGCGACCTGGGGTCCAACGAGAAACAGTCCCAAGGTCGTGGCTGATTCGTCGTGCTCGGTGATCTGTGGAAACCCGTCCTCGAAATCGAAATGTTCGTCTACCAGTCCGAGTCCCCTCTCGAAACCCGTCGCAAGTACGGGCTGGTTTCGGGTCGTGTAGAACTCTCCGTCACTGCCACGAACGTCGAACGTACTGTCTTTCATATCGACACGCTCGACACGAGTACCGTCCCCAAGCGCGATCGATGCGCCATTTTCGAGCGCGTCGTGAAGCTGCTGGCTAGTGTGAGGGGAGAGTACTTCACTTGGGTCGGGCCCCCGGAACTGCCATGGCCCCTCTTCGTCGAGGACCAGCACTTCCTGGCCATAGTTGGCGAGCGTCAGGGCCGCGTCGATCCCACTCTCGTAGCCACCAATAATAACAACAAGATCGTCGACACACTCTGTGGCGAACTCACTCCACGAACTCACCCGGGAGTTGTGGACACAGTAGTTCGCGCCAGGGAACGGGTCGTCGTTCGGCTGGTCGAACTGACCAGCCGCCCAAACGACGAAGCGACTGTGGATGACGCCGGAAGTCGTATGCAGTACGAAACCGTCCTTATGACGTTCGAGAGACTCCACTTCGACACCCGTTCGGACAGGAAGATCGTGGAACTCAGCGACTCCTTGGAGATATTCGGCGTACTCCACGCCGGTCGGGTGTTCTCGATCGAGGGCGAAGGCAGGTGATGTGTCCGTGGTTATGGCGTTCAGATCACGACATCCGAAGCTGTTGCTCGGAAACGATGGTGTGATGAACTGCATTTCCTCTGGCCATTGTCGAAAGGACGCGCCGACATCGTCACGCTCGAAAATGACGTAGGAGCCGATATCGAGATCGGCAAGGACGGCTCCGATCCCGACTCCAGCGGCTCCTGCACCAACTACGGCCACGTCAAGCGACTCATATTTACGGATCGTGTCTGAGGTCATTCTTAACAATAACTGGTATAGAATATCTGAATATAAATAAGATACGGTGCACAGTTGTTAATGATGAGTCGAGAGACGATTCCCGTCACCGTGCTGAGCGGCAATCTCGGCGCAGGGAAGACGACCGTGTTGAACAGCTCTATTGAATCCGCCGACGGCGTCGGGGTGAGTCGTTAGAACGATTGAGATGAAGCGGAAGAGGAGTCTTT
>NZ_JAQJDA010000015.1:0-89147 GCF_028617175.1 Halococcus sp. PRR34 | reverse complement strand
ACCAAGGTCCGCATCCTCGAAGTGCTCATCAGCGAAGCCGACCGCGACCTCAACACGGCGGCCATCTGCGAGCAGGCTGGCATCGGGACGAGTAGCTTCTACAACCACATCGAGGACCTGCGGCGGTGGGAACTCGTCACGAAAACCCGGACGGTCGGGAACAGCCCGATGTACGAAATCAACCGCGAGAACAAGGCCGCCCAGAAGCTCGCGGAGTTCGACTGGGCACTCATTGAGTTTATCGCGGACAAAGAGGAAGCCGGCGAACTCGATGAGGACAACCGACCCGTCCTCGCCTGAACGCTCTCGCGCCTGTTGGAGGGTGACTTCATGAGAATCTCGCTGAAGTCACTGGAGCGTGAAGTACGTCAAGTAGTCACCCTGTAGCTACCGCCTACTGATCGAAACCTCTCCTTCATCGATCGTGGCGAAGCGAAGGATAGAGCGCTACAAGGGTTGCTGATGGCCTACTATCCGAGATGGCCTGTCAGGGGAATCTTTACGAAGTCGGGAGTGGTGCGTCCGTCACTGGACGCTCGTCAAGCCAGCGGTCGGAAGAAGGAGTGGGTTCAGTTGACTGTTCAACTGCCGTTCTACCGTAGCGGCGCTGGGACATCTGGACCTAGTAAGGGCGTTCTCGCGGCCGTTGTCGACGGCACGTTCCTGCTTCTGGTGGTAATTCTCGGATCGCTTGTTGCGATGGTCGCTGCGATTGTGGGTACGCTGGCTGGACTCGCTGGGGTGGTCAGCGGCAACTGAGGTTGTGTGCCGTCTTGGTATACTGATCGGCTTCAGCGACTACTCGCAGTTCATCGTGTCTCTCGATTCTAGCGATGCCCGGCGAATCAGGATCTACCACAGACGGTTGGTTAGCCAATCCCCACTGAAAGGGAATCCGGCAATTTATACAGAAATTTCATATCTGAATCAATATCACAATTACGAGAATTCAACTCCTGCCTAGTTTGGAACAGTTAATTTCGCTTCTCTGCCCGTAATATAGATATGATTAAATTTATTATGGGTGGATATGTGGTATGTATTGTCAGCCCATGACAACAATTGACGATGACGTCCTCGATCAGCTCATCGAGGAATACGGTCCGGAGATCGATATCGAATCAAAACCGGAGATTATTAGCGAAATTGTCGATGAAGTGCGGCCTGTTCCAGGCGAAGCCGAGGGTCTCGTTAGCGAGCACTACAAGGGAGGAACCTTCTCGAAGGACGGTTATACGAAAAATTACATCAGGGGATACGCGGTTGTGGATGAAATGGGCGAGGAGGCCGCTGAGTTCCTTGACGAAGCACAGCTTGCCATCGACCAGCGGATGCTTGAACTACTTCGTGAACAAGGGCGACCTGAATACAGTCGTAGAGAAGATGCCGAGTGATACGAACGGAAGACCAGTTTTTGACTATCTTCTACTGAAGCTTGCGTCTCGTTGCAATCTCGATTGCACATACTGTTACTGGTTCAAGGATCCAACGGTGCTTGAAAAGCCGCCGGTGCTAGAACCGGAGACTGAGCAGGCGCTGTGCCGAAAACTCGAATCCCATATCCAGGACTACGATCTTTCGGAGTTCACAGTCCTGTTCCACGGCGGCGAACCACTTCTGTTCGGGAAACCGCGGTTCGTTCACCTAATGGACGAGCTCGCAGCAATCGGCGAGCGGACGGACTGTCGGATCAATACGAGCATCACGACGAACGGGGCGCTGATTGATGAGGAGTGGGTGCGACTTTTCCGGATCTACGGCGTCGATGTCTCGGTGAGCATCGACGGACCGCCTGAGGTCCATGACGAGAACCGTGTCGACCACCAGGGAGAAGGGACATACGAGCGTGTTCGTAGCGGCATCGAGTGTCTACAGGAGCAACACGTCGATCCCTACTTGCTGGCGGTCTGCGACCCGACTAGTGACCCGGTCAAACTCATCAAGCATTTCGTCGAGGAACTCGGTGTTACTCAATTTGACGTGCTCGTTCCGGACGCGACTCACGAAGATGACCCCGCGTCGATTGCCGACTACTACAAGCAGCTCTTCGACTGCTGGTATGACGAATACGCGGATCACGGAGTCTCGATTCGGTACATCGAGGCCCTCCTCAAGTCAGTTCTTGGTGGAACTCCACAGTGTGAAGCGATTGGATACGGACCGATCCAACTAGTGACGATGCTCACCGACGGTACCCTGGAGCCACTCGATGTTCTGCGGATTGGAGGTGCTAAGAATACGGAGACTGACGTTTCGATCCACACGCACGATCTGCAGGATACTGCGGAGGACCCAACTTGGCAGTCCGCATACCGGGCATCGTTGACACTGGCCGACAAGTGCAAGGAGTGTCAGTATGAACAGGCCTGTGGCGGAGGATACCTCCCCCACCGATGGTCTCCTGAATCGGGTTATGACAATCCAAGCGTCTACTGCGAGGACCTGATGGAATTGTTCAATCACGTCTGGGACCGGATTGGTGACGACATTGTCTTCGTCGACGAAGATGGAACCCGCACGAGTCTCGACACAGCCATCACAGCCGAAAGGCAACAGTCGCAACACCCTCCAATGTGATCTTGAATTGCCTAGGAATCGGTTGATTATGACTGAGTGCCTTTTGCCTTGCTCAAAGGTTTTGCGCTCATCTCGATAGATCGTAACACCAATTCCGCTGGCGGATCACATACCGGCCAACGATGGACGAGGAGTCAGCCCGGGTCTTCCTTCCACCACGTGAGCGATGTTTTGAACGTCTCCGTCTCGCCCGCTTCGGCGAGACGGTGACGTGTGTCCATTGCGGAGATGACGCCGTCGTCAAACGCGGAACGACCGACAAGGACGCCCAGCAGTACTGGTGCAAGGAGTGCGAGACCTACTTCAGCGACCTCACGAAGACGATTTTCTGGCAGCACCGCTTCGGACTCGAAGAGATGTTCTACATCGTCAAGGAGATGCGATCTGAGCCGACCGCTCAGATCGCTCGAGATCTCGATCGAGACTACGAAGTCATCCTCAACTTCGTCCACAAAGTCCAGGACGTCAGCAGTGATATCGACGAGTTCGACCTCTACGATGTGTGCGAAGCTGACGAGGTCTACGTCACAGCTGGTGAGAAAGGAATCGAAGACGAGGACGGCAATCCACGCAAGCGCGGACTCAAAAAAAGGGACGCGGAACCTTCGCATCAGACAAACCGCCAGTCTTGACACTCGTCCGTCGGGATGACGGACGAGTTCGGTTCCTCGTCCGTGAGAACCTGCAAGATGCCGATGAGGACATCGCCGAGTACGGAGACGGAAGCGTCATTCTCTGCACCGACGGCTACACGATCTACGACGACATCGAGGACAAGGAGGGGGTGGACGGCCATCTGGCCGTCACCCACTCCGATACCTACGTGATCGGCGACGCCCACACAAACACGTGTGAGAACCGCCACAGCTTCCTTCACCAGTGGCTGGCGAAGTTCCGCGGTGTCTCGAAACATCACCTCCAGAAATACCTCGGCTTCCTCGGACTGAAACTCAACTCACCGAATGACTGGTTCGAGAAACTGCTGTGTTACGATGTATCGGGATGAGCGATTTCCCTTGTGCCGAGCACCTTCACAATATCGTGACCCGAGAAATCTCGCGTGCCCATCGTGTCTATTTCAGCACGTCGGGGAGTTCACCGCCTGTCTCGTTGTCCTCTGGATCAATCCCGAGTTCCCGTAGCTCGTCGTCAGTCGGCGACCGACCGGCATCTTCTCCGACGGCTTCGAGAACCTCGTCCAGCGCGTCAAGAGCGTCGTCCCTCGTTTCTTCCTGCGCGGTGAGACCGACCGTTTCCTCGTGGGCCGTCCACCACCCGTCAGGGTTCTCGGTCAGCGTGATCCGACGCTGTTCCGCGCTCATGATTCGTTCTTATCCGCTGTCGGCTTGTGTCTGTCGCCGGACTCGCATTCCATATTGACTCTCTGTAACCCCGTCCGAAACCGTCTTCACCATCTGATCCGCGGTCCTATCTATTTGTTGGCTTCCAAATCAAACACGTCGTCCAATATTTCGTCAATTTCGATGTCGTCAACCTCAATATCTTCTATCATATCTATTCCCTCTCGTTCTGTCATCTGTTCCTTGACCTGTTCCATGATCGCATTTGTAAGTTCACTACTCGCCTCTTGTACCGACGATTTAACTGGCGTAGTAACAAACATCTCGGGAACTTCGTGCGCGATTTCATCCAGTGCCCTCACGATCACTTTCCAGTATGACACTTCTCCCAACCCGAGCAAGGCAGCCGTTACTCGGTGCAACATTAGCGAGGTCAGCTGAGCCGGATCGGTAAACCCGACATTAGTGGGTCCAACTGATAGTAACTCGCCTTGCGTTTCCTCAGTTAATCCTAATCGGTACTGGGTCCCTTTCGATCCACCATGTATTGCGTTGCTTGCGAAAGCGTAGAATGGCATGAATTTCACAGTTCCAACCTCTCTTGCCACTGCTCTGCGCGAAGCATCACCGTCCAGATCCTGCTCCGCCCACCCGTAATTGCTGTCAAACGAATTTCCGTATTCAGACCTAAGTTCATTCATCTCTTCTCGCAAATCCTCAATCACACCGTCCTCCACTGGCGCAAATCCGAGATTCTCGTAGTACTCCTCGTACTCTTCTGCCTCTCGTAGTGTCTCTCTCACGCTAAACTTGAGGAATCGTTCTGCTGTCTCATTGCCGTGGTCAGCGATGAAGTCGGCTACAGTTCCTATTTCGAACAGTGCTCGCCACCGTGCCATTGCCCCGTCCGCGTAGCCGGCTCTGACTAACGTTAGTATCTCCTGCGCTATCTGACATGCCCGAGCGTGCAATCTGACAAGTGCCGAGTATTCGTATGATTTGTCTTCGTCATTTGGATACTTCAAATCATGATCGACCTTATACAGAACACCAGCCTGCTCATGCGCTAAGATTGCGAATTCCAGTGCTTCGAACGCCTCTCGCCATCGACTGTGTAACCGTTGATTGAACCCAGCCACCCGTACTCGGCGGTCAAAAAGCGCGGAATCGTGCCGCTCGGAGAGTTCACTAAGGAAAATATCCGTTGCCTCATCAAGCAAATCGTCATCCTGTTCTCCCTCGCTAAGATCAGTGCGTTCGATCGTTGATAGCATAGACGATGCGTACCAGCCTCCGGCCTTCCCTTGAGACATCATATCGAACTCATGTAGTTGTTGAATGTTCATAGCATATCGTCTGTCGTCTCTGCATTCCGAAGTGCTTCGAGCGTCGTGTACTGGAGTGACTGTGGATATTTCGTCTCGAACGGAACCGGATCTTCCAGTTCGTACAAACTACCGGATTCAAACCGGATCACCTTCTTGTCATCAGCTATCTTCGCCCGATCTACATACTCCTCTGCAGGACGAACCAATTCAGCTTCGTCTACTGAGATAACCTCCTTCATGGTAGCGAAGTACCGCACCTCACCCACGTCCCGAGTTACGTACATTGCCACGTGGTTGAACTCGTCCCCGACGCGAACATAGCCCCACGCATTGTTCTCCCTCATAAACGGTAGACCAGATTCCTTGACGGGGAACACTGCCACTTTTTCGTCACTCTCCCCTTCGATCTCTGCACGCTCAATTGTACCTTCGATGAAATTCTTGGATGATCCAATACCAGTCCCTCCGCTGCCACCTACTGACTGGCCTGAATCGCCACCGTTCGAATCTACCTCGGATTCGATGTCTTCAATCAACCTATCAATCATCTCCTTCGCCTGAGACTCAGCGAGCGAAGAAATCGTGTTCGAAATTCGATCGGACAGCAGGCTATCAATCTCGCTGGCTAAGTTGTCCTTCTCGGTTTCGAGCGTGGTCCGCGCTTCCCAAAGCTCGTTGATTCGTTCGAGAATCTCCCCCGATTCGCCGGATTCGATAGCACCCTCCGAAAACGCTTCCAAAACTCCCATCCTGTCCGGAAGATCCTGTAGTTCTACATCACCTACCTGCTGTACGTTGACGTTCGAAGCATCTACACGGCGCTGAAAGAACCTGTACTGTTTCCCGTTTGCAAGAATACCGTAGTTGACGTTCATGTTTGTCATATATGATGATAGTTGCTCGTCGTGATCTTCTGTCAGAGCTGTGTCAACCCCTTTCGCTTCCAGAAACGCGAGCGGCGTTCCCTCCAGAATGAGAGCATAATCGACCTTGTATGTCTGTCCGAATGCTTCGACCGGGTACTCAAGCTGCGTATTCGTCGGAATTTCCCACCCAAGCAGGTCCAGAAAATCACGCAGGACAGCGGCCTTCGTATTCGCCTCGTCCAACTGTGGAGACCCTTCGAAAACCGATTCAGAGCGTTGTATATAGTCCCGAACGTCCTCTCTGTTCATCTCTCTCTATCACGTTTTGCGGACACCATATGAATCCCTGTGGACGAAACCGATCCATCGGTCTCTCAAGTGATCCGTTCGATCACGAACCCTCCGAGAGCCGATCACCCACTCCCGGATGACTGGACACTCATCCCGGGCGTCGTCGACGTCAAAACGAACATCATCGACCACCCAGAGACGATCACAGATCGTCTGGAGCGCGTCGCGAGCGCGGTCGACGACGCACACCCCTAGTCGCTGCTCCGGACTGTGGCTTCGGCACCCAGGCCGGTCTCGGGATGGTTGCCCCCGAGATCGCGTGGGCGAAACTCGACGCGCTCGTCGATGGTGCCGAGATCGCGACCGATTAGCTGCGCTGATTGCCGTTTCTTGGACCGAGTAGCCGTACTCTGGGTTGTCGCATCTGGTGTGCTGTGGCAGAGGGCGGGGTGGTCCGTAAAAGTACTCGTCCTTATTCGATTAAGCACGAGTAACACGCCAAATCGATAATTCCGCCGATATCAGCCATTTCAAACGCTCAGCAACCAATATCGCCCCTAATAAATTATATAACGCTATAGAATATCGTCGAACGCGCCTGCCTCCTCAGCAGTGGCTTTGTCCGCGAAGATGGTCTCACTCGCGATGCCTTCGAGCTCATCAGCGTCCACCGCCTCTTCATCGAACTCAAGAGTAGTGGCTACCACATCTGGCAGTTCCGGACGGGAAGCATCCTCGTGACGCTGGATCCGCTCAGGTTTGACCGTATTGTCGTGGATAGCCCGGAGAACTGGCACCCCGCGCAGGTATTTGAACTCGTCCAATACCTCGATACCCCGTTCAGTCAGGCCGTAGAACTTGCTCGGCTGATCCCGTTTCCCTTCGTTCTCCTCAGCGACGTACGTCGCGATGAAATCGCGATCGCTCAGCACGTCGAGCTGGTCGAGGATCGCGGACTCGCTCTTCTGAATGTAGTACCCCAACTCCGTCAACGACATTAGGTGAGTTGGATGACCCAGAATTGCCTGGAGGATATGGTGACGGGTCTCTTGGGACAGTAGTTCGTGTATCTCACGCTGTGCCTCGAAGGGTGAAGCAGAGGTGGCGGACGGCGTTTCGCTCATATGCGTCGTTTAAAACTGCGGCGACATAATGGTTTGGCTATTCCAAGTGAGACATACTAGGTTGGTATATTCATAGATCGCCAAGCTATTCCGGAACAACTAAGGCCATATCGGGCCGATTCCGACCTCAATGCCCCCGTCGCCACCGGATGACGCAGCGCGCCTCAAACAGGCTCTCGACCGAGCGTTACAGGAGCCGTTGAGTGTTGCTGACCGCAAGCAGGCCATCGACTTCCTCCGAACAGAGGTGCCCGCTTTCGAGGTTTCCGGCCGGACAACGTACCTCGTGCTTGGCAGCTACCGCGACGGGTTCGAGCAGAACCTCCGACTCGTCCAGAGCGAGCTCAACAAGCGGACCGATACGTTCGCCGCGGTCGTCGGGGATCTCCGCGATCCGGAGTTCAACGAGCGGTCGGCGTTCGCGATCAAACTCCATCTCACCGCGACGTACGCTGACTGGGTGGTGGGCGTCTACGAGAAAGAATCCGGTGGCGAGAGCCCCGAACTCGGCGTCATCTATTCGCTCTACTTCAAGAAGACGCACGTCCTCCCGCGCGACTACGCGTGGATGACTGATGATCAGGTGGACAGTCCGAACGAGGTGCGTCGTGCTGCCCTCCAGATCTTCTTCAATGACGATCTCGACGACGAGGAGAAAGCGTCCGAGTTGGAAGGGTTATACCGGCTGGTCAAGGACCGCGATATCGACATCACACGCGAAGAGATCGCAGAGACGATTCGACAGCGCGAGCAAGCCGACGAAACCCCGGCCTCGTACAGTTGGGTCCACCTTAGTTTCTTCCGTGATTTTGAGCGAACCGGCCGATGTCATCCGTGGTTCACTACTCACGAGTTGCGAAGCCAAGCGAACACCGTTCCTGGTCCACGTCCACTCCAGTGGGAAGCTGACTGGGAGCCGGATGACGTTCTCTGACTTCATATCCAACCTCCTCACTGAGTGCGTTGATACCGCTCTCGAAGCGATTCACAGATAGCAGGATATAGCGGGAGGTGGATTCGAACCACCGATCTGCGGGATATGAACCCGCTGGAATATCTGGCTATCCCATCCCGCTGGCCGACACTCTTTTCGAGGCACGAATAACGGTTATGACCGAGATGCACCACCGAGCGAGAGTCATCTTCTCGCCACCCCTGCTACCGAGTTAAAGATGACCACCTTTTGACCAGTCTGGTCAGAAAGGCTCGTTTTTGACCATGCAAACAATCAGCATGGGCACTCTGTCGCCTTTGCTTTGGTAACCCGACACTGAGGCGTGGAGGATGACAAATCATCAAACGTAGTCGTCGTTAATCTCTTATTGCTAGTGTCCTTTCCAGTATTCCGGGGATAGACATATGAGAGATACCGCCTACGATCTTCATCTCGGCGACTATGCTCTTGTCAAATTGAGAGATGATGAGGAAATATCCGGCGAAGTCACAGCTATCGAAGGGGAGACCATCATCATCTCCAAATACGATCCTGATGGGGAAATCGTAGCCGAGCTTACGACGGAGGCCGAAAACTGCCGTCTTCATCCCAAAGGAAGAAAGCACGACAACTCAAATAATGACAAATTGAATCTGAAATCAGTCTCGCTTGGAAACGACACCAGTAAGAAGGCAGTGTCCAGCTTTATCGGTGTAGCTACACTAGGAAACGCAATCGTCCTCTTACTCGTTTTCGGATCGGGAATAGCAGCGTTTCTGTTTCCCGCTAATACCTATCGTTGGGTTGCCGCGCTAGTGATTGTCGGAGTAATTTGTGTGATGGTATGGCAAGTATGGACAACCCGAAAGCTACTGATCGCGTCGTAAAATTGTCCAACCCGATTTATCATTACATTTTTATGATTTCAGAAGATAGGCGATAAAGCAGTAAATTATCATTCCTCGTGGTATCAGGTCAGCTGCGTCCTTGGGATAGCCCCGACTCTTCTGTGGTGAGAGAGATGAATTCCAAGTCTTCGGTTGCCAGTAGTTCCTCGGCCCGATCGGTCACCGAGGGAGCAAAAATTCCCATCGCAGCGGAGTTCACACCAGCAAAGCAAGCGCCAGAGGAGACGGCGATGCGCGTCACGCGTAACGCGCTCGCCGTCGAGCAGCCGATCTGGATGATCGGCGACAGTGCGTGCGACACGCTTGACTGGCACGACCACCTGCTGGAAGCAGGGATCATGCCAATCGCCCCGTACAACCCACGAAATACCGACGATCCGCTCGATATCGAGTACAGGGTCGAAGACCGCATCGAAAAGCACAGCGAGGACGTTCAGCTCAAACGCTCGGTTTTAGATGAGACGTACAACCGCCGGACACAGGTTGAACGAACGAATGATGCGGTCAAGGACTGCGGCCTCGGGCCCGTCCGTGCCCGAGGCCGCGTTCATGCACGAGCGCAGGTGTTCCTCGCGCTGTGCCTTCGAGTCGTCATTGCGATCACCAACGATGAACGAGGAGACAACCCCGGCCGTGAGATACTCACCGCTTGAGATGGATTCTATGACACGCTCTGTACGTAGTGCTGTCTCAACAAGGTCGAGAAGCGCGACTCGCATAATCGACTTCTCGATTTTGTTTCCTCAAACTCATCACGGAGCAATCCCGTCACCGCCGTCTATTCTCTAATAAATAAGACACATTTAAATAAAACCAATTAATTATATATACCCGAGATTTTTGAGTTGATCACGAATCGCGTTTGGGAATTCATTTGCTGACATTTCAGAATCCGAAATTTGATCATATGTTTCAATATCAGTTCTAAACAACATAGAAGCCCATTCCGGTACTTGGGATTCGTCTATGCGTTCCTGCTGCCAGCATGATTTATGAAAATCAATGTCCAACGTTTTTGTAGCTCCAAGAGAATCCCAGAGATATTTTGTTTCATCTTTATATGCACAACGTTGCATTCGATCCCAATAGTCTATTTCATCTCTTTCTTTGGCCCTTTTTCTCACTTGTGGACTGCCACCGATTAATTCAGCTGCAATTGGTTCATTTTGGATTTTGTCCACTTTTCCGTCAGCTAACCCCATTATCAACTTGCCTAGTTGGAGATGGCTGACAAATCCGTCAATAACCGTACTATTATTTTTTGGTGGGTTTATAACGCACAATGGCACATGCAATAATCCTTCAGAGAGACTGCTCGCATGATTTAGCGTCCAATCATCCGCGGGATACGCAAGATTTTCCCCATGGTCGGCAGTAATCACGAATGTTGTTTCTCGGTCTGTCTGATTTTGGACAGTTGAAATAAATGAGCTGATTTTTCGATCAAGATAGTCAATTGCTGTCCGGTATAGTTCTCGATAATGTCTTATTCCATGTTTGCAATCACTAACATCATCATTTTGATTGAAAACAAGGTTCCATGCATCGAGATCATTAGATGACCAAGATAATGGTACATCATGCAAATTTTGATTGTGTCCCCAAACATGGTGGAGAGGACCATGTGCATCCATGAAATTTTGGAAGAGAAAAAATGGCTCCTCAGTAGTATCGATTTGTTTCAAGGACTCCTTTATAATCCGTGTTGCTCCATCGTCGACTGGCGTCGGAACTGGTGTGTGTCGTATATAACTCAAAGTTTTACCGAATATTCCATTAATGAGGCTTTGGATTGGGTAGTCATGTTGGAGTGCTGTCTGGATGAAGGCAGCGTACATCTGCCATCCTTCTGTGTTTTCTTCGTTCTTAAATTCTTTCACATTCATTCCGTCTTTAAATCGCTGTTGAGAGGCAATATCTATTTGCTTATCAAAGAATTTGTTAATGCCAAAAGAGCGTGTCAACCAGACATTTGCGCTGATATTCATAGTAACATGATCATCGAGATCAGTCAACCAGACATTTTCGTCATCTAACGTACTGAAATCTGAATTATAGGCATGAACACCGTGCTCGTGAGGTAATTGTCCTGTGAACATGCTTCCATGGCTGGGGACACTCCAGGAACTAGCTGCACGGCACTGATCGTACCTAAGGTCGGCCATTTCAAGAAGTGAATCTGCCATCTCATCAAAAAAATCTTTTCGAACTGTATCTAAGCAGATAAGTACAACATTTCGCTCTTCAGTCATTGATCCTCGGTTGTGGATACAAATGTAAATAGCTTCTCGTCTATTCTCAGCCGGAAATTTTGATGGACCGCAGTGACAAGATAAGATATGATCAAATCCAGAAATAAGATTTTCAGTTTGACGAAAGAACGAATCCGCAAGCAATTCGCGGATGAGGCTGTTTCGAAGGCGATCAAACGGCTCCATTGAATCACTAGACGGCGGCGTGATGGGGCGATAGATCGAAGAGCATTCGTGTTCGGTTAAGGAAAACCGAGAGCGCTCATGTGTAGCACATTGTTGATCTCAGAGAGCGGCTCGGACAGCGTGCTTGAGCGCTTTTCGACCGGATTGGTCGAATACCTCTCTGCGGAGCTGAAACGCTCGAAGATACTGAGTGAGCTTGTCTTTTGAGATGCCCCGATGGGGCGAGAGCCACGGGCGCAGCAGCGACCCGTAGCTCTCGCAGGTATTGACGTGAACTTCCCCGTCGACGTATTCACCATCTCCGTGGATGACGCATTCACGATCGAAAGCAGCGTCTTCCTCAAGCGGATCGTACGCCCGAAACCCGTCGGTATAGACAGTTAGCGACTCCTGCTGGCTTCCCGCCAGCAGGAGTCGAATCGTCGATTCGTTCGCCGTTTTCGCAGGCACCACGTAGCGCTGGCCGGTACCACGATCAACCAGAACGAACACTGGCGGCTTGTCGTCGTCATAGGTTCCCCGCCCGCGCGTGGACAGGCCACGCGAGCGCGACGGTTGGTCGCGCTCGCAGCCTTTCTTGCCAGCAGAGACGTACACTTCGTCGATCTCGACCGGTCCAACGAGATCAGGAGCGGGCGCGTCCAGCGCTCGCATGAAGCGCTGGACGCGCTGGTGGACGGTCTTGTAGGTGACGTCAATCTCTCGATGAAGCTGGCTGAGACTCGTGTTGAACCGCAAAACGCATAGATCGAGAACAGCCATTTCCGGAGCGCGATCTTCGAATGAGCGAAGATCGAATCTCCACGACGCGTGAGCTAGTAATTCGATTGCGGGAATCCCGATGAGCGTGAGTTAGTGCACTCGGTGCACTTGACTAATCGCGGCCATATCTTACGAGCCGCGCAGCAGAATAATCTGAAAGATTATTTGTGGAAACAACCCATTCCGTCTAATCGAAATCCGGTTGCCTGCTCTTGGTTTCACTGCTTAACCGAACACGAATGGTTCTCGGACCCAACAGTCACTATCTACCGTCTCTAACGTTTCATCGAGCAGGTCGCTGAGTGGCATGAACAACCAGCTCTTCGACCTGCTCGCTCTTAACTAGACAGCGCCTACTTCAGCCGGCTGTGTTATATATGACAAAATTAATCATTTATCCGATGGAATTGGAAAATAAGAAAAAACATCAAAAGGAAGTGTGTTAAGTGTTTGCTGTCGGATAGTCGAAGAAACCATTGTAATTCCATTATAAACCACCCCTCCAACACAAACAATTGCAATAAGACCAGTCACAGATTTAGGACTAACATATTGCTCAACAACTATTATGATACTACCCATCAAAATGGCCGCGATTGCACACCAAGCTAACGGCCGGTACGGAATGCGAATTTGAATTATTTGGGATAAGAACCACACATGTACGACTGTTTTTACCATCGCTGCAAGTGTTGTGCCAATTGCAGCACCAACAATTCCAAATCGGGGGATTAGCAACAAATTAAATACAATATTTGCCGCGACGCTCAGTAGTGTTATATATGCATCAAGATCAACACGCCCGACCGCATGCATCGGAGCGATCAAAATGACTACCAATGCTTTTTGCAACTTTTCTATCATAAGAATGGCTAGCACTACCGCGGCCATCGAGTAATTCACAGCAAAAAGAGTTGAAAGAATTTCATCACCTACGACGATGATGCCGACAAATGCGGGTATTTCAAGATAGAATGAGGGGACAACTGCTGATTCAATAAGTGACTCAATTCGTTCAAAATCACCATCTGCTCCCCATGTATTCGTCTGTGGAAATATTGATGTTCGGACAGCATTGCTCAATACCATTGAGGCCGTTGCGACGCGCCATGCAACCTCGTACGCACCGACAGCAGCTTGTCCAAGGAAGAACCCGAGAAGCAGGACATCTGCCCAGTTGTAAATCAGTCCTCCCACACTACCGATGGCAGCGAATTTCGAATAGCCAATCAACGAGCGCGTGTGTTCGATCGTCGGGCGTCCGATGGGTGAGTCAACGCGCCAGAGAGCGACGAAAACTATTCCCAGCAAACCAGCGGTGTATGAGTACAACAATGCCCATTCCCCAAAGCCAGCCCAGACCAAGATCGCACCCAATCCTGCCCAAACTGCGGTACGAAGTGGCTGGAAGATGGCTGTTTCACTCACTCGCTGTTCGCCTCTGAGAGTACGGTCACCCAACCTTCCCAACTCGTTCAGTAACAACGCAATCACGAGCAAGACCGCAACGTCGGCTCCGATATAGTCGGCAAGCCATCCTCGGAGTAGCAGGATCACGATACTCATGACCGCGAGCAGTCCGATCTTCACCGCAATCGCAGACCCAAGGATTGGTCCGGGATCTTTCCCCTCGCTGAGCCGTTTTTCAACCCCGACACGCACACCCAAGTCTGTAGGTATCGCTAGCATACTGAGGACGGATTGGAAGAGAAAATACATTCCCAAAGTAGCGGTTCCCAGTGTGCGAGAGAAGTACGCAACCGCGAAGAACGATAGAAGGTTGCGCGCAATAGTAGAAACAAAAACAGCAACCGTCGCTTTCTTCATCCCCATTTGTCTATGCTTCCCCGAGAGAGTAAGTAAATCCTTCCGATCGGGATGGGATTGTTTTCAATAAAATTCAAGCCAAAACGGCAACCAGTGCCACTTTACTGCGTTCAGGTGTATAGTTATATAGATCAAATGTATCCGAGTGCAGAAAGTCGTGTATCTATATCTTCAGAGACACCTTCGGAAATCTCGACATCTGGATCTCGTGTTTTCGAATCGGTTGCTGTCGTTCGTACCCATGGAACCCATCGTAGTTTCGGATGTGGTATTCCTTCACCATGTCCGTGTAGCCGCTTTCCAAGCATCTCCCCATGATCGGCCGTGATGAGCACGTTTCCATCAAAATTCTCTAGAAGTATTTCAATATTATCCAAAACATATCGGAGATTGTCAACATACCCTTCCCGGACTATTTTGCGGTCTTGAATATCATTGAGGGCTTCAAGTGGTTTTTCGTCTATATTGTCTGGTTGCTCACCATTAGCAACGTGGTGGAGAAACGGGGCATGGGGTTGCATATAGTGGACGATCATCCGACTGTCATTGTATTTGCGACCTGCTTCGATAGCGAAGTCAGTTAATTGCTCGGCGGGAAAGCCATCAATTCCACCAACATTAGAGAGCGGTTGCTCAATCACGTCACGGAAATCCGCTTTGGTAACCGTCGGACGGTACGCGAGCCTTTCGACAAGTTGGTTTCCTTCAACGAATGTTCCATTTGTGACTGTCCATCCAGTAAATGATACTGTATCGTCTAGTACCTGTTCTGCCCAAGCGTTTGCCGTCACATACACTGTGTCGTTGATCTTTTCTTTGTTAGTTTCGTGGAAAGTGTTGACCATCCATTCTTTCGACGATGATCCCATAGACAATTCGGCATGTACATCGTCAAGAAAATCATATTCGTTGGCGACTTCTCGAAGAGCATCTACACGACACGCATCAAGGATAACAACGAGGTCCCACTCTTCATCGAAAATGTCCTTCCCGATTCGATGTCGCGCAGTAAGCGCCAACCAGGGTACGAAATAGCACGCATACACTGACCGAGGGTTAATCGAATCAAGTACACGGCGAGAACGATTCGTGAGCCATCCCATGCAAGTAGACCGTGAGTTGAATATAAATCAATTTTGTATTATCAGTGAGGAATTTGTCACGGTCAACTTCAGGCAGCATCAATCGAAGCTATCCGTTCCGATAATTCAGCAAATCGTTCGGACCAGTCGTGATGACGAGCTATCTCTCTCGCTGCAGCCGATTTATTCGTGAGATGGTCTCTGCTATCAACGATTTCCTCGATCGTAGCTGCATACTGCTCCGCGATGGGTTCTACAAAGAACGCGCAGTCGTCATCGAGGATTCGTCTGTGGGGTGTGATCGACGTGGCAACGATCGGAAGCCCAGCTGCAAGATACTCATAAATCTTCGCCGGACTACTGACTTCGTAAGCTTCTAACTCAGGAAGTGGTGAGACGGCAACATCGGCCTTCTGCAATGCATGTGGAATTTGATCGTGCGGTACGCGACCATGATACTGGAATCCAGTAAACCCGGCTGCATCGCACATCTCTCGAAGGTGGTTGATGTGTTCTCGATCGCCATCTCCGTAGATATGGAATTCAACCTGACTCCGTTTCTCTCCGGGGACTTGCAATAGTCCAGTAACGAACTCAGCAATCCCTCGTCGAGCATGAACGGAGCCGACGTACGTGAATACAAGCGGATTACCAGTGGTTCGCTCACAGTCGAATTTGTCGGTATCGACACCCAGCGGAAGCAGGTGTGTCTTCGATGGAGAAATCCCGTAGTTTTCAATGACTGTCGCTTCGAGTTCTTTACTGAGCGTCACGATGAGATCGCTGCGAGGCAGAACAGCGCTGTGAGCTCGTTCGCTAATGGCGAATAGCAACTGCATCGTTCTCGAAGTCGATCCGGCAGAGAACTCTCTCGCTTGATCACAGGGATCAGACTGGAGATCGTAGATAACGGTTGCTCCGAAAACGTATTTTGCCAGTAATGGTGGTGTCAGTACGTTTTGATAGCAATATACTATATCCGGTTTGTGGTTGGAGAGTTGGAGCAGCCAGTATGGTAAGAACAGTATGTTCAGAAAAATTGTTCCAATTGCTCCAGCGAATGGCAGGCTATGCATGCGTGCGTCACCCATCTCTTGACTCGTCGGAGCGAAAACGTGTGTCTTAGTGATGTCGGCAAAATAGTTTGTGAGATAGAACATTTCGGTGCTTCCTTGTACCACAGAAATATCGCGATCAGCGATGATGAATACAGTTTCACCAATATCGTCTTCCACCATTCTCTATGGTCGTCATCATATCTATATGTGCCTATACTCTTCGTTTTAGTTCACATGAATGTAGATAACTCTCAACAATGGATTATCGATGCCGCACCAGAATCATAGACAGCATTCTGTGCCATAGGCCGGTCTACCCCGGGGTAGGACTGATATGAGGTCCGATACAATATCGACGCGTTACAACTGGTGAGATCGGATCGGGTGATATTGCGATGTGGAAAACTTGACACAATTTCCAAAGAGCCACTAGGCAAGTTGCGAAACTTGTAGGTATCAGTTACGTATGAGCCAGAGGAAAGCGATTGTAAATTCTGTTCAGCAAAATTCAATGCTGCTACCTCTGATGCAGACATATGGACGGGATAGTCATTTGGTGCCCTGTTTGTCGGCGGTGTCAAGGGATTTCGGTAGCTATTTTCGGCAGCAACTAAGGCAAGCGTCGGGGTTGCCAGTAAGATGAGACAAACCGCTATAACGCCAACTTTACGATTTGCCAATCTACTCAATGCTACCCCGACCACTGGAGCGATGAGTAGCAATACCTCGGGTCTAATGCGTGTTATCCTTCCAGTACCAGCGAGGACAATGCCAATACCGACAAATCCAAACATACCTAGCGCTGCCGGTGTCCAGACTGTGGTCAACTCCGAACGTCCTCCATCGCGCAGTCGTTTCACTGCCACGAGAGCGGCAAAGGCCAGCCCAATTGTTGTGATAAATAAGCCAATTCCGATATGTAGAATTGGGTCAGCGAGTGTGTATGCTAATCCACCAAATGAAGCTCCTGAAATGTCGCCCTGAGCGGTTTTAGAACCAACTATGAATATTGCAAGAACTCGTCGAACTTGTGTATGGAAATAATTAATATTATACAGGTATTCGATTGATGCTACTCCGCCCACAAGAAAAACCACCAACGAACTCACTGAGCGGGTAGCTGCTGGTCTTGAATCAGTATGACGTTGGATCGCTCTTGTAACAACTCGGGAGACGAGAAGCGCGCCGAATAACATCGTCAATGATATGACTGCAGAATTGTGGATAAACAAAAGTATGCCGATATAGCCAACTACAATAACTTTCAGCCGGGTACTATTCGGTTTAACAACCATTACCAACGCTGTTGCATGGATGATGAGCGTTAGTGTTTGTGTGATTGGGAATCCGGAGAGCGAGACATGGGCTGCAGCGATGGCAAGAAACGCTGTGGCAAGTAGCGCGGAGCGTAAACGATGACCTGTCGGTGCAAGCCTCCGTGTGATAGCGAATATGGCAATGAGTCCGAGTACAGCAGGGACGCCGAGAGCGGCGAAATACGCTTGTTTAATTGGCAGTTCAGTTATTATTGATGTAGTGGCAGAAAGGACGTGTGCGACAGGGAAATCTCGGTAGTAGTAATTTGGATCTGTGAGCAATCTTCCTGTTTGTAGAATAAAGCGTGAAATTCCGACATGAAGTCGGGGATCATGCCGAACTATTGGTGCGCTTTGCCACAGTGCTCCACGGAGGATAACAGCGAACAACAAGATTTGGATAATAACCCGCTTGGACGGGGCGATAAGGACACGAAGGGTGATCAGCAAAAACACGACGGCCAGTATCCAGTAGAATGCTTCTGGGACGCCCGGTGAATGTCTGGACAAAGCCGATAATCCCACAATCCCCACGAAAATTCCGAGATCAGCCATTTTCCATCCCCGATCATATTTGAATCGGGGTCGCCAGTCATCGCCGAGCCAGTAAATAATATAAAAAATTGAAGCAATACCGAAAGAAATACTAATATATGGTATATATCGGATGCCAATTCTCACCCCAGCCACGACACCAAAGATAGAACCAAATAGCAATAGAATAGCAGCTATGATATCTATCCGGCGAGAGATTATACGCATATTTTGGGTGGTTGGGCAGGTGAAATAGTGTTTTTGGTCTCGATTATTTCATCATTCTAAATATATTTATTTAATCTGAAAATTTAAAATCACGATTAGCAGGTATATGTTATAAATAGCCAAGATCCTCAAGTCTCGATTCGACTTCATCAAATTCTTCACTGGATTTGTTTTGTGACCGCTCTTGGTATTCCTTCTCTGGTACCATTTCTTTAAGTAAGGATTCAATTTGTTCACCATCAAATGTCGAATCAACGGGAATGTTCAACATCGAGAGTAGCGTTGGCGCAATATCGTAGATGCTCTGACTACCACGCTTTGCACCATCTGGTATAGATGGACCAGTAGCGATAAGAATCCCGTCGGATTTGTGGTTATATTGATATTGAGTTGGTTCAAAGGCATTCGCTGAGATCGTGGCGCTGAGATAATTGTTCATCCTTCTTGGGGCCATTAGCACATCGGGTCCGGCTGCTGCATGTGGTCCCTCGAAGACGGCCTCTGAGGGTTTGACCCACTCAAAGAGTTGTTCCGATGTCCCCGGTAGCGTAACGTCACGCAACTCTTCGATCACGATCGGCTTCACATCGTCGTTGCAGTAGATGCCGAGTCCGGGACCGGAAGGACAGTGTGCCGTTGATGCCTCAACGTTTATCTTCGCGCCAGAAGAGACGGCCTGTTGGAGGATCGAGGCTGGAACGACTTCTTTCACTAGATCATCGATACCAATGCGTGCCAATAGTGACTCTGCGAGTTGCGGTGTCAACCCTGCTTTCGAGAGACTTGTGATACCACGTGATAGCAGAGAGCGGCTATCGTTTTCGTCTTGAGCACCCTCTGCATTGGTTTCGTTGACCGGTTTTTTCCAGCCGGATTCTAGTCCGTCTAGCGAGGTTTCGAGCAATCCCTTTTGCTGCAACCACGTATTGATTCGGAAGTCCCAGTCACCCATTGGTCCCATGCCGTGGTCCGACGCTATTACCGTCGTGTCGGGATTGAGGGCGTCGATGATGTCCCCGATATATTCGTCAGCGCGGCTGTATACGCGATTGATGTACTGCTCTTCCGGAAGCTCGTGAAATACAGTGTCCGTTCTTTGAAACTGGACCATAGCGAAATCCCACTCATGAGTGTTGCAGAGATAGATAATAGCATCACGACGCATCTTCATCAACCGAATATACTCATCACAGAGTGCCTTATCGGAATCATATGAACCGTGCTTGTAAACACGGTAATCGCCGATCTGATTTTGCAGCTCCTCGATGACACCCTCCGGGTACGCTTCTGCTGCGTCTGTTTCAGGCCCTAGATATCCCGGAACGAGAACGCCCTCCATCTCTGGGGCAGGATGTGTGACCGGCACGTTCACAATAATGGACTTTTGACCGTCAATCGTTAGGTAATCCCAGATACGGTTTGTTTGTACATCGCCAGCGTTCACGAGACGTTCTTGATCCGTAGTTTTGAAATCGAAGATTCCGTGTTTGCCGGGATTTTTCCCACTGGTGAGTGAAGTCCAGGCCGTTGGGGTCCATGGGGGAACAGAACTTTCAAGCTCAGCATGGAACCCGTGATTCATTAGCGACTGAAGGGCGGGCATCTCTCCCGCTTCGGCCAATCTATCGATCGTACGGAAGTCACCAGCGTCAATTCCCACGAGAAGCGTATTCTCAGCCATTTTACTATCTCACTGCTCCTTGTTTCTCTGTTTCACTCTTGCTACCATTTGTAATCAGCTCTTTGTAGAGGTCATACGTCTGGGAAGCAGTCGCATCCCAATCATACTCCTCTCTCACGAATTGCCGAGCCTCCGTTCCGTTCTGGTTGAGCGTAGTCGGTTGTGCTAAGGATGAATTGATTGCAGAAGCAATCTCGTTCGGATCGTTGAGTGGCACCAATTTTCCGAAGCTCTTACCAGAAAGGAATTCTCGTATTCCCTCAACGTTGGTTCCAATCACGATCATGCCAGCTGCCCAAGCTTCAAGCAGTACGAGTGGGTGTCCTTCCCATTTTGATGGAAGAACAAAAATCGAACATCGCTGGTATAAATCGTGTAACTCTTCATCGGAAACACGACCATGAACAGTCACACGATCTTCGATCCCACTGGCTACTGCTGTTCGTTTTATCTCTTCTTCAAGCGGACCTGTTCCGACGATATGGAGTGCTGATTCGGGATGATCGCTAGCCACCTCTTCCATGGCTTCTACAATATCGACGGGGTTCTTTTTAGGTCGGAGGCGTCCCACAAACAGGATTTCCTTGCTGCCGCTATTTTCTGGAGCGGGGAAGTCGTCTATAGCGACTCCATTTGGAATGTATTCTATTTTTCTATGATATTCCGAGAGGGCGTCTGCAAGCTCATCACTAACTGAGATGATTCCATCGTAGGTAAATTTCTCTAGAAGCATTCGTCTGAGAGATGTATATACTGAATCAAGGATTGAACCAGTATAGGTAACCTCGAAATCAAGACTGGCACCGTGTACGGTCAGAATGGTGGCTAAATCATCGAAAATACGGAGTAGCTGCAAAGGAAACGCAGTGACATTTGTATGCGCGTGTACGATATCGTAATCGCCCTTATGAACATATCTGAGTATCGAAAGTATGTATTGGAGTTCGTTTAGTGGCCGAAATTTCGAGATCGAGGTTGGTATTTGGATGAGATTGACGTTTTCAGATGTGTCTACAAAGCTGTCATCGACATCACTCTCTTTGACAATTATGTCGACATCGCAGTTGTGATCCTCGGCGAGGCGCGTAGCAAGTTCATCAACATGTACAATACCCCCTCCAGTATTGGGATACCATTTTCCATTGAGCAATACAACTTTCATCATTTCTTATGGGTTATTTGTAGCCAAGGTTCTTTAATCGCTGTTCAACTTCGTGACTTGCGTCCTCTTCACTTTCATTGATGTCGACCTCAGAGCCAATGTTCTTGCTGTGTGCTTCGAGTTCCGATTGAAAGTCGACGATTGTTTCGGGGAACTGCTGTTGAGAGAACGAGTCCTGTTCTTGCGGGTCGTCCTTACAATCGAACGCTTGCCATCCGTTTACTGTGTTGGTCTCGGCGTCACGGTCGAGTATATATTTGAAGCGTCCATCCTGAATCGCAAATCGGCGAACGTTCGAAGCTTCATCCTCCCCTTGAGCGCTACTAATCACACTCCGCTGCATCTCTCCATCGTCGGCTACAGTCGAGAGAAGCGACTGACCAGGAAGCTTGTCATCGACGTCGACGCCGAGAGCTTCCAGTGCGGTTGGCACTATATCCAACGTACTGACAGCCGTCTCAACACGTCCAGCAGAAACTGAATTACCGAGCAACACTATCGGAACAGCAAGCAGATCGTTGTACACGTATCGCGGATGAGCATAGTAGCCGTGCTCTCCAAACCCGTCACCGTGGTCGGCCGTAATGATCACGAGCGACTCGGAAAGCAACTCTCGGTCGGCAAGCGCCTCCACGAACGCACTGATCTGTGCATCGAGATAACGAATCTCCCCGTCGTAGAGATCGATCAGTAACTCTCGCTCGTGTGCGGTGATTTCATCAGGCTCGTCAATCGATTTCTGATAGAGTCGCTGTGCCTCGTTGTTCGAGAGTGATTGTTCAGTATAGACCGAATATTCCTCCGGCGGATTATACGGCCCGTGAACGTCCATGTAGTGATTCCACAGGAAGAACGGCTCTGTCGCAGCACGACTGTCGAGCCATTCCAGCGAGCGCTCGTTGATCTCGTCCGCTCGGGCATGATACGCACCACGATTGAACACGAACTTATCGAGCACTCGCTGCGCGAGCGCAGCGAACCGATTGCGACCGTAGAGGAGATCGTCATCGAAGGTATCGAACGCATCACCGTAGCCATACGCCCGCGAAACGTATGGGTTCGAATGAAATGCTGCCGTCGAAAAATCCTGTTTCGAGAGGCGACTAGCGAGACTCTCCGTCACTAGCCGATAGCCACCCTCAGCGAACACACTCGGACGACGACCGGTGAGCAACGATGGAACGGCCTCACGGGTGTGCGAGCTCGCCGAGAAGGCGTTCATGAACTGTGTTCCACGCGCTGCAAGCGCGTCTATCTCTGGGCTTGTCTCCCGTTCGTACCCATGTGAGGAGAGATGATCAGCGCGGAGCGCATCCACGCTCAACAAGATAACGTTCGATATCTCACTCATTGAGCCAATCCTCGTAGAGATGACGCATAAGACCGTTGTTCGTCAGCGCACTGCTCGCGGATCGTCTGCTCGGTTCGTTCCGCGATCGTTTCCCAGGAGTACTGGGCTGCCGTCTCAGGGTTCCGCTTGCTCATCGATCGCTGGAGATCACCATCATCCAGCAGCTGGTGCACCGCATCCGCGAACGTCTGCAAGTCCTCACCCCTGACCAACGCTCCATTCTTCCCGTCAACAAAGAAATCCTCGTACACCGGCAGACGCTTTGCGATCACGGGCAGGCCGGCAGCCATCGCCTCCAACAAGACGATCCCGAACCCCTCCTGTGTCGAGGCGAAGACGAACAACTCGGCTCGATTGAGCAGCTCGATCTTCCGCTCCTCGTCGACGAACCCGTGTATCGTGACGTGTGCGCCCAGATCGAGGTCGGCGACCAACTGTTCCAATCGCTCCCGTGCGGGCCCGTCACCGGCGACGTCCAGCCGGACGTCGTGGCCTTCGTCACGAAGCCGTCGCACGACGCGAACGAGGCGACCCTGACGTTTTCGCTTCGTCAATCGACCTACCACGACGAGTCGTCCCGGGTCGGATTCGATCGCCGGCCGTCGATACCGTTCGTACTCCACGCCGTTCGGAATGACGGTGAGTCGCTCCTCGGGCACACCATACTCCATGAACTGCTGTTTGATGTGGGTCGCCGGCACGACAATTGCACTATACTCGAAGACGCGCAGGAAGTTCTGCACGATCAGCTGAATCGTCGCCGTGAGCGGGTCGTACACGTCATAGCAGCTCCAATCGAAAAATTCGTGTCGAGTTGCGACGATCGGCACGCCGAACAGCTTCGCCGCGAGGACCGCAAACGTCGGATACGGCGTCATCGTCTCGACGACCGCATCGAACTCCTCGCGATACAGCAGCCAGACCACGGCCGGCAGGCTGACGAACGCAAACAGATAGCGCGAGAGGAAATAGCCGAGCGATCCGTATTCGAAGACGAACGCCGGCACACAGGTGACATGCCGGAAGCGCCGCCCCTGATCGACGGTTTCGTTCGGTAGTTCGGGATCGGTCTTCCCCGCCAGCACTGTAACTTCATGCCCGTTCGCCGCGAGACGTTTGGTGATCTCATTTGCCCGCTCTTCGCCGCCACCACCGCCCGCGAGAAACGAGGTGTTGTTGATGTACAGCAGCTCCATACTCTCGTCCGCGGCGTCAGTATGCGTCTCGATAGCGACTCACCGAATCCACGTCGTCAGTATCGTCCGCGTCAGGCCGATTGCATAACCCAACTGCGGCTTTTTCGTTTCGCCGGCCTGGCGCTCCGCGATCGTGATCGGCACCTCCTGGAGTCGCAGCCCGTTCTTGCGCGCCTCGATGATCAGCTCGGGCGCGCTGAACCGCTCTTCGGTCAGCGTGAGCTTCGAGAGTTCCGTGCCACGGATCGCCCGGAAGCCGTTCGTACAGTCGGTAATCTCCGATTTCGTGAGCAGGTTGATCAACCGTGTGAACACGTAGATCCCGGCCCGACGAACGGCGCTATTGCCCGAGTAATCGGTGCCCTTGTGCCGCGAGCCCATCACGTAGTCGGCCTCATCATCGATGATCGGTCTCACCATGCGTTCGAGCCGGTCGCTTGGATGCTGGCCATCGCCATCCATCGTCACCACGATCGAGACCTCCTCACGCATGGCTATCTCGAAGCCTGTCTGGAGGGCACCGCCTTGGCCCTGATTGAGATGGTGTTCGACGACGGTCACGCCATTGGAGCGGGCACGATTAGCGGTCGCATCCGCCGATCCATCCGAGACAACGATCGGCATGACAAGATAGCCTCGAATCGTTTCCGGCAGCGAGTTGACGACATTCTGGATGGTTGCTTCCTCGTTGTAGGCCGGGATTACGACGCCAATAGTCTCGCCGCCGCCGTCAGCCTTGAGCGGGTTCGCCTGCTCAACCGAGAGACTCCGGGTGAGGTCGTTAATGCGTCCACGATTGGCTCTCACGATCGAAACGAGGTAGAACACACAGGCCAACAAGGCGACGTTCCCGAGCAACGAGACAGTCACATACCGTTTGCGGATGTTGAGCAAGTTCCCGATTTGATCGTAGATGACTGGCGCGAAAACGATAGCAAGCAGTCCGGCGGCAGCACCAATTGCAAGTAGCAAGTCAGTTCTGGCAAAGCGAGAACGGTATCGCTCGAAGCCCCACGCTAACGCTCCGATGGCCACCGCGACAAGCGCTACAGTTAGAACATCAATCATTTACCACTCATCGGCATACGGTTGTTTAATTTCCATGTCGAATTAGTCTCTGCAAGAAAGCTATATGGCTAACCTAATAATGGCATCGACTAACAGCTACACAGACTCGAACGACCTTTATCTGAAGAAACAGTAATGATACCAATGGCAGATAATAATGAAAACAGAAAATCATTGAAAAACCGGTTCAGCCTCTGGTTGCACCGAGTGTTGATTCGACTCGGATTGCTGGGCGATCCCCGACAAAACAAACAGGCCCAACAGACCAGCTCCGAATTGGACTGGGAAGAACGCTGGAACATTCTTTGGATCGGCTTTCGAACGATGCTCCTTCTGTTTGTGGTTACTATTCTTGTTGGAATTACATGGATAGTGTTTCAACCCTCGGAACAGACCATCCTCCTCGGGACACTACTGATACTGGTTAGTTACAGCGGTATCACGGTCTGGACACTCTACCGTATGGCGAGGGCATATCGAAAGCAATTGTGATTGTTGTAGCTGCTCGATTCCGCTAGTTAGGCCGGATCGCCGAAAGCGTTTCACCCGCTCTCGCCGAGTGTCTCTTCGGCGAACGAATCGTCGAAATCGTCCGTTCCGGAGTCGGTGGAATCCGGTGCATCATCTTGAACCCGCGCGAACGCGACGTTTTCCTTGGTCTGTTCGATTTCGATGGTCACCTCATCGTCCGGACGCGTCCCGGGGACGATCACGACGTACCCCCGGTCGATTTTCGCGATGCCATCGCCCTGATCACCCAGTGATTCGATCGTCACGTCGCGAATGTCGCCCGATTCGACTGGTGGAGCCTGTTGATTGGAACCATCTGAATCCGACGAATGGCTACCCGATTGCTGCTGAGTCTCAACATCGTCGCGCTGGAGCGTACTCGTCAGAACTGCCACTCGATAGGTTTCACCACTGGTGATCGCCCCCTCTTCGAGCTCGGACCGTGGAATTTCGACCCTGTAGGAGTCACCGTGCTGATCGATCGACGCGCTGAAGAGACACTCCAATTGGTCGGGAACCTCGGCCATTAGGCTCTCTCCTCACAGATGCGTGGTGTGTGGAGCCCGGCTCCGCGAGCCAGCCTCGGCGTTGATCGCTGCTTGTGATTGCTGATACGAGCCATCACGGGACTCACGCCTTGCCTGCCACGTACTGATCTTCCCACTCGCGGCGAGCCTCGATCTCGCGGCGGCCACGCTGGGTGATCGCGTACGAGTTGGTTCGCCGATCGATTTGGCCCTTCTCGACCAGTCCCTTGTCGACTAACTCATCGAGGTTTGGATAGAGTCGGCCGTGGTGGATCTCAGTCTCGTAGTACTCCTCAAGTTCGTCTTTGACCGCCAGCCCGTGGGGTTCGTCTTGTCCCGCGATCGTGTAGAGTAGATCACGCTGGAAACCAGTCAAATCGTGCATATCCACAAGCTGGACATTACCACAGTAAAACATGCCGATTTCTGAAACGCGAACCGGGAAACAGAACGACCCAGGCAGTATTTTTGACGATGAATCGTCAGAATCGCCGCTCTCGATAGCAAGACTTACGATTATGTCGGTGTGAGACAATGAACGCCATGATCGATCGACTTGAACAAGAAATCGACATGCTCGACCGCCATCTCGAAGTCCTGGAGAAGGTCATCGACAACGAACCCATTGGAATCGTGAAAATGTCGAACGAAACTGGCCATCCCCACCACAAGATCCGGTACTCATTGCGCGTGCTCGAAGAGGCGAGCCTGATCGAACCGACCAGCCAAGGAGCAGCTACGACCGATGAAACCAGCGAGTTTGTTGCTGGACTCGATGGGCGGATCGACGATATCACTACCACAGTCGAAGAGATGACCATCGAAAACACCGTCGAGAGTTCTCCATAGCCAGATTCAGTAGGTTCGCAAGCAACTGCAAACTCTACTGATAACCGATTCTTCTCGTGAGCTACTCTCCGACAGTCCACAAAACAGTACATACGATCGGATCGCGAAGTCCTCCTATGCCTGTCTCGTCAGTGACCAACCCAACGGCTGAGGACGCTCTGAAACGAGTCGAATCAGGCTTCAAGCAGAATGCAATGCTGACCCTCGTCGGCAGGTGTGAGGTCGACTACGACGGCCGTGCGTCGAGTTATCTCCCGCCTGGCGAACGGCTCGTTATCCTCAAACCCGATGGTACCCTCCTCGTTCACCGCACTGAACAGCGGACACCAGTCAACTGGCAACCACCCGGCTGTACTCACACTGCCCACCTCGATGATGACCAACTCATCGTTCACAGTACGCGCTCAACCCCATCCGAGGAGGTGACGATCACCTTCGAGACCGTCCTCCAACTGTCCATCATGGAATTGGACGACTCACCCGATCTCGTGCTTGAAGGCAGCGAAGAAGACCTCCGTCAGCGTATTCTTACCGAACCAGATATCCTCGAAAAAGGCTTCACACCACAGATGACCGAACGAGAGACAGCCGCTGGAGCGGTCGATATCTACGGGAAAGATGCCGACGACGTTCCGACCGTTGTTGAACTCAAACGCCGCCGTGTCGGTCCGGACGCCGTCAGTCAACTTCATCGCTACGTCGATGCGCTCGATCGCGAACTTCCCGTTGAACGCTCCATCCGGGGCATCCTGGTCGCACCCTCGGTCACTGACCGAGCAGAACGGTTGCTCGCCGAAGAAAACCTCGAATTCGTCGAACTTGATCCAGCAACGTCCGGTGATTCGACAGTGACTCAGCTCACGGAATTCAGCACCAACTCGAACTCACCGCAGTGAGCGGACTCTGGATATGGTTTCGATCGCCGTGTTGCGAGGAGCGGAGTCAGGCGAACGTGTTCCAGCGGGCGTGGTGATGGATCGCCGGAACGCCGGGCGAAAGCGAGTGGTGAGAGGACTTGCGCGGCGAGCGCGCCCGGGACAATAGGTTTCGACGGCAGGTTTGTGGCAGACGATGCGTATTGGACCTCCCCGATTGCTACTCGGGGACAGTGCCCGCCAGCATCGCCGCACGCGCTCGCTAACGCGGTCCGCTATGGGTGAGTCCGCTGGGGGAAGGTGTAGACCTTTCGCTGGGGTGCGCGCGGGTGGCCCAGGACCTTTGCGTGGGGCTCTCACGGCGAGAGCGCCGGAACATGCGTTTCGATGGTGGGGTTGTAGCCAACTTCGACAGACCTCCCCGTGCTATTGAGGACAGAGCCCACCAGCTCCGCCGACGCCCTCCCTTTCGCGGCCCATCGGGTGCTCGCCTCTCGCTGCTATAGATTTTCCGAGAGCGACATCCCCAGCGTCCCACCGGATCTCGGAGGGTATTGAAGTAAGGACTCTCGTGGCGAGCGCACCTGGAACAGATGGTTTCGTCGGTGGGGTATACCATGACGGATGGTGACTTCCTCGATGCCATCAAGGACAGAGCCCGCCGACACGCCCACTCACCGTACTCACGGCTCTTCTGGCTCCATCAGGCCGTACGCGGCGTCGGCGACGTGCTGGAGAACGGTGTCGGAGACCTGCGCGACGCGACGGTGGATCTCGTCGTGCTCGAATTCGTGGAGTGACCACGGTTTGATGTACGATGGATGGACGTCGAGGTGACCCTCGACCACGTCGGCGGCGTCAAGGCGGACAGCCTCTTCGAACTCGGTGGTGGTCATGACCGCGAGCGTGTAATCCTCCCCATAGTAGGGGCGAGTGTCGTTTGACACGACGAGAAACGGTCGGTTCCCATCCTTGTACGGATCAGTAACGAGAACGACTGAGCCGTGCTTGTACGCCATTAAGCGCCTTCGCCGAGGTCCGGCAGGTCGTCGGCCCAGTCGGGGTTTTCTGCGTAGTAATCGTTCTCATGGCGACGACTGATGTCCGCCATCTTGCCCTCGTCAGGCACCCACCAGACAACAGCACTCGCGCCGATCTCTCGGCGCTCGATCCGTCCTTCCTCGTAGAGACTAGTCAGCTTGCGACGGGCCGTCTCGCGCGAGCAGGCGACCACCTCGGCTACATCGCCGACCGTCACGAATGGATCATCGGCGTCCCGCATAGCCGTGAGGACCGCTTGCGTACTTGTCGTCTCGACGTACTCGCCGCCCTCCGCTCGATCTCTCCCAGACATGAGTGTAGCTACGTAACCCGAAGGCATGAACCTTGTGTTCCGAACCTTATGGAGGGGTTCATTCTTTGTTGCCGCTTGCCGTTCCTTCACGGATCATGCCGGAGCGCTCCCCTGTGGATAGGGGGAGTGTTTCATTGCAGGATGGCCGAGAAAGGGTCGTTTTTGACCATGCAAACAACACACATGAACCGGCATATCACCTTTGCTTTGGGAACCCTGCCAAGCAAAGTGGAACGGGAAGTTCACTGCTGGTTGTCGGTGATCGACATTGACCGTCCGATTCCCTGCAACCGATACAGGTTCCGAAATCCCCGGACTCCGTGAAAAAGCACGTACCCACCAACAAGGACGAACAGACCACTCAAAACCCAGTTCACTATCGAAATCGAAGCATCGGCCGAAAGCACCACCTGTGCATTCGTGACAACAGTGAAAACGACGATAATTGCGATGAGCACGTTGACGAGAGCCGATGTCAACAGGTTCTTTACTGTCGTTTGGGTCGCAGCGAGCTTTTCACGCGAAAATCCGGGATCATAGCGCTCGTCAACTTCAACGCGGACAGCGTTTTCAGGCGACCCAACGTCGTCGCGGGTCTCGTGGGTGAGAACCATCCCGCCGTCGAAATATTCGTAGTAGTAACTGTCCGGGGCTGGCGGTTCATTATAGAAGCGTATCTTCCCGGATGAACCTGACTGTCGGCTGGCGGACTGCTCCGTGTCGGTCTCGGCCTCTCCTGTGGCGTCGTCAGGGTCGGTGTTGTCACCCATCGGTGTCCTCCATCGCACCCCACGCATCATCGACCTGTTTCAATGGGTTGCCCTCGGGAAACCCCCGCTCGCTGGCGATCGTGCTCATGAGATCCCACGCCCGCCCCTTCCGTGGGGCGCTGCTATCGACCGTCTGGGGATCGCCGCCCCATGCCGCGAGCGCTTCCACGATAATCAGCCAGTCCTGATCGTGCATCTGGCTGATCGTCGCTGGCGGCTCCGACCGGGCGCTCTCATCAGTCACGGTTATGATTCCTCCTTCTGGCCGGGCGAATCCGGACCACCGATGAGCGCCGCCTGCTGTTCGGCTACGTCGATACGGTCTTCAAGCAACTCGCGCTCAAGCGCGTAGGCGTAGCCGCGGCCCTGTGACTCGCGTGTGACCACATTCGACGTATGCAGCCGCTTCAAGACGCCTCGAACGGTCGAATCCGATACGTCCAACAGGGCTGCCACATCCGTCGCCGATCGATACTCCTCGTTGCCGGCACTGGCGAGGACCCCCAGTACCCGTCCGTAATGCTGTTCGGCGGCCGATCCACCCTCGGCGGCCATCTGAATCGCCTTCTGTATCGCCTCGTGCTGTAGCAGCGTCGTGAGGTCCGCATCTGCGAGTGACGCCGCTCCAAGCGTGCCGGTGCCAGTCGCGTCCTCGGCACCCGCCGACTCACCGCTCGCAGACTGCGCTGCATCGAGCTCGGCCTCCAGCGCCTCGGCCCGCTCTTCGGCCGTCCGGGCACGTTCACGCAGGCGGGCAACCCGCTCGTCGCTCGCATCCTCGGCACTCACACCTGCGAAATCACCCACCACGTCGGCGTGGCGACCGATGAGTTCGCCGAATTCCGCCGCGAACTCCTGTAGTGCCGCGATGTCCTCGCTCGTCGGGCGGTCATCGAGTCGCGCCGCAAGATGTTCGGCGGCACGTTGCTGGCGCGTGTGGGCCGCTTCAAGCTCCTCGACGCGCGCCTCGGCATCCTGGCGGTCCTCCCGAATCTCCATCACCTCCGTCTGGATGACTTCGGGCACCTCCAAATCCGTTCCCTCGACGGTGACGGTCACCGGCTCACCTGCTGCTGTGCCAGCCTCGCCGTTACTGGGTCCTGCGTGGTCGGCGAGCGACCCGACCATATCGTCCATGATTCCCCGAATGTCCTTCGTGTCCGCCAGCTCCGCTTCGAGCTCGTCTATCCGTTCGTCGCGAGCGGCGACCTTCTCACGGAGGCGGGCGCGTTCGTTCCGGCGCTGCTGGGCGCGGTCGGAGATGTCCTGTAGCTCCTCGACGAGTCCTTCATCCACTCCTTTGAGTTCCGGCCGACGTTCGTCGTCGAGACCCGGCGCTTGGCCAGCGTCGTAGGTTTCCTTCCGGTCGAACTGCACGCGAAGTACATCGCCGAAGCGGTCCTCGTCGGCGAGAACATCCGGGTCCGCCGCGAGAAACGCTTCGCCGTCGCCGAGGTCGCCGACTGTCTCTGCATACGGCTTGCCGAGAACGCGCCGGACCACCGCAACGTCATTATCCCACGTCAGCCGGTGCCAGACCATCCAATTGCATTGGGTGATGAAATCTTTATCGACGCTCGCGGGCCGCTGGCTGATGCCGACGAGACCGAGACCGTGTTTGCGACCGCGTTTGGCGATCCGAACCACCGCCTCGCCCGTCTCGCCGGCACTCCCCTGTTGGGGAAGGAACTCGTGGCACTCCTCGATGAACACCGGGAACGGCTCGCGCTCCTGCTTGGCGGTGGCGAACAACGCCCGCGCGACCGCGCCCACGAGGTCGTCCGCTTCGCTCTCGTCCAGGAACCCGGAGAGATCGAGGATGATGGGGACACCCTGTTCGATGCCGAGCTGGGCCAGCCGTTCGCCGTGCTCGGGACCCACTTGGATGTCACACGCCTCGTCCGCGCCCGCGTGCAGGATTTCGTACTGCTCTTTCAACCCGTAGTATTCGCCCTCGATGTCGATGATCAGCAACGGGCGTCCCGCATCGAGAATGTTTTCGATAACGACGCTCGCGCTGTTACTCTTGCCGCTGCCGCTCTTCCCGCACGCGAACGCGCGACCAACGAGGACCTCCTCCAGCGGGAGTGCGACGGGAATATCGGTGTCGTGATCTGGTGGTCCGCCACCGCTCGTTCGCCCGATAGAGACGGTCGCTGGCGGCTCCTCACTCGTGGCTGTGGTGTCATCGATCATGGTCCGTCTTCCTGTGCCTCGAAGGCAGTATCGTCGAGGCCACCCACCCGCTCAAGCACCTGCTCTTGGACCGCGCGCGATTGGGCTACCTCGTCGGCGATGTCATCCACATCGAGTACCCTGACGCCGCCACCGAACGCCTCGGCGTGGGCGCACTCGCCACGCCCGTGCTCCGAGCAGTCGATCTCGTCTCGACCACCAACGACGCGCGCGCCGTCGGCATAGATGCCAATCAGCGTCGCCGTGTCGGGGATGCTCACTGCAGCGAGCAATTCGACGTCGCTGTCGTCACTCATCAGTACCACTCCTCGGGTAACGCATCCTCAACCGCCGCTTCGATGTCTTCGACCCACCCGACCGCTTGCTCGCCGTTGTTGGTGGTTGCGGTGATTTCGATCTCGACCTCGTTCCCGCTGCCGTCACGGAGTTTCACGCTGTTGGAGACGTTCATCGGTCTCGATCCTCCTGTTCGTCCGGTTCTGCGAGCGACCACAAGTGCGCGTTGGCGATTTTCCGACTCTCGACCCTCCCATCAGCGGCGAGCGCACGCAACTTGCTGTAGGCGGTGTCGTATGGACAGTCCAGCGCATCTGCAACCTCCTGTGTCCCGACGCCTCCCGTACCGGCGAGCACGTCGAGGAACGCTTCATCAGGGTATTTCTCCGCGAACCGGCCGCTTTCATCATGTGTATCGTTTGGCACTCTGCGTGGCTTCGTTTCCATCACAGATAGATGTGTTGGCTCGCCCAACATAAAACCTTCCCATGTAGCTGTGATGGTGGGGTTCTGACGCCGGTGGTCGAGCAATCCCGACACGCAGGCGTCGGAGTTCGAGAACGAATGAAAAAGAATCGGAGCGAAAGAACCTGAACAGCGACCGGGGCGCGGCGATGATGAATAGTTTCCTACAACCCCGACATCTCCCTCCACACGAAGGATTTAAATTAGGATTCCCGCAGGGGGACGTTCCCTTACCCGCCCCGTCCGGTCACACGGTAGATAGAGAGTAAACCATGAGCGAGAGTGGTAACACTAATTGACACCAGCGCAGCAAGACCGAGAGTGAAGACAGCAAACACCCATTTCGGGATTGTTCCGGTCATGGCGGTGGGCATTGCGACACTGGTTCCGTAGACGTACCCAACCATCGCAAGAGCGAGCGCTCCGAGCAGGAGACGCCATATCTGAGTGAGTCGGTACAGTTTCGGCTGGCGATCAGCGAAATCCATCCGCCAATCATAGGCCCGACTCCCCACGACGAAAGCAACTCCAGCGAACACTAAAATCCCCAATTCGATCCCGAGCAAGGGAATCACATTAATTACGGCTCTAGTATTCGCTGCGAATTGGATGGACTGCGATATGACATAAAAGACGAACAGGATAGATGCAAAAGGGACGAAATGCGCCGCCTGCGGGAAGTGCAACGGGTCCTCGACCACCTTCTGTAAATGTTTCTGAAATACTTCTTTCAGTTCAGTGAGCGTCATACGTTTCGTATGGTAGCTATCATAAAAAGGGTCAGGGGCACAGAGGAAGTGAAACCGGCATGACCGATACCGACGACAGCCTCGACCTCAGTGCTGGATGGGGCGCGTGCGAAGAGTGCGGTGAGGACAACCCCGGCGTGCTGCGCGTCGGGACCCTCACCGACAGACGGACGCTCTGTCGGGAATGCAGGCGGGAGAATTGGCGGTAGCACCGTCCTGTCTGATTCGAAAAACCACCGGTCGACGCCGGCATTTCACTCGGTACACGGGGTGTCGAGAACAGCGGGGAACGGAGAGAGTTGGTGGGTTGATACGATGGGTTTCCTCACCAAATCGTGAAATATGTGGCCATAACACACAATACGGATGCGCAACGAGTAGGGACCGTTGTCTCGCTGTACGCGAGGATATGCGAGGCAACACGGTAGGCTACCGGCGGTTCGCTCGGCGCGGTCCCGAGGGGTGTTCCCTCGGGGCCTCGTATCCGCCGGGCGGCCAGAGGCGGCGTCATCACCGATCAATACACCATTTCTCCCCGAATACGGGGTGTCAAGCACAGCGGAAACGGTGGTGTGTCTCCGGCGCTTCATGCCTTATGTAACAGACGATACACCTCCTCCCTCCGAATGTTACACAAGGGACGAAGCCAAACCACGGTGAAGCGGCAGGATATTCACTCGGTATCCGGTGTGTGCCTGACCACGACGACCACTATACCCATCGCTATCCACCACCGGGCGACTATCAGTGTTTCAGCCGAGATATGAACAGGCCGGTCACAAGCAGGGCGACGATCACGACGAGATTTTCCACGCAGCAACCCAGCCGTCGCGCTCGACCGGCAGATTGAGATCGTGAATCGAGTAGCCCGCGTCCTCCAAATGATCGCGAACAAGCTCCGGCTGCGCTCCGATGAGAAGTTTCGCCGCCTCATCGGGTTGTTCGGGCGGTCGAAGCTTCCACGGTTCGGTGCTCTCGTCCATCTCGCGAAGAATCGTGGCGAGTTCGGTGCCGAGCCGCCCAGTAGTGCTTCCAGCAGCCATCAGCCACCCTCCTGGCGGCGTTCGCGACGACGTTGAACGAGGTCGACTACCGGCCAGCCGGCGTCTCGCAGCTGCTCTTTGACTTCCCGGATCGCGCTCGCATCCACGGTCCACGCCGATCGATCCGGATTCCACCGACGGCTCGTCGACTCCTGGGGGAGATCAAGCAGGTCTTCCTTCGACGCGAACGGCGACCCGAGCATTGCCTTGGGACCGTTGTGAGTGGCAATCTCGCCGAGGACTTTGATGCACTCGACGGGATCGTCACCGGACGGCAGGTACTCCAGCACTGGTCCATCCAGCGTGTCAGTATATTCGATCGCCAGACGGCCACAGTATGGACAGATCCACACGCCGAGGTCGGCGCGGTGTGCGCTCGGTTCATCACACGTCGGGCACGTCGGGTCGAAATCGAGACTGTATCGCGTCGTGTCGGTCATCTTAATCAGCGCCCCCGGCGGCCGCCGCTGTGAGACTTGCTTGCTCGGGTTCGATGCCGATCGCCGCGGTCGCTCTCGGTGCTGGCACCTGGGTTTCGAGCTCGGGACCGACGAGCGTCCGAACAATCGATATCCACGGATCGAGCCAATCACACCCCTCCCTCAGTGCCGGGATCACCTCGCCCGGATCGGCGAACAGCGCTCCGCCGAGAAGATCGTCGGGGTCGGCGTACCGATCGGGATCGAGCAGATCGTAGATCGCCTCGGCGAGCACGTCCCGGGCGAACGTCGTGGTTGCAGTCGAGTCATCGCCGGTCGACACGAACTCCGGCAGGATGCCCTCACCACGCTCCTCGTCGGTGTGGAACGGCAGCGCGAAGCGCCACCCAGCCTCGGTTTGTTGGATGAAATCGAACGCCGCGAGACGTTCTGTGTAGGTGCGAACCGATCGTGCTGAGACATCGGCTCGCTCGGCGAGGTCACGTTGCACGAGGGGTGTCTGGGCAATCAGCAGCGCGTGAACGATCTTCGAGAGCGCCGGTTTCCCCATCTCCGACAGGAGACGGGTGGGTTCGAGTACCGAGAGACCGTATCGAACCTCGTCGAGGCGGAGTGTCCGTCCCGGAGCCTTTGTCTCCGATGCGAGATTGTGGAGTGCTCTCGCAGCGTCGTACGGCGTCCCAGTGAGGGCTGCAAGCATCGAGGTCGCCGCACGGGTCGGCCGGATCGACTTCTGGCGGCACATTATCTGCACTGCTTGGGCCGTCTGAGAGCGGTCGGTCGTTTCCTCAACCGAGATAGGAACCGAGAACTCAGGGGCGTCCTCGTGGATGTCGCGGTTCGAGAGACGCCGGCGGAGCGGGTCGGCGAGTTCGTCGACGCTCTTGCCCACGACCACGAACGATCCGATGAGTTCACCGAACGGATCATCAGCATCCACCGTCGGCGGGATGGCACTCTCGCGCTTGTCTTCACGAGATTCGAGCAGCTGGCGATACGCGGTGGATTCGCCGTATCGGGACTGAATCGACGCGCCGACGGAGAGCGTTTCGGCGAGGTCTGACTGTTGACTCTCGCCGAAATCCCGCGAGAAGCGGGGGATACGCGCCTCCCGAACCACGTCGACGTCGGCGAGATCGAGCAGATGAACGATCGTGCCGGCAAGACCCTGAGCTTCCCGAAGGATATCGCCACGAAAGCGGTTACAATCCTCGTAGTTCTCGTGGTGGAGGTCGCGGGTAAGCTCGCTGAGGTCTTCGGCAGCTTCGAGCAGTGCATCGGTGTAGTCCTCGGCGGTGGCGTCGGCGTCTTTGAGATAGCCGAGACACCGGGAGTTCCGGAGCAAATCAGCGTGATTGGCGAGTAGATCACCGAGCTTGCCCGATTCAAATCGGTCGGGGGTGAGGACGTGGCGGAAGGTACGGGGGTTGGCTAACGCAAGTGCAATGCACACCCACCACTGCATGGGGTCATCGTACTCGCCACCGACCAGGAGACGATCGGCGTCGTGGTCGTAGTACCAGTGGGGTTCGCCACGGTCGTCTTTCACCCCGATTGGATGGTTGACCAACGTGATACCGCCGTCAGTAGCGGTGCCGGCGGCCGCAGCGTAGCGGTGGCGAGCCGCCGACCGCACCTGATGATGGAACGGGAGACGATGGCGGTCGGGAGCCGCCCCAGCACCGCCGCCGCTACCGCAGCCGCGCTCCGCACAGCACGCCTCGGCCTCCGCAGTGGGGCGGTGGCGGCCCTCGCGTGCGGGCGGGGTTACACGGCTATCGTCGGAGGGATTTCCGGGTTCGCTAACGACCGCTTCGAGGCGCTGCTGTCTGCCGATTTCAGCGTCAAGCCTGTCGAGAAGTTTGCGGCCGGCGGCAAGCAGTTCGACGGCGTTGCCGTTCTCGGTGGTCCGCGAGAACGTCTCGACGAGTCCGAGCTCGCCGAGAGAACTCTCGCCGGTCGTGAGGCACTGGCGGACGGCTCCTTTCGTGGTCTGGTGGAGGGCGTAGAGTTCGTTGTACGAGAGGGTTTCAGACGCCTCATCGGCAAGCTGACGGAGGATACGGACCTTCCGACCATCGGGATCAAGAACGTCGTGTGCGGTCTCGATGCGCTGCGTAATGGTGTTCTCAGACAGGCCTGCACTGCACTGTTCGCTAACAGCCGGGAGGTGTTCGCGGTACTCACGAGCGAGCCGGCGTTGCCAGCGGCCGGTCGCGATGATTCGGAGATCGACGGCTCTTGCGAGTTCGGCGAGCAACCAGGCGATGTCCTCGCGGTACTCTGCTCGGAGCTCACCGAACGCATCGTCGATGCGGACGGCGATGGTCGGGGTTCGATCGCTCTCGCGGAGGACGGCAAGCGGGCCGTCGGCTACCTCCTCGAACTCAACGTGCCAGCCGGCGATCGATCGGCCGGGGGTGCCAAATTGGGCGTTCTGGCGCAGGACCTCGAAGAACTGCGCGTCGGTGTGGGCGAGCGACGGCACCATCCCGGCGTAGACGCCACTGAGAGCGGTGACGCCGGCCTCTCGAAGCCGGTCTTCGCGTGCGGTACGGTGGTCGAGCTCGCCAACAAGATCGTCGACGGCAGCGACGAACTCTCGTTGAAAGTCGTGGTCGAGGGCGATCTGTCGCCACAGACGGTGTGCCGTGTCGTCGGCGTGGATCTCGACGAGTGGTGAGAGCGGCGGCTGCTGGGTAAGGGTGAGACCTGCATCCGGCATCGGGGCTCACCTCGCGCCTCCACCTGGAGTTCCACCGCTCATGGCGTGATCTCTCCTGGCTTGATCGAGCCATCAGGATGGGCCTGGGTAGCGAGACGGACGGCGAGATCACGATCACCGAATACGGGGCCGATACGATGGGTGTCACCAGTTTCGTGTTCGACGATAGCGCCAGCCGCGGGACAGGCGTCGTCGCAGCACTGGTAGTGGTGATACGCGAGGCCTTCTCCCTGAAACGCGCTCGATAGTCGTTCGGCGTGGCCGCTACAAGCGGTGCAACTGACGGTTTCAGGGACGGTGATCTCGATAAGCTGTCCCGACGCGTCGAGACGCATCAGCGAGCCCTCCTGTTGGCTGATTGTCTGAGACCGCTCAGATTGCTCGCGTGCGTCGATCGGCGACCACGGAGGGCTGTCTGGGTGGGCAGCTCGCTGGAGGGGCAGGTAGCGGCCCGACTGTCGAGGTCGTCGGAAGCGATGCTGTTAGCGCTGGATGGAGATAGCTCTCTTGTCATGGGGGTGTTGACCCAGTATTCCAGCGCTGACGACCGGGCTCCGTCGTCGTACCCGACGATATTGTTCGCCGTGCGATGAGCGAGAACTCTCGTTTGGAGAGAGCTGTCGCTCACCGAGTGGCAAACGTTAATATCGTGGGCCGATGAGAAACCGGTAAGACCAACCCTGCACAGGGAGGTCGACCGGTACTGATCGGTTGTTAGGACGGGGACTTGGGACTCCCCGCTCCCATCGGCACTATATTTCTTTCCTAGCTTTGCGTCTACGTCTGCTGCCCGCCTTATTACTGTTGTGTCATTCTCACGTGGATGTAGTGCCCTCCTGTTGTTTTGGATCGGCTTGCAGCGTGCTATATACGAGCAGCTGCGGCTCCCGGGCGTCGATCGCGCTTGCGTGTCTCGATCGTGGTGTGGTCGTGTTGCCTTCGTAGCGGCCATCTCTATGGCCCGTGATTCGAGTGCTGACGGTCGGGAGAACCGTCGTACCCACGGCTGCCTCTGTTCGTTGCCGAGTTGGCCGCCCGACGCGCGACAGCAACGCCTCTGCGCGTAGGGCGAAACCTATATGTTCCGTGGGCCGCGAGAATGAGGTGTCCAACCTTCCTCGTCGGCACTTCGTTGATTAGCCCTTGCTTTGGGCCGACGGTGCATCGCTCCCTATTTAGGGTTTTGTATGACGCTCTGACAGACCGTCGAGAAACCGTGAGAGAGCGGTGGAGGGGGCTAGTGGGTTCCATCCACTCGGCCCTGTCAGACAGCCTCCGCCGGAATTTCGACGCGGACGCGGATGATCTCACTCAAATAGCCGGCTTTAGGGAGATAGTATGGTTGGGGGTACTCCGGTCGTCCCTCAACCTGATACTCACCTCCACCGGGACCGCGTAGGCCGACCGTTCCATCCGGTTCGCTCGCGATTTCGGTGACGCGCAGTGGTTGTACCCGGCTCTCCAGGACGACCCGCTGGCCCTCTTGGAGGTCCGGAAGCGAGCTAATCGGTCCGATCGGCTCAATGGCTTCCTGTGAGATACGAGTGTCTGTGTCGGCTTCAGGAGCGTCGGTCTCGTGTTCCGGCTCGCCGTCGTCTCGTGGACGGTGATAGGTCGTAGGATGACGACAACTTCTCACAACCGTCTCGGTCTCACTGTCGTCGGGAGGGCCGTCGGGATAACACTCAGGCCATTCGCACGGCTCATAAAACGTGCGAGTACGGCCGTCATAGGGCATTTCACGCCACTCGCGTCGGTCGACTCCGCGCCCGACTTCCCGCGTGCGGCACGCAGGCTCTACCGTTTCGCTATCGGTAGTTTCCGTTTTGTTGGCATGTTGTGCGCGCCGCGAACGTGCGGTACCCTTACGTAATTCGGTACCATAGGTGGTCTTGCTTTGGGACATTGGATTGTTCACAGCTGAAATGGTCAGCAATCCGATGTTGCCAGAGACAGTCAGTGCGGGTTCGACCGATTCCGGGTGACTGGTACTCACCCAGATACGGTGGTCGGATTTGTCCGCACTGACACACTACGCTCGTGAGCCGAGCGTCCGCCCTCCACCCGCTGAACGACGCTTGCTGACATCGCCTGCGTCGATTGGGTGGGGTTTTGTGCATCCGATAACCTCTGACATCAGGCTCGTTTGGGATCAAGAGCAATAAACCTATGCCATCAGAAGCGCATATGCACTCATGAAAGCGTATGCTCTAATGGTAGTGATTTGCACGTGGTCCGCTGGTATTAACCCATATCCTACGCCTACATCGATTCAATGCCTCCTCCAGTGGTGCCGTGGATGACACGAGTTGATCATCTTGTTCTTGATCTCCTTGATCAGCAGGGAATCGCTCTCCCTCCAACGGCGATCACACTTGCTCTGGAGGAAGAACATGGAATCAATGCACCATCGAGTAGTCAGGCCGCCCGCCGATTGCGGGAGGACCTCAGTTATCACGGACTCGTCAAGCAACCTCATGAAGACAGGGTGCAAGGCTATTACCTGATCACAGATCTCGGAAGCCGTTATCTCAATGATTCGGACGCCGAACCGGAGGAGTTCATCGCTGACGCCAACGATACTGACGGCTCCTCGTCGTAGCACGTCTTCTTGAATACCCGAATCGTGCGCTTGCGAACGCCGTGAGTTAGGTCCGGTTACCATCGGTTTGGTTCATGCCCTGCTTTGCTCGGTGAGTAGTTCGCATCCTTACCGATGGACTGGGGGGTAATCAAGAAACGGGATTTCAGAACTAAAAACCCTCTCCCATAGCCGTTATAGGCTCTCTAACGTCGATATTCCACTCAAAAGCAACTAAACCGGGTATATAAAGGGGGTCGAAGTTCAATCAAGTATTCCAAAATCGTCGAAATGTTCGACAACCAGGGACAGTTTTTCACTCTGCTGTTTTCGGGCTATATAACTCTTCTATCGACGAAACCTCTATACTTAATATGAATGATATTCTGGCGTAATATTCATATCCTGAACTTCACTTCGGTATTCCTCTGCCATGATATCTGAATTGTATTTGTTTGTCTGTATATCGGTGAGGTCGAATGAAACACCGCCGGTGTATCCACAGTGAGAACAGCGAACGGAGGCATAGAGACGATCGGATAGTTCTCCATCAACCTCTGGGCCCTCCCGAACCTGTAGCATATGTTCACACCGAGGACATTGAGCGGTGATTTTGGGATACTGATAGCCTGAATCGGCCTGGATGCTGTCTGGTGAGAGATTTTCTTCTTCAATCGCTTCCTCGACTTTCCCAATGATTCGATCGAGGGCATCCTGTCGGTCGTCTTTGTCAGTTGGGAGATCAACGCCTTCAATTGACAGCGAAATACGGCTTGTTTCAGCGAGGTTTTCTGGATCTGGTTTTGAATCGACCATACCGCAAATCGGCTCTCGTACGAAGTAATTCTTCGGTTCAATCTTTTTCTCCACGTCCAAATCTACTCCGTGTTCTCGGACGATGGTATTCGTTCGTACCACCACTTGAGCCACGCAGCAAGCGGCCTCCGATCACCTTCGACCTGAATGCGAACGGTACCATCGAAGCTCCACTGAGCGTGTTCGGTCTCCTCGCCCCACGAAGTTGGAATGCCGAGTTGGAGATTATCGAACTCACACTCGAGCTTTCCCTCTCGCTCAACGGTTTCATCGAGAACCCCTTCAACCGTCTTCAGCCACTCTTTCCATTCCTCACCAGCGGTATCAGATGATGGAATTGATTCAGACCGCTCTGCGCACATACTACTCGTATGTCCAGCTGCCTATTGATACTTGCAGTCGATCGATCTGTGACTGCTCTTCTTGGTCGATAAGCTACGAAACCGGCTCATTGGGTGGGTCAGCGTAACGTTGTAACCTCCTCGAATCGTCCACTTGGTACGTATGAGCACCTCGCCACCCGGCCCGCAGGACCTTCCACTGTTGGGTAACACTCACCGCTACTCCCGTGATCCATTTTCGTTCATCGAGACACTCACCCGGAGTTACAATGGTCTCTCGACGTTTACCCTCGGAACCGAACAGACGTACCTTGTTACGGAACCAAAAGAGATTGAGCGGATACTGGTAAGTGAGGATTCGAAGTTTCGAAAATCACAAACTATCCGATCAGGCAGCATCGATGACCTACTGGGCGACGGACTCCTAATGAGTGGTGGTGATTTCTGGCAGCGCCAGCGTCAGCGGGCTCAACCGGCGTTCGCGCCTAGTCGCGTGATGAACTTCGGAGAGGAGATCAGCGAATACGCTGAGACTATGCTGAGTCACTGGAATGATGGTGAGGTCGTCAAGATCGATCCTGCGATGGCCCGGATTACGGTGAAGGTAATCGTCTCGGTGATGTTCGGCACCGAGCTCGACGATCAGACTACGGAGAAGGTGCAGAACAACCTTGAACCGCTAGGAAAGATGTTCGAGCCGAAGCCGGCGCAGTTTCTTCTTCCCGAATGGGTGCCTACACCTGAGCGTGTCGAGTTCGAAAACGCGGTAGACAACCTCGAAGAAGTGCTCGACACACTCGTTTACAGGCGAAAGGGAACCGAGGACGGCGAGATGGATCTGCTATCGATCCTGCTGCGTGCTCAAAGTGATGTTGACGAAGTGACCGAGGAGCTTGTCCGAGACGAACTGATGACGATGCTTCTTGCCGGTCACGATACTACGGCGTTGTCACTCACTTATACCTGGTATCTGCTCTCCCAGCATCCCGAAATCGAGCGACGTGTTCACGATGAGATTGACGAGATTCTGGGTAACGAGTCCCCTACAGCCAGTGATGTTCGCGACTTGGATCTCACTGAGCGGGTAATTCAGGAAGCCATGCGGCTGTATCCACCGGTCTATACGATTTTTCGCGAGCCTACCGAGCCGATTCAGCTCGGCGGGTACCGAATACCGAAGGGCGCACTCGTGATGCTTCCACAGTGGGGTGTCCACCGTGATCCGCGCTGGTACGACGATCCGGAGTCGTTCGATCCGGATCGATGGACAACTGACCGCGCGAGCGAGCGACCGAACTACTCATATTTCCCGTTTGGCGGCGGTCCGCGTCACTGTATCGGGAAACATCTCTCGATGCTTGAAGCGCAGATCATCCTTGCTACGGTTGCGCAAAACTACCGTCTTAGGCTCGCTCCGGAGCAGAGTGAGAACCTCGATTTCGCTCCTTCACTCACGATGCATCCATCTGAGCCGATACAGATGCAGGTACAGAAGCGATAACAAATCTTTGGTCATGGCGTAGCTACTCACCCAGGAAACAGCCAACTCCAGAAACGTTCCGTTGGTGTCTGCGATTCCTTTCGGACTTCTTCATATTTCTGAGTGACCCAGTCTACAAGTACCTCGTTTGATCCGACGATTGCAGCATTGTATGGCTCCTCTTCACTGTAGGCACCAACCAATGCCCTCTCGTCACCGAAAATTCCAAATCCAACAGAAAGATTTTCTGGATGGATCAAAGTGTGGAAATTATCAAATTTATGTGCTCTCCGCAGATAGTGGAGGTTTCGAACCTTAGTGGCTTTTCTAAAAACTGATTTATCAATGACAAGTTCGATTTCTTTCCCTTCTGGTATCAGGGAATCATATTCTTCGACAAACTGTGGTGAAAATACCTGCTGAACCCCTCTGAGAGAGCCGGCGTCGGTATCTGACTCCTCTTCCAATAGGGTGAGAACGGCGTGGGGTTCACTTAGCGTTCCTGTAGCCATATCGGTCTCACGCAGTGCTGCTGTTGGAAACTCTTGGGCGAGATCATCAAGCCGAAGAACGAAGTCCTTCTTTTGTGAGATAAGCGTCATTGCGTCTTTGAACCCTTCGTAGACCGAAAGCTTTGATTCCCCAAGTGGCAAAAGCTGGTATTGGCCGTCCTTATACGCTACCCAGTCCCTTTGGACAAAATTGTTGCACACCTCTCGTCTTGTCCGCCGAGATATATCACAGGTGTCAGCGAGTTCATTGCCATGCAGAGGTTCTGTTCGAAGTGCTCGAAGGATCGCAGGCCACGCTTCACTTGACGCGAATTTCGAAAGCATGGTCGCTTTGAGCTCGTCTAAAGCGTGTTGTTGCTCGCGAGCGACCATGTGACCGAAACCAGTGAGACGAACTTCTCCCGATTCGGATCGTAGAATCTTGTGTGATTCAAGCCGGTTGAACAGATTACGGACTGTATTCTCAGTAACACCAAGGAAATCTGCCAATTCTGATAGCTCAACAGATACGTCCCGCATCAGAGCCATTGCTTGTGGGATATTGATTTTCGTCTCCCTAGCTCCTGTTGCTACCAGCAGTAGCGTCTCATCTTGCTGAGCATTCACTCCCTCAGCCACACTCATGTCTATACTGGCCGTGATACTGGAAAATGTCTTCCGAAACATCTGCCATAAGATTTTTGACTATATAAATAGAAAATATCGGACGTGAACTAGATTGATCCCTTTACTTTCCGGTACTACGTGTGGTTGGCATGATCCTGGCGTCTGTCTCGACTATCCAAATATCCATCAATGGCGTAGCCCTATCGCACTGTCTTATGATGCGTCGACACTCTCTGAGATCATGCTTGAAAAGTACCTCGTCCGATGTCGCGTAGTGGTTCCCTTCGGCGACGTATTTGTTGACATTCGGTGGGAGTGGCTCGTCAATCATGATGTCTCGGTTAGTACGTCTCAACAGCGAGTCCTTCGACGCGCTCGAACCCGTCGGCATTGCGGGTGAGTACGCGAGGATCACCGCTCCCGACTGCAGTCCCGGCGATTAGTACATCACGCGCACCGATACGCTCGCCGCGATCAAGCAGGTCATGTTGGATGGAGAGTGCGCGGCGGGCGATCGCCTCGCCGACTGGAACAACCACCAGTTCCTCAATTATTGCCCCGAAGGGATCGCGATACTGTGCCGTCTCTCCGCGTAAGCCGACACCGACCTCGAACACAGTGAGCGCCGATAGTGCGACCGGCGTCTCGGTGTCGCGGAGTTCTGCGAGCCGGTTGAGCGCTGCGTCGTCTTCGTGAATCACGTCGTGTACGAACGTCGAGTTGAGGATCATACGCGCAGCACTATGCCTCGTCCGCCGAGGCGTCGTCGACGCCGTTCCTCAATTGGTCGTCGAATGCCTCGCCCCACTCCTCGGACCGCTCGCGGGCGCGGGCAGCCGCCTCGTCATCGTCGAACAAACCGGCGAGTCCGAACAGCGGGTCGGCTGGGCCGCCACGCGCTCGCTGCTCGTCGGTGAGCCACCACACTATCGATCGACCACCGACCTTCTTTCGCTCAACGCCGCCGCGCTCATTGAGCTTGTTGAGCTTCTTCCGAGCAGCGTCGGTCGAACACCCGATCGCTTCGCCGACCTCCCGCGCCGTCACCGTTGGATCGGGGTGGGTCGCCACGGCGTCGAATACCCGATCCGGTGTGACCGTCTCGACGTACTCGCCGGATTTCGCCCGCTCGCGATCTGACATACTCCGGACTACGTATTCGTCCACCGTAAGCCTATCGCCACGAACCGATAGGCTTTTCATCTATCCGCTCGTAGCGATAGGTAGAGACAGACCGGCCCTTCGGGCGGTTCTCAAGAGAGAATCGCCCGCGTGCTTGCAACACGCGGGCTGGCTGTCTTGTGGAGCGACACAGCCAATGTCAACTACGAGTGCGGTCCCGGATAGGAGTATCGACCTGACCGCTGCGCGATTCGAGCGTGCAGTCGCACAGGAGATCAATGTCGAGCGCACTGCACCGCTCATCTACGAGGCCGACCGCGACGGCGAGATCTATGCGGTCGATCTTGAATCAGGCCACTGCACCTGCCCAGACTGCCAGTTCCGCGGTCTCGGGTGCAAGCACTCGATCAACTGCGCTCTCGACACATTGTTCACGGACGGCTCGCAGAGTCGCTTCGTTGCACAGGTCATCAGATTCGCCCGCGAGGTTGGGTGCCCGTTCGAGGCGCGCGGTTGTGACGGACCCTGCGGCATCGGAGTGTATCCCTGCCCGGACTGTGTGACCGGGATCGGCGTCGGCGACTGGAAGGTCTGGACCCACCTCGTGCGGGATACGGGCGGTGAGGACCGATGAGCGAGTTCTGTGTTGGGTGCGGGAAGGATATGTGGGAGTACTCCTCTGCGGCGAAAGCCGACGGCTGGTGTCTCACGTGTGCGCCCGAGTGCTACGTCGGCGGTACCCATGTGGCCACGCTGGAGGGCGATCGATGAGCGCGTTCGACTGCCGGCAGGCAGCCCGAGGGACGCCCGTCGGTCACGAAGGTACGGCACGCTGCGTTCGTGCGGAGTGCTCCGCTCCGCTGTCGGAGGGCAGCGAGGTTGCGGCGTTCGTCTACCGGCAGAGCGACCAAAGTGCGTTCACCGTTGGTGGGCTGTACTGTCAGGCCTGTCGCGTCGGGGAGGTTCGCCACCCGACGCAGGGGGCAGAGGAGTACGTCGTTCACGCGCGGCTCGGGACGGTCGCAGACGTTGGCAAACAACGACACTGGCTGGCAGTCATTGATCCCGAGGTTGTGGATTCGTCGTCGCCGACTGACGAGTAACTCGAAACCGAACGCTTCCGCGGCTCCGTCCGTCGATTTCACTTTCACTGCTATAGGAAAGTCCCTATAATCGTCCGGGGATACCCAAGGAACGAGGACGGAACGGTCCCGACCTCAAAAGAGCGCGTCACACGCTCCCTTTCCCAGTATGCTACAGACAATGAGACGGATCCTATCGCAGTCGACGCAGATCTCTATCGTCGAATGCCGTGACTGCGGTGCAAGCGTCGAGCCCGACACAGACTCTTGTCCGAACTGCGGAGCGAGCGAGATTGCTCACTACATCATTGGTCCAGGAGACTGAGCGACTGGTACACTCGCCCGTCCCGTAGTGTTCTCCACATTGGCGATAGCTGAAATCAGAACGTGCCATAGCAGCGGGATTGTCTCTCGAAATCCGGTGTGTGGCCCACGGCTATTTTGAAGTGTGCTCTCTAAAGGGTGGTATGGCTGTACCCTTCGGTGCGACGTGGGGACGTTGATCGAACGCTGCGAAGAACTCCCCGAGGATGCGACGTTGATCACGCCGCTGGCATCGAGACGGTTCAGAATAGACGAGATAGTGCTCGAAGCGTTCGAGGGCACGGGGATCGATCGCGAACAGTTGGTGGGCGTCGACCGCGGGAAGGTCGACGAAGCGTTGGATGTGGTCTCTGTGCCGGAGTCGGCTGTCTACGACGTCTCCGAGAGCGAGTACGTGCGGAAGGCCGACGTCGACGAGGAGCGCAAAGAGACGCGGCTTCAGGGACTGAAAGACCGGCTGGCGGTGAGTGACGATTCCGAGGCGGAGGTGCTTCATCAAGAGGTCGACCGGCTAGAGCAGGAGATCGAGGAGTTGACGGAGTTCTCGCCGGGGAGTTCGTTCGGGGACCGAGCGGAAGAAATTGATTCGATGGCCACGACCATGAGATGAGATCGATGAGTGTGACCGAGATGCTGGAGTGGGGGTGCCGATTATGGTGGCACGACTACGAACCAGAGGGGATCACGACAGAGGATCGATTCGGGATCACACCCCGAGAACAACCGCCGCGAATGGTCTGGATTTGTACTCGGTGTGCGGATGAGAAGTGGCTTGAGCCAGGTATCTCTCCTGAGAAATTCGTGTGCGTAACGAGTGTTTCTCAGTACACGTAGCGGAGGACGAATCAGTCAGCTCCTGCGGGGTCGATGAACTCGAACTGGGTCGTGTCGACAAGACCACGATTCGTGATACGAAGGTCGGGCAGCACAGCCAGCGGGAGCAAGGACATTGTCATAAATGGTGACTCCAAGTCACACCCCAATTCACGCCATGCATCTTCGAGACGACGAACGCGCTCCGAAACCTCTGACAGTGGGAGATCGCTCATCAGCCCGGCGATGGGAAGTGGTACTTCAGCGAGTACCTCGTCGTCGACGGCGACCATCCCTCCGTCAAGATCGATTGTTCGCTCCGCTGCACGGACCATCGCCTCGTCGTCAGTTCCGACAACCAACAGATTGTGGCTGTCGTGAGCAACCGTTGATGCGACTGCTCCCCGGTCGAATCCGAAGCCGGTGACAAACCCTTTGCCCATCGATCCATCCCCGCCATGCCGTTCGAGGACGGCACCTTTCGAAACATCTTCGGAGTAGCTGATAGTCCCCCTGTCGACTTGGAGTGTCATGCTCTCCTCGCTGGTGGTGACCTGGTTCTCGTGGACCCGGATTACTGGAGCGGTGACCTCCTCGACGTCGGTCGGGGCGGGAATTTCGAAGTCGGCAGGGCCCGGCGGCTCAATTTCGATTGTCTTCCGAGCCCATTCTGGATAGGCCTCTTTGACGGCGGCAGTATGTTCGTTCTCGTCTGGGAGGACATCGTCAGCAACCCACTCACCGTCTTCGGCAACCATCTCACCGTCGACCATCACCCGTGATACGGCCACCGACGCCAAGTCATCGAGGAAGACGATATCAGCGATCTTACCGGGCGAGAGCGCACCGAGGTCGCCAGCCACACCATAGTACTCGGCAGCGTTGAGTGTCACAGCTTGGATCGCTGTTACCGGATCGAGGCCGTTCGAGATTGCAACGCGAAGAACGCGATCAAGATGACCTCTCTCAGTAATGGTGTCGGGGTGGGTGTCGTCGGTCACAAACAGCAGGTGACGCGTGTCGACATCCGTTTCCGTGACCGCTTTCACCGTTTCTGGGACGTCTTTCCATGCCGATCCCTGACGAAGCATCGTCCACATTCCCCGCCGAAGTCGGGCGAGTGCTTCCTCTCGCCGGATCGACTCGTGACACGATGAGATACCTGCGGCGATGAATGCGTCAAGTGACGCTCCCGTCTCCCGACTAGCGAAGTGGCCAGTCGCTTTGAGGCCAGCGTCGTAGGTTGCACTGAGTTTCTCGTGGACCGCTTCGTCCCCAGCGACGACGCCTGGATAGTTCATCATCTCTCCGAGGGCGATGACATCATCCCACTCTAACGCCTCACGAACGTCGTCGGGATCGATGAGTGCGCCTGCATCCTCGAACCCGGGTGCGGCAGGCACGCACGAGGGAATCGTACAGAAGGTCTTTAGCGGGAGATTAGCAGCTTCATCGAGCAGAAGTCGGATACCTTCCAACCCGAGTACGTTGCCGATCTCGTGAGGATCCATGAACGCGCCAGTCGTTCCAGTCGGAACGACACCACGACAGAATCCCGTAGCAGTGACCATGCTGGATTCGTAGTGGACATGCGTGTCAAGGAACCCTGGCGCGAGATACTGTCCCTCTGCATGAATTTCCGTGGTGCGATCACCAGCGGGAACCTCATCAGCATCAGTCATCCGTACGATACGCCCGTTAGCGATGACGAGATCCGTGTCAGGCATAATCTCGGCAGTATGGACGTTCACTAGCCGTCCACCGCGGATGATCAGGTCCGGCTCGGCCGCCCCGCGCGCGACTGCCGAAAGTTTCGATGAGGTATCTCCTATTGATCCGTGAGAACCTGCTTCGAGATACTGTGTCATATGATCGTTCAGATACAACAAGATAAATAAGTTTGTGTGAGAGCGTGCCATAGAATTCGTCACACAGTTCAACAGCACGCTGAGAACCAGTGTCTGGTGCGCGGACAACATTGCCGCTATTCAGAACCAGCGGTAGCAGGCTTCTCAGGCGATGACCGAATACCATAGCAATCTTTCTATGACACGCTGACAAGGAGATGATAAGATGGAGTACATGTCTATGAGGATTCGTTCACTTGTCTGGAATTGCCCAGTTACAACCGAAAGCTGATGTCCGCGTCGGCAAGTGGTGTCGCATCCTGTTCGACCGCCTGCTCGGCCGACAAGCGATCCTGCATCACGAACACGGTGTTCCTCCCTCGGCCCGTGTGGTACACCGAGTTCCGGAGGATATCCGCGTGGTCGGTGTACTTCTCTTTCACTACGCAGAACGGCTCGATATCGTCGGCTGCCACGCGAGTGACTTCATAGAAATACTCGTCCAAGAACGTCTCTACCCGCTCGATCTCGTCGGTGGGCACTTCGAAGCGATACTGCTCGCTGTCGTACCACTCACGCAGTTCGTTGAAGACCTCATCTCGGTCGAAGTACTGGCTGAAGATATACAAATTGGCGTCTTCGACTTCGAACGCGTTGATCTCCGTTGTGTCGGCATCGAACGTGGGCATGAGTTGAACGTCACTCTGGTTCTTGGCGCTCTCGTGAGCCTGTACTGGTTGGGTAGCGATACTCATTCCGAGCGTAAAGCGTTTGCTAGCGATCACCACAGTCGCAGTAATACATTTCTCTCTTCCCTGCTGGCGTTGGGTATGAACGTCTCGCACGAGCCACCTTCGAGAACTGGCGCGAACTCGAACAGGAAACCGGCCGCGACCTCCTCACCATTACCGGCTCGATTCACGCCGGCCCGGCCGATGCGGACCTGTTCACTGAGGCTCGCCGCTCGGTCGAAACCCACGACATTGATCACGAGGCGCTCACCGGGACAGAGGTAAACGAGCGTTTTCCGGGGTACGACATTCCTGCCGACCATCGAGCGGTTTACCAGCCCGACGGCGGCTTCGTCGACTGCGAACAGACCGTGATCGCCCACGTCGAAGCAGCACACGCGGAGGAAGCCACCATCAGAGCGCGCGAGCGCGTCCTCGACTGGCACGAAACCGGTGACGGCGTCCGAGTGAAAACTGACAAGAGTCGCTACGAGGCCGACGACGTGGTGTTGAGGAGAGGAGCTATCCCACACTCACACAGCGGTTTTCCTGAGTCATCCACTCGAAGATGAGGTCAAAATCACAGCGATAGGGTTGGAACAGCAGTTTTCCTGGGTCTAGTATCACCACACCAAAACGTTCGGTTCGACTGGAATCCTACCTACTATAATATAACTATTTAGTTATAGTGGTAGTAGTAGTAATTGCTGGAAGCTGTTCAAATCCAAATACGCAGAAGGCTAGCTCAAAGGAACCGGCTTCTCTAGAAATAATAACTATTTCGATGAGCGTCTTATATACTGACTTCAACTACAAACCGTATCCTTAGAAGAAGAGGAAAACACCAACTGAGGAAAACTGCTGTGTGAGAGACGGGATTATCGCCGACTGACGAAACTCAGGAAACTCGGGAAAGCTTGATGGGGCTGGGTACTACATAACATACCAGAATGTCCGATGGTGATTCCATCTTCGCTGATGATGTTGAGCTGATAAAGGACGCCAACGTTCTTGAAGAGGACTATACACCAAAGCAAATCCTTTGCCGTGATGACGTCCTCAGTCAGTACACAAGCGTCTTCAAACCCGTCTACAAGGGCCGTCCTCCACAAAACGCGTTCCTCTATGGGGATACTGGCGTCGGAAAAACTGCTGCAACGAAGTACCTCCGAAAAAACCTCGAACAGGACATCGAGCGAAAGAACGAGAACGTACCCGAAGAAGAGAGGGTAGCCCTCAACCTCGTTTGGATCAACTGTGAGAACTTCACCACCGGCGATCACAAGACATCTTCCTATCAAGTCGCCGTTGGGATCGTCAATCGTCTACGAGACAAAGGGAATCGCATTACTGGAACTGGATACGCTCCCCAGGATGTTTATGACATCATGTATGAGGAACTTGACGATCTTGAGGGGACTGTCCTCGTAATCTTGGACGAAGTCGATAAGATCGGGGATGATGATACGCTTCTCTACGAACTTCCGCGTTCGCGGGACATCGGGTACGTTGAAAACGTCCGAGTTGGGGTCATCGGTATCAGTAATGACTATACATTTCGAAAGAACCTCTCTCCAAAGGTGAAAGATAGCCTTTGCGAGACTGAGATCAAATTCCCTGCCTACGACGCTGAGGAGCTCTCAGACATCCTTCGCGCTCGGGCAGACATGGCTCTCTACGATGATGCCTACGATCAAGAGACGATTTCCCTGTGTTCGGCACTTGCATATCAGGAAGCTTCTGGAAGTGCTCGTCGGGCAATTCGCCTCCTCCGACGGTCGGCAGAGATCGCCGAAGAGAATGGATCAGACTTGATTGAGCCACCACATATCCGTCAGGCTGACAACGACTTAGAATACGGTAACATTGTTGAATCCATTGTAGATCAAGACGATGAAAAGCTCTACATCCTCAAAGCACTCGCTCATCTCGACACAGTGGGGCTGACGCCGGCCCGTACCCGCAAGGTACACACTGCCTATTCTCAAGTGGTCCAGACCTACAAATCAGAGAGTGGACGAGGGCCACTTACCCAGCGCGGTATGTTCAACCACCTCTCGAAATTAGTCATGTTTGGCTTTGTCCATACGATCGATCGCAACAAAGGCGTTGGTGGGGGACAATGGAACGAGCACGAATTCAGTGATGATGTCACTCCTCAAAAGGTGGAGGACGCTTTTGCGGATCACAATCTTGACTGGATCGAGATGGATCTTCAAGGGATTGAAGATTAGCCTCTTCTTGTAGAAATACTATAAACTCAACAGTGTCAATTCGATACCTCTCCCCCTGGCGACTGACTTCCTTGCCAAACCGCAGATTCCTCCTCTCGATGGTTGGTACGGACAGAAGACCGTGATGGGACAAAACGCTTGTCCGTATCGAAAATCCACCGACAAAATCGATGGTATAATGTGTGGTGAATCGCGTCATCGGCCATGCCCGAGTGCAAGAATTGTGGTGCGTTCGTGACCGACCAGTACGTCCGGGTATTCGCACCGTCTGAAATGGATACCGTACGTGTCTGTCCCGAATGCCCCGATATGCTCCGGAGCGACGGCGAGGTGCGGGAAGCCAAATCCCGCAGGAAGTAGCGACCGAGGCGGCAACCTGTTCTCTGGTCGCCGACCACGCTCCCAATCTGGTGGTTCGGTCCCCTCGTGAAATCCCGACCGCTCGACAGAGAACGGTCCGCGCTCAAGAGGTCAATCGAATCGATCATGACACCCCATACTTTCGCGTGTTGATTACTTGTTCAGATGGCTGTCGCTGTAAAGCACCGCGAATCGCGCGCTTGCAGACGACGTTGTAGCTGCGGTGGCTGTCATGGACGATAGTTTTTTGTTTTAGTGGTAGGACGGCTGGATATGCGACCAACTGTCACACGCCGTGATTTCCTCGCGATCACCGGTGCAGCAGCCATCGCAACCGGAACAGTCGGGGCCACCGACACGTCTTCGGAAACCGTCACGTTTGCCACCTACAATGTCGTTGACCTCCGAACCGAACAGGTCCAATCACCCGGCAATGAACAGGCCGCCGCCGCAGCACGCGTTATACAAGAAATCCGACCAGACGTGTTGGTACTCAATGAGCTCACCAACAATCGTCAGGCGAGTCAAGTCAAAGACGTTCCGTCGACTCCCTTGAACGCACGTGCTTTCGTCGAAAACTACCTCAGCGTTCCGCAGCGCTCTGATCTCCAGGGTATCCAGTACCCGCAGACCGTCATGCCGAAGACCAACACGGGAGTCCATAGCGGGCTCGACCTCGACAACAACGGCGAGGTGGACGACACGCCTGGCGATCGAACCTACGGCAACGACGCCTACGGGTTCGGACAGTTCCCTGGACAGTACGGGCTGGCGATTCTCAGTCAGCTTCCCATCCGTCGGGACGCGATCCGCACATTCCGGACCTTTCTCTGGAAGGACATGCCGGACAGCCTGCTCCCTCGGGATCGAAGCACCGAGATGTTCCTCTCGTCTGCCGAAGTCGACGAGTTTCGTCTCTCCTCGAAGACCCACGTCGACGTTCCCATCGAGATCGGCGACGAGGTCGTCCACGCTCTCACCGCCCATCCGACACCACCTGTCTTCGATGGAGACGGGAACTTCAACGGGAAGCGGGCACACGACGAGATCCGACTCCTCGCGGACTACGCCGCCGGTGCCGAGTACCCCTACGACGACAGCGGGACACGAGGCGGTCTCGGTGGGGATGAATCGTACGTGCTAATGGGCGACATGAACGCCTCGCCCGGCGACGAAGAGAGCCTCGAAGCCGCCACCAGCTATTTCGTCAAAAACGACGACGGGTTCATCGCACCGCCGTTCCCGACGAGTCCCGGCGGCGCGGCGAAAAGCGGACCGCGTTCGAAGTACTGGACCGCCGAGTTCGAATCACAGGTTGATTACGTTCTCCCATCGTCCGATCTGGGTATTGAGCGTTCGGCGGTCGTCTGGCCGAGCGAGAAGACGGACAAACGCGGGCTCCTTGAGGCCGTCCGTACCGCCTCCGACCACCGGCTCGTGTGGGCTGACATCCCTCTCGACCGGGCGGACCGGGGCGGCGATGGACCCGAACAAGATGAGGAACTCGGTCAGAACGACGAAGACGACGATGGCGACGGTGCAATCGATGAGGACGGCGAGGATGGAGACGATACGCCCTCGAACGATGACGATGACGGTGACGGCGCAATCGATGAAGACGACGAACCCGATGACGGCGATGACGGATCCGATGACTTCGACGGCACTGCCGAGGACGACGACGATGGCGACGGTCATTTCGACGAGAACGATGAATCGGATAGTGGCAATTCCGATGATATTGATAACGACGGTGACGGTGCGGTTGACGAGGACGACGAGCCGGACGGTGACACGTAGTTTCAACCACGATCGTTCTGCACCGGAGCTCAGCGTGTCTTGTTAGGTGGTACACTGCCGGACACAGACCACGATTACGGGAGTGTCGGCGGAGTTGGCGAGCGCTGTCACGACTGGCTTCTGTTGGAAGAATGGGGCCGCAACTCGCCACCGAAACGTATCATTTCGGTGTGTCAGCCGTGATAGTTCGGGTTGGTTCGTACGCCTTTCGGTAGCCGCGTTTTAGCGAGCCTTGTGTAGCAAACGGTTCTATTGAATCCGCCGACAGCATCGGGATAGGAGGCCAAAATTGGTGAAATTTCCCGCTGTACTCACACAATAGCTGCGAAGATTCTGAGATCGCCAGCAGAAACAGCGATGGCCCAGCTTGATCCGAGAGCGAGGACGTGGTTCGTCTTCGCTCTCAGCATTAATGGCGAAGCCAGTTAGACGGATCCTTGCGCAGTCCGGCGATTAGTCTGTTTACCGTAATTCCTACCGTAATCGCTCAACTACCAGCAACAAGTGTGGCCTTCTGCCTTCCCTCTGCGGATTCAAAAGAGCCGTAGCAAACAACTCACCCTGCCGATTTGACTCCTACATAAGGTAGAGGGGTGTGCCGCCTCAATCCTCCTCGATCACCGAAAACGGCGAGTAGACTCATGTGGTGCGAGACGCAACACCAGACCATATGGCTGAACTGGTCTACGAGTGTGTCAATTGTGACAATCGCGTCCGCGATGGAGAGGGCAAGCACCCCTCCTCGTTCGCCTGCTCGGAGTGTCGCGGCGTGATGCGGCTTGTCGACAGTTCTTAGATCTCACAGTTGTCGTGACGCAACTCAATACTCCCGACTGAGAATCGCACTTCCACTTGGATCGGTCACAATCACTTCGTCGCCCGTATTGTTCCAGACCGGTGCCGAAGCACCCCAGTACAACCCCGCATCATCGTCGGACCCAGAACCCGTATGGAGTGTCACCGCCTCACCCGGCGACAGCGTCACGCCCTCCGGAAACGCATACTCGTGGCCGGCCTCGTCGTGAACCACCGACCCGGTGAGATCAAGCGTATCGTTTCCTGGGTTCGTGAACACGAGATATTCGTCGTTCAGATTCTCGTACTCGTCTCCTGCTGCATTGGCGTGGATCTCCGCAAGCGACAGTGCTCCCTGATTGCCTGAGTCCGACTCCGGACTGTAGGCGTCGAACAGCGGAAACGAGCTGTCGAACGCCGTGGTGTAGGGAAGCGACGAATCGTCGTTCACCTTGTGCGTCGCGTCGAACACCTGATCCTCATTAAGTCGGAGATCCGATCCCAGCCGCTCCACGAGGTCATCCAAATTCTCCCGTGCAGTGGCGCTCGCTGTCGCGCTCCCCAGAACCACGACCGCTCCGCCATCGTCTCTGAACTCGGTAAGTAGATCGACTTCAGTATCAGTATAGGGAGAGGCGGGCGACGAGACGATCATCGCTCGTGCATCGGCGAATCGTGCCTGCGTGAACTCGTTGACCTGTTCGAACCCGATCCCATCCTGGCCTTCGAGATAGTGCTGGTAGTAGGCGGCCTCCTCGTTAGTGATCGCGTACTCCACGCTGAACTGACCATGACCGCCGTCAATGAGAACCGACCCGGAACGATCACTGAGATGATCGATGAGATTCGTAAGGAAGACGAAGTTCTCGAAGTTCGCCGTATCCATCCCGAACCCTTCGGCCTTCTCGTACGTCTCGTCGATGAGGAGCCCGCCGATCATGCCGGTTCGAGCGTCGGTATCGGTTCCAACCAACGGAATCCGGTCGTACTCGACGCCGTGGTCGCGATCCTGCAACTCCTGTCGGGCGGTTGACTCCGCGAACACCGGCACGCGGTCGTCCACGAGCGCTCCCGAGTCAGTACGGATGCTCGATGGTTTCGGGACGAATAGGTCGGTGACGGGCCGATCACGGGATTCGGTCGTCGCTTCGGGATTGCTCTCCGCCCATAGCCCAACGCCGCTCGTCCGAGCCTCGTCCTCGGCTTCCCAGAACTCCGCATGGTGTGTCAGACTGGAACCGTACACTCGTGCGAAACCCTCCTCGATGAGCGCGCGATTGTAGAGGCGTACTTGGCCGTCGTCCTCGGTGGGGGTCTCGACGTACATCAACAATCGGTCGTACTCACCGCGTATCGGCTCGTTTTCGTCGAACGAGACAGTGACTGTCGCCTCAGCGAGTTCGGTCTTCGCGTACTCCTTTGCGTTCTCTCCCCACTGGGCGAGATAGTCGGGATCCTCTAACCCTTCCCACTCCTGTGGCCGTTCGAACCGACGATTCCTCTCCGTCTCAGGCGCATCGATCCCGATCACCCGGAGTTCTTCGGTCGTCCCGTCGGAAAACTCGACATCCAACGTGTCGCCGTCGGTGACGTTCGTGACACTGACTTCGTAGGTTTCGCTCCGGTTGTAGTCGGGTGCCATCGTTCTTCTGTTCTATACGAGTTGCAAGAAACATTTGGGAAGTGGACAAATGGCTGATGAAAGGGCCGTGGAGGAGGTCAATTGCTACACGCTTGCTTGCGCTCGCTTCGTAGGGTGACAAATGACCATCGCTTGTCTACTCGATGAGAACATCAATATCATCGACAGCGACATCGGGGGGTGCGTGGTCGTGAATGCCGCTGTCCGTCGTAACCAGCGTCCGCTTGGTCGACGTGGCGGCCGCGACGTGGCCGGCGTCGTAAACTGTGAGCGACGTGTTCCACGCCGTCTCATAGACGCGAGCAATCCCACCGACATCCTGCAATGAGAGAAGCTCGATCTCATTGCGAAGGTCGGCTAGCTGTTCAACGAGGAGATCGGCGTCATCGCGTGAGAGACGCTGTTCGTGGGCGGCGATCCGGTAGAGGGTATTTGCGACCTCGAAGAATCCGAGTTCAAGCACGGCGTGTCCAAACGCCTGATCGTCTTCGCCATCGAGGAGAAGCTTCACGACGGCACTGGCATCGAGCAGAAATTCATCGCCCTCGCTCATCGAGCATCCTCGTCACGGCTCTTGCGAACGGCCGCAGCGATCTCGTCGTCCGAGAGGTCGACATCAAATTCGGAGATTCGATCACGTCGCTCATCCATCCGCTGTCGGCGGCGGCGGCGGACCTCCTTGGCGAGTGCCGACCGCATGACCTCGCTTTTGTTCAGGTCGAGTTCATCGGCCTGCTGCTTCAATTCATCCGGAACTCGGATACTCACCGTTGTCATACTCTGATCGTATGTACGGAGCGCGTATAGATAAATGTGTGCTACTCCACTGTCGATTCGATCACATCCCGGCCGGCCTCGGGAAGATCACCCGCCTCGACGTTGCGCAGCCGATCGTCGAGCACCAACCGCTGACGTGGCCGGCCGATGTCGATTGGCACCTTCTCGGTCGTGAGTAGTCCCTGGTCTTCGAGTCGATTTTTCGTCCGCGAGAACGTGGCCTTGCTGGCGAGACCGACATCCTCACCCCACCGCGAGAGGTCGTAGTGCTGGAGTTCGTGTTTCGCGCCCGCGAGAAGGACCAACTCAACCTCGTCGAAGCGGTCGTCATCGGTCGTCCTGTAGCCGTTGCTCCGGGTGGTCTCGACCGCATCGAGCATGGCCTGGTAGTCGGCCTCGACCGCGGGATCGATCTCGTCGCTGAGAGTTTCGTAGACCCGCGACCGTGGTGGCGTTCGAAGGTCGAAGGGTTCTGCGGTCTCCCATGCTTCACTACACCGCTCGCGCATGCTGTCGACGAATTCGGGGTCGTCGGTCGCTTGCCCGGCAGTTTGCTCGTCGGTCGACAGGATCGAAGCGACGGCATCCGCGGTCACCACCATCTGATTGGCGAAAGACCCGTCGGCCACCCGAAGTGAGAGCGTTTCAGCGGCGAGTAGATCCGCAGCGGTGCTGGCGAGGTGGAAATCTCGGCGGAGCCACTTCGCTACGGTTTCGGTCACGGGAAGGCGGACTGTCGGCGGATCGTCGAGGCCGGCGAGGGCGTTCACGAGTGCCGCCGCCGGCTCTTCGGTGAGACCGACTGCGAACACGTCGCTGGATGCGGACGCATCCGCGAGGAGGGTCTGGAAGATATCCGTGGTCGTTGGCGCGATGTGAGATGCCATCGTTGTATAGACCAGTCCGCTTAATCATTTACTTTTTGGATGCCGCCATCAGAAAGAGAATGCGGGAGGAGCGATTCGCCGTCGCTGGCTAATGGCCGTCAGACTGGCTGACCACTACTGTCACCCCATCCTCGTGGTAGCGCACGACTCGGGATTTGATTTTTGATCGGCTGACAGCGTATTCTTCGGCAACGGCGGTAAGAGCATGATCTGCTGGCGAATCAACATCACGAGCTTTGCCGAAACTCATTGCGACAGTCCACTCACCTTCCTGTTGTTTGATGTCCATTCTCGGCGGGGTTTTGTCCGCTACTTCACACGGTACTCGCTCTCCCCGTCCTCGTTCTCAATCGCGTGGAACTTCCGGTACACGTCGCCGTACACTTCTCGGAACTCGTCGTCGTCCATCCCGAGGGCCGCCTGTTCGAGACCGTGAATCGTGGTGTCGATTTCTTCTTGGGTTAGCACCACTATCGCTTTGTTCTCGGTTGGGTTCTCTGTCATGGTGAATCAGTCTGTGGTAGTGGGATCTGCGTCGTCTTCTCTGTGGTGTCTTCGTCGCCCGATTCCAGTTCGCCGATACACACCACGAGGCGTTCGACAGTCTGCCCCAACTCTGCGATACGGCGGGCGTGCGCGCACGCACCGCACGACGACGTTGGGATGGGGTCACTCCGGTGCTCCGGGCACAACCGCGAACGGGCGTCCGCGCTCATGGATCCTCCTGCGATCCGTTGAACGCCTCGAAGCCCTGCTGGCCCGCCTCGCGGTCCTCGGCAGCTCGTTCCTCGACGGCGACCGCATCACCGTGCTTGCACCGACCAACAGCCTCGAAGCCTGCTTCGGGATCGTCGTGAATCTCCTCGCGGTGCTCGTACACCTGATGGAACTTGAAGCCGGGACAGGTGCAGGCGTAGACCTGGGTCGTGCCGTCCGTACCGGGGACCGTGTGTTGGTCGACGATGTACGCCCGCGTCTCGTCGTCGCCGGACTTCTCGCTCGTTACGATGGCCCGCTTCTCGATCTTCGGCATGATGCCGAGCGAATCGAGCAGATCGCCGAACGCATCGCCCTCGATTTCGACGGTCTCGATCTCGTCGTCGACGAGTCGCGCGACGGTGAGGTTACGATCGGTCACAGTTCATCCCTCGCGTACTGCTCACCGCATGTGGGATATTCGTAGTCGTAGGCATTCACGGTGTGCTGAATGTTGGAAACGCCTGGATGGCCGCACGGAAGGATTGGGTCTGGCACGTCTCCGTCGTTCATCGGTCATCACCTCGCTCGCGGTCGCGGGCACGAACGGTGTCGAAATAGTCGGCGCACATCTGCCCGTTCGCCGGCACGACATTCCCACAAATCTCGTAGCGAGCACACGCGCTCTCGGGCGTCTCACCGTCGAACGTGGTGAGGTTCGACTGATTACTGCTCACCGTCTTTCGACCTCCTCATCGTCCATGCGACAGGTGAGCGAGCAATATTCATCCCCGCCGAGTTGCATCCCGCGATGCTTTTCACGGGGGTCGGCATGGGCAACCGGCTTGTCGCATCCCTCGCGGGCACACTCGCGGTAGGCGTTTGGCGTCTCACTCATCGGTTCTCGACCTCCTCGGCGACGTAGTAGTCGCCGTCTGCGGGTCGCGCTGCCCCGCATTCGTAGCAATACGGCTTCGCGGGTACGAGTTCGCTGCACTCTCGACACTTTGCTTTCCAGCCCTCGCGGTTCCGATCGTCGGTCTCGAACCCATCGCTCTCGGTCGCTGGCTCTGCCGTGCTTGCGGTGCCGCTCACATACTCGCCGTCGCGCGGCTCAAACGCCGGTTTGGCGTCCGTGTCAGTATCCGAAATCGGATCGGTGCTCATGGTTCATGCTCCGCGTTGTTCGGCGTGATACGTTGCCGAGTGCTGGTACTCGGCCATCCTGTCCTTGTGGCGCTCGCGCCGCCTGCGCGCCTGCTCGCGCTCCTCTTCGCTCATGAGCTCCCACTTCCAGCAGTGATGAAACGCGAGTGGGGACGTTCGGTGATCGCACGCGGTACACCGTCCGCGGTGATCGGGCGGGAGTCGTGGGTGCTCAATCCGCTCGATCTCCTCACTGCCGCACTCGGGGCACCGCGCCTCGGGAAGTGCCTCGATCTCCGTCTCAGGCTCCGCCTCCGAAGGCCGGGACTCTCGCGCGTTCATCGATCGTCAGCCTCCTGGTTGCCTTCACCGAGACGGCGGAGGCCGCCGTACCCGACAAGCCCGATACCACCGTGTTCGCCCCACGAAACGATGTCCACGCGCCCGCTCTCGTAGCCGTACACCGAAGCACCGAGCAGAAATTCAACACCCTCTACACTCGGTAGTGGGTTACGCTCTCGGTCAGTCATGCTTTGGCCTCCACGCTCGCGGTCTCACTGGCGGTGATTGTAGCGGGCTGTGTGGCGCTCTCGTCGGCGTCGGTGTCGTCGCGGTCGTCGGCCACGTATCGATCGAGACGCGCCTGATAGCCGACTGGTCCGGGTTGCTCCCACGCGCCCGTTCGGTCGCTCTCGCGCCGCCGCCACCACGTTCGACACTCGACCGAGCAGAACTTTCTCGTCTCTTTGTTGGCGTGGCCGAAGCCGTGGGAGATAGTGGCGAAAACTGTCTCGCTCACGTCGTGCTCGGTGTTGCAATACGCACACGTCTGCGTCATTGGTTGGCCTCCGTACTGACGGGAAGTTCGGGGTCGGCGAGCGCGAAGCCGTCAATGCGGGCGTCGAAGGTGAGTGTCGCCGTGGCGACCACCTCGTCGGGTTCCCTCTCGCTGTCGTCGTCGGCGTCACTGGGCGGGCCGCACTCCTCGCAACTGACCCACCGGAGCGACCAGCGATCCATCCCGCGAACACGAGCCGCGTAGGCGTACACGGTATCGGCCTCGGCATCGTCGGGGTCGTGCTCGCGGTGGCCGTCGGTGAGCCGGCGATTGCACGTATCACAGACGACCATCCCACCGGGGCCACCGACGGGCGTGCCGGCGAGCATTGCGAGAGTGAGGTCGCTCATCGGCGGATCTCCAGATGGCCGCAGTCCTCGCAGGACTTGTAGGCATACGCGCCGCTGGCCTTCCAGTTGTAGTCCGCGCTCCCACACTCGGGACACGGCCACGCGGGTTCGACTTCGGTAGTTCCGGCGTTCGATGCGTCGGATTCTTGTTCGCGGGTTGCGTTCGTCGTCATGGTTGTCCGTTCCACAAGACAACCGGCCCGCGCGTTCCAAGCGCGCGGGCACTTCCTCGTTGGAAAATGCCCCGGAGGGACCGGTCTGTCTCTACTTCACCGTATGCACTATATCGACTTTAAAGCTTTGATTCGGGCTTACACTCCAAGTTCTATGTCTGTCGGTTTTGGTCCTCACGCACCATTCGAGCGGCTGAGGCGGACGTGGTAGTGCGCCACACGACTGTGCTTGTCATAATAGTTCAGTTCCAAAGCCGCTGAGACCGGTTCTTGCGTCCGCTGACCGGCGCTCGTGAAGCGAGAAACCGACAGTCCGACGAAATGCGTCGGCTATCTGGTCGTCGTGGTCGTAACGCGGATCGTGACGTTGCCGGTGTCGTAATCGGCGTCGACCAGTTCGACCTCGTAGGCGTCGGACTGGACGGCCGCGCGGTAGGTCCATTCGAGCGCGTGGCCGTCGTTGGCGAACTCGGGTCGGCCATAGTCGCCTTTGCCAGTGATTTTCCCGCGGACTACCTTGCTGTCGTAGAAGACGGTCGAAACGTAGGGTGCGCTCTGGGTTTCGATCATGGCTTCGGTGTGCTGCGGGACAGCCACCCGCCGGGGATCGTCGTCGACGAAGGCTTTCGCGCGCTCGATACTGCCGGCGATCTGGCGGGTGCGCTCGCCCGATAGGACATTCACGGGAACCGTGCGCTCAGCGTGGGCTTCCGAAAACAGCACTTCCTCGAACGTCTGCGTTCCTTGAATAGCCTCGTCCCCGAGTGGCGCGTCCGCGAATGAGTCGCTGTCGCTCATAGGCCGTCCTCCTCGCGAGCTTCGCGGCGGGCGTCACGCTCGGCTTCACGGGCGTCGGCGCGAACGTGCTCGTATTTGAGTTCGCAGGGGGTCGAACAGAACCGCCCGCTGAAGCCACCGCCTCCGCGTGCGTCGTTGCTGCACGAGAAGTTCCGACACTCGTCGCGGTCGGTCATTGATCGGCCTCCTCGGGTTTTGAGACGAGAATCGTTCCACGCGAGCGGCACCACGCGAGTCCATATCCGTCGGAATCGAACGATACGGGATGAGTGTCATCACACTGTGAGCACTCGTATGTTTGGCGTTCACAGTGGCTCATGCTTCCTCCGTGGTGCTCTCGCCCGCGGTCTCGAACGGGTAGAACGTCGCGTACGTACCGTCGGCGGAAGCGTCCTCGTTGACGAGGGTCGTCGAAGGGCCGGTCGGCGCGTTGACGTGGATGACACCGACGGGCTGGTTTTCGGTGTTGTCGGGGAACGTCGCGGGAGCGAACTCGCACAGCGCCTCGATGATCCCGTTGCGGAACGCCGCCCCGTTCTCGCGCTCGTTCAGGTCGCGGTCAAACCGTGTTTCGTGGGTGTAACGGGAAAGCACCTGCTCGATCGAGAGGCCGTAGCGGTAGGTCGCGCTCGGCTCGGGGGCCTCGTCGGTGGGGGCGGTGGTGAACGTCTTGGGGTCGCCGTTGCCCCAGCGCGTGCGGGCTTCGACGCGGCCATCCGCGCGAACGACGAGCGCCCAGTCACCGGCCGAATGGACCGTCTCGCCGTCGGCTTCGCTAGTCGGTTGGTGGTCGGCGAGCGATGCGTCGGATTCAAACCGTTGGGTTGCGTTTTCGGTCATGGTTGTCCACTTCCACGAGACAACCAGCCCGCGCGCGACAACGCGCGGGCACTTCCTTTCGCTCGAAAGTGCCCCGAGGGACCGGTCTGTCTCTACTTCACCGTATGCGTCACACCCACTTTAATGTTTTCCTTCGGGGTTGTAATCTAAGGCTCAAGTACCGCGGTTTTGGTGCTCACAAGCCATTCAAGTGGCTGAGGCGGGGGTGGTAGTACGCCACGTGACTGTGCTTGTCATAATAGTCCATCGCCGAAGCCGCTGAGACCGCTGCCTGCGTCCGTACAGCGGTGCTCGTCTGGTCTTCTTTCGATGGGGCGATTTCCCTGAACCGACGGACTGGGTCGGGGGCAGTTAGTGGCCGTGGTTGGGAAGTTCGGGGTCGGCGAGCGCGAAGCCGTCAATACGGGCGTCGAAGGTGAGTGTGGCGGTTGCGACCACCTCGCCGGGTTCGTCGGCCTCGCCGTCACCGGGCGGACCACAGTCTTCGCAGCTAACCCAGCGGAGCGACCACTTGTCCGTGTCGCGGACACGGGTCGCGTACACGACCACCCTGTCGGGGTCTTTGTCGTCGAGGTCGTGCTCGCGGTGGCCGTCAGTCAGCCGCCGGTTGCACGAATCACACGCGGCGCTGCCACCGGGGCCGCCGACGGGCGTGCCGGCGAGCATCGACGGGGTGAGCGCGTCGTCTTCGGGGCTGTCCTCGCCGTCGGTGTGGTCGTCCTCGACGCGGCCACCGTCGGCGAGCGCTCGGGGGGCCTCGTCGTCCGCGGCCGTGTTCGCGGTGGGTTCGTCGGACGGGTCGTCATTGCCGGCGTGGGTTTCGGGGGCGTCGTCGGATTCGTCGGTCTCAAACAGGCATTGACTGGCGGCGCGTTCGCCCGTGAGTGTTTGCTGATCGTCGTCGGTGTCGGCGAATAGCGACCCCTGCTCGCCCGCGTCGGTCGACGTGGCTTCCGGGCGATCGTCCACACCGAAGGTGGTTGCTTCGGGCTGATCGATCCGGCTATCCCGCTCGCGGTGATCCACCGACGCACCGAACACTTCCAGCGACGTTTCGACGCTTTCCTCGGCGGCTTCGATGCCGTCCGTCTCGCCGTCCTCGCCGACCGAAAAAGCGTACTGCTGGGTGATAGTCGGGGTGTCGTCGCTCATGCTGCCAGTACCTCCTCGACGCGCTCTTTCTTGTCGGGGCTGATCCCGAGCTGGCCGATAGCTTCGATAGCCGACGCACCGGGGTTGTTCGCGGCGAATTGTTCGACACGCTCGGCGATCGTCTGACTGTTGTCGGTCTCTGTCTCGGTATCGGCGTCGGGGTCGGTGTCGTCGGTCTGGTCGCCCGATTCGACACGAACACCGTCAATGTCTGGGATTTCGCCGGTCACGAACGCGACTCGGTGGGCGTGTTTGCACCATGATCCCCGCTGGCCGTCGGGACACGTACACGATCCATCCGACGGGTCCACCGTGTAGGTGTTGCCCGATCCACTGAGCACCGTGTATTTGCCGTTGTCGCCGACTGCTTCGACGTGGAAGAAGCTATCGAGCGCACGAGTGACACGCTTTGCGACCGCCTCAACACCGCGTCGTTCGTCGTCGGTACGTTCTTGACCGTTGGGTTCGTAGGCGTTCATGGTTTGTTGGCTGAAACAAACCAGCCCGCGCGTTGTAGCGCGCGGGCACTTCCTTTCGCTCGAAAGTGCCCCGAGGGGCCGGTCTGTCTCTACTTCACCGTATGCGCCACACCCACTTTAATGTTTTACTTCGAGGCTACACTCTAAGGCTTGTGTCCTGCGGTTTTTGTACTCACAAGCCATCCAAGCAGCTGAGGAGGGCGTGGTAGTTCGCCACGCGACTGTGCTTGTCATAATAGTCCAGTTCCAAAGCCGCTGAGACCGCTGCTGTCGTCCGTACAATGACCCATATACTTCGGCTATAGCCTATAAGTTTCTACCAGAGGTCTTAACTTCATGGGTGTCGTAGGAAGGGTATGGCGTCAGACGAAGACGAAACACGAACCAACAAAGCTGGACGAGAAATGGATAGTGAGGGGCGCTTCGTACAGAAATTCGACAAAGAGGACGTGATGAAAGTCTTCGATATGGTGGAAGGGCCGGCGATCGTGGCGGGCGACGTGGCCGAAGCATACGATTCGCAGGCTGAGACCGCACGGCGGCGGCTCCGCGAGTTGTACGCCGACGGTCGGGTGGACAAGCGCAAGGCGCGTAAGCGGGTGTTGTGGTGGCGCACGGACGAGGACGGGCCGGATGTGGCTGACGTGCTCGCGGGGAACGATCCCGAGACGATCCTGAAACTCCTGTCGCTCAATCTCGGTGAGGCGATTACCGTGGGCGATACCGTGTACGAAAACGGCAGCCAACATTCTATCGAGGAGTAAACCACTCCTCCTCCGCCCGGCAATAGTCCAAAACCGAGCAAAGTCTTACTTAGATCATAAGCCCGAAGTGAAGCTTTGAACTGTCACCGGGAACTCGTGTGTTCCTGACCGCGCCACGGTGGCGCGGTACCGTTCCGATTTATCGGGCGCGCGAGTTCGCCGTCTGCATCACTGACGGCTCGCTATCGGGTGATTCGATTGTTTCCATCTCGACACACCGTTCTTCGACAACGACTTGATCGACAGCGGTTTCGCCGTCGTCACTCACAAACAACCGCTGTCTGATAGTGGCTCCGTCGTCAGTTTGTCCGCGCGAGCGAACAGCATGGGCCTGATAGTCGTCGTCGGACCACATTGTGATGTCGAGATACCAGCGATCCCCCCACCGCTCGGTCGCTTCGGCTTTCAACCGCTCGACCGTCGCATCGAGGTCCGACATAGCGCCATATTACGCCAAGAGATACCTATGCGTCTCGGCGCTCATTGGCTCCGATCCGTCGAGTGAACTCTACAGATCGCGGGCTTGGACGGTCTTGCGGTCGTTGTCCTGCGCTCGCTGCGCGGCGTCTGCGAGCAGATCTTGGACTTCGCTATCGAGAGCGTCGTAGAAATCCGCCGATACGTTCTTGTCGTCCAGTGCATCCTTCACGGCTGCTTTGACGATGGTATCTGCCATGCGTCCACTCGAAGCGGGGATCGGTACTTGAACGTGTCCATTTTCGCGCGTCTCGGCGGCTCTCTTGCGGAAATACACTCGAAATTCGGGGTGAATCCCTTGTCTCTCTTTCCTATCTTTGCTTTCTTTCCTCTACTTGCCCTCTTTGCTCTCCTTGTCCCCCACACTCTCCTTGTTGCCTTGCTCCCATCCCCCTCCTTGCTTTCTTTGCCTTCTTTGCTTTCTTCTCGTTCTTGTATAGCCAAAAGGGTTAAGGTGTCTTTGCGAGAATGGCGTTCTTGGAGAGAACATCGAACCATGCCAACCAAACCAGCCATGTTCTGTTTGAGCAATCGAAAAGGCGGCGTTGGAAAGACGACCTGCTCGATCCACATTGCGGGAGCACTCGCGGATCGCGGTCGCGACGTGCTGCTGTTCGATCTCGATCCACAGGGAACCATTACTCGCGGTTTGGGGTACACAGACTATTACGACGACATGGACCGCGACGTGACGCTGCACGAGGTTCTCTTAGAACGGGATGCACTCGATCGCATCTCTGACATCATCGAGACCCATCCAGAGTTCGATGTTGCCCGATCGCACAAGCGAATGACGTTCGATACTGCGTCGAAACTGAGTGGCGAACCCCGTGCAGAGGATCGCTTAGAACTCGCGGTCGACGAGCTCGATCGAGCGTATGACTACATCATCGTGGACTGCCCGCCGTCACTCGACATCCTCACGGACAATGCACTGCTCGCCACCGAGAACGTCCTGATCCCCACCTATCCGGAGGAACTGAGCGTCCAAGGGTTAGATCTGCTGTTCGATCAGGTGGATGAACTCGAACAGTGGCATGACGTGACAATTCGGAAGCTCGGCCTGATCGCCAATCGGATCGAGACGAACAATGAGGCCGATGAATACCTCGACCTGTTTGACGAGAACTTCGGCGCGCTCTGGGATGTGTGGCAGATTCGAAAGCGAGTGGTCCTCCAGCGGGCTATCACGGAGGGACGCGGCTCGGTCTTCACTCACGACGAAGAGTGTGATATGGCTGCGGAGTTCGTAAACATCGCTCGAACGCTGGATGAGACGTTTGGTCTACCGGAGATTGATGCTGACTCGGAGGTGGTCGCGCGATGAGTGACCGCGAGAAAGATATGGGCCGACTCGCTGCACGCGAACAGGAGAAAGAGAGCGATACGGCGGATGACGAGAACGCGGAGCGAGAGCGGGGTCAAGAACCATCTCAGCACACCGAAGGGTCCAGCGAACCGACGGACACGGACGAGGCTGAGAGTGTTTCTGAGCGCCCTGTGAACGTCAAGGATCGGGAGGAAACACTGTTTGCCTACATTCCGAAATCCCTTGATAACGACGTCGATCTCGCCTGTCAGTCAGTCAATTTTACCTACCAGCAAGAGAGTGGTGAGAAACTGGGAAAGAACCGCTACCTGTACCCTATCATCCTGCTGGTCGGGGCTGATAACGCGGTTGACCTCTCGTATGAGGAAATCCAGAACCTCGTGGAACGGGTCGATGAGGTCGAAGATGCGCTCTGATCACCAGAAGCGGAAGCCACACCAGCGACACCGTAAACGTCCACGAGCGGCAGCGGACTGTTAGGAACTGTCCTCACGCTTGTCTCGAACCAGACGGGTACTTGGCCGCTCTCGCTCTGGAGCGTTGGTTTTGACATCTCTCCCTACCCAAAGTCAATTACGTACGTAGTCGCTTCGTAATCGTTTGTGATGGATATACTATATTAGCGATTACGTGCGTAATCTTTTGGTAATCGCTCATATTGGAGATACATATGGACCCTCTCACAATGCGGTTGGAAGAAGAGACGATCGAGGATTTGAGCGAGGAATACGAGGAACGCGGGTTTCGCAATCGCGCGGTCTACATTCGATGGATCATCGGCCAGCGTGACGTGCTTTTCGAGGACGAGGGTGGGGGGATTGATGCTGCCGAGCGGCTGGCGGATCACGACGATCGCCTCGACGACCTGGACGACCGCCTCGGCGAGCTCGAAGAACAAGCCCGTCCCTTCTCGTGGACCTCGCGGAGCTCCGATTCATCGCCGTGATCGCTGCGTAATCGCTGCGTAATCGCTTCCGGGTGGCAACGAACGACGACCGATTACGCACGTAATCACTTGGTACTCCTACGCTGTTGCGTTCCTGTTCGCCTGCTCGACCGTGCGGGACGCTGGGGGGTCTGCTGTCGCCGCTGGCTGGCTCGTGCTGCTTCTCCCGATCTGGGGGGCCATCCGTTCACCGTTCTCCTGTGAGCGTCGTCTGTCCCGCTCTGAGAGCAACGGCGTTCCGGCTGGTGCTCTCCGGGGTCCAGCCTGCGGTGCGTAATCGCTCCGTAGTCGGGCGTAATCGCATCCATTACGCTCGTAATCGGTGCAGTCTCGGTCCGTCTTCGGCGTGCTCTCCCGCCCCGTCGACGAAGTTCCTCGCTTGCGGGACTGGCCCCCGAGCGTGCTGTCGCGGGCCGGCGAGCCGCGATCGCGCTGCGGTGCTGCCGTCGCGGTACTGTGACGAACGAGCGGCTGCTGACGAGCCGCCGCTGCTGCCGATCCGCACCGCAACCGCAACAGCAGTGGGACCCCGGCCATGCTGAAACTGCACTCGCAGTCCTGGATGTCAATCGTCGCTGTGCTGTCGCAGTCGTCGTCGGCACCGCCACCTCACCATCGGTGCAGTCACACGTAGTATCTCGCCGGCCGGACCCCCAGTTGGCAGTACCACACTGGACCCCCAGTTGGAGCTACGCTCACCCGGACCCCCAGCCTGTCGTCACTCTCCCGGACCCTCAGTTGTGCTTCGCTCAGGTGGACCCTCTTTCAGACATGACTCACACTGGACCCCCAGTTAGTCGTCGCCGGTCATCGGCAATTTTCGGCTCAGTATCTCGCCACCTGACATCCCCTGCTGGCTGTCATCGCAGTCGGACATTCACCATCTCTCTGTCACATCATACACCATATACATCCGGCAGTTCTCAGCATTCATCTCACCCTCTCACCTGCTGGTCACTCACTGGATATCCAGGACTCGCTCAGTCAGTACCACACCGCCATTCGGCCGGGCATGGCTACGGGGTTTTTGCCAGCACCGCCACCGCGGCGGCACCCGCTCACTCGGACCCCCAATCAGCTATACTCTCTAACCGGGGGAGGGGGTCCCCCCATGCGGGTGTGTCGGCGTTGCGGATTCGCGTTCTATCGAAGTCCAATCGTAGAAGTCATAGAAAACAATAGAAGTTATGCAGCCGCCGGTTCAAGCAGGGGGTGGTGACAGCAATGGAGGACTTTGAGACCATCGCTCACTCGCTCGGTGAGCCACGGCGCGGAATACTCATCGCACTCGTTGAAACGGACAAAGAAACTCTCAACACAGCGCAGTTGCGCGACCATGAATTAGTGCCACGCGGAAGTACAATCCACCATCTTGAAAGGTTGATGGACTGGGAGTTAGTCGAGGAAGCGGACCAGCGTGCCTATCATGGTCGCGGGGGGTTGGACGCCCGCATTTGGAAACTGACTGAGCGAGGAAAATCCTTCTTCACGGAGCACGTTGATGCACCAGCCAGCACGTTCGTCTCACCGGAGGAAGTAGCCGATCTCGGTGAGCGGATGAACAAGGTCGAGGACGACATGGAATCCATGAAGCGCCTCCTCGTGAAACTCGCTGTGAACACCGGGGAGGTATCGAAGGAACAGGCAGAAGAAATCCTCGCCAATTAGAGCGCACAGACAGCCGCGAAATGTGTGCGCCTACTCGAACAATTCGCCGAGTTCGTCTACAAACTCACCATCTTCATCCGCAGCCTCGTTTTCATCCGCTGGGGGGTCTGAATCGTCTCTGCTCTCTCCGTCGGCCGGCTCGTTGCGGTCCGTCTGCTCAGGATCAACAGCGCCCCCATCCGAGGCTGCTGATTCGGCTTCCGACGCTGTTGCCTCCGCCGGACTAGACGGTCCAACTGCCTGTTCCTCGCTGCCATCGCCGTGACACACTTCTAAGATCACCTCTGAGAGCGATTGGTTCTCCTCGTCTGGTCGGTAGAGTTCGAGGTCCGTTGGTGAGAGTGGTATCTTCTCGTCGTCCTCGTCGCGTTCGCGCTTCGGCACGGTGATGATGTCCCACTCGACAGCGCTTGGATCGCCCCCGTCGAACTCGTATTCGGGGATGGCCGGCGGCTTGATCGTCCGGTCGCCACCGGAGGGATAGGCGCTGGCGTCGGTGAAGATGTCTGCTGCCGTGTCGAAGCGCGCGTGCTCGGTGCCGTCGTTGTCACGGAGGATGTACTGGCCGGTCTGCTCATCGTACACCCACACGTTGTCGGACGCGCCGGGGCGGGTGATCTGCTGGCCGTCAATGCTGAGGCTGTTCGTGAACGTGTAGAAACGCTGCTCGCCCTCAACAGAATGACCATCCCGGTAACATGGTTCCTCGCCGGCCACCGTATCATAGATCGCTTCTGCGTCCCCCGGCCGGCAGATGAACAGGCACCGATGGCCCTCGTTGTGCGCTTGGACGAGGTTCGAGATCGTCTGGGAGGGTTGGGTCTGCCCCGTCGAGTGCTCGGATTCGATGAACGCATCCTGCGTCCCTGCGAGCCGATCGAGAATAGCGTGGTCGTCGCGATAGTTGTTGACCCGCGTGGCTACCCGATCGTGGTCGTCAACATCGAGATCGTCCAGGTAGAGCGCGTCGTCGAGCTTGGCGAGACCGTCGGGCATGGCTCCACCCGTCTGCGCGGGGATGTCGAAGACGAAGCCGAGTTGCGTGAACGGCACGTAGGCGTCGGCCATCTGCTCCCAGTGCTCTTTCCCGCCGTCGTTTTCCTTGTGGCCGATGTTCATGAAGCCCATATCGAGCGCCTTCACCTCGGTCTGGGCCTCCTCACCCTCCTCGATGACGTTCTCGCGGTCGTCGAGGTAGGCATCCGAGATTTCTTGGAATATCTCGCGCCACGCCTGTCCGACACTGTTGATCTCCTCACCGCCGGGGAGATACCGGCGTAGGCGGCCGAGGCAGTCCTCGACGGCGACGTACTCACCGGGATCACCTTGCCGTATCGACTCGTCGTAGACGACTTTCAGTGCGCGATTACGCACGCGCTTGTCCTCCATGTCGAGTTCGTTGGGGAGTGCAGCGTCGGCATCGATCGTGCCAGTGCCGCCGGTCGGATCGACCATCATCTCGTCTTTGATCTCGCTGGTCGAACGGACGGGCTGGCCGTAGCGTTCTTGAGATTCGGCGATCAGCGCGTCGGTCTCGGCCTCCGAGCGCACTTTCTCGTCCGGGAGTGCTTCGGCCGCTGGTGGGAACGTCTTGACCTTGTAGGAGTCGGTCTTGTCGTTCTGATCGTCGTGAGTCCGCATGTAGATGCGGTAGTCCGACAGTTCCTCGATGTCTTCGCCATCGATGTTTTTCGAGTGCTGATGGGCGATGTCTCTGGCGTCCTCGGGGTCGCCGGGGTCGAACGTGAGGAACGTCTTACAATTGCTGCGGATGGATTTCTGAATACCCGGTGGGATGCCTTTGTCGTCGTCTCTCCCTCCTGCATCGAGGTTCTGAGCGGCGAATGTGAGCGAGAGGCCGAACGCCCGTGCCTGACTCAAGATGCTGTGGATGTTCGAGTGCTCGTTGACGATCTTATCGAACTCGTCGCACACGGCAAAGAACTTCGGCGGGTCGGGTAGATCGTCGCGTTTCGTCTGGCGCTGAATCGCCAGCCAAATACGCCGGATGAGCGCCGTGGCGACGAGCCGTTTGGCGGTATCACCGCTGGCGCTATTCCGCACGACGACGATCTTCCCCTCGCGCACGATGTCGTCGATCGAGATCGTCGTCGAGGGGTGGCTGGCGACCGAGCGGATAGTGCTCGAAAAGATCCACTCCCACAGCCGCCGTGAAAGCGGTTCGAGATCGTCCTGGGAATACTCAGAGATGACGTGAGTCGCCTGCTGAATCCACTCGATACGCTCCTCGCCCATCATCTGATGGATACGCTGGCGGCCCTCCTCGTCAGCGAGCAGGAACGCCATATCGAGCATCGTCACGGTCTCGTCGGTACGCACTTGGTACTCGGCGAGACCGCGGACGACCGCGCGAGTGATCCCACTCATACGCGCTCCCCAATCACCGTTGCCGGATTGGGCCAGCAGCGCCTCGAAATCGTCTGCGAGAGCGCTCACAGCGCTATCGAAAGCGTTGCTCTCGGGGTCGGGGTCTTCGAGCGGGATTTCGAGGAAGTTGAAGCCGACCTCGTACTCGGCGTCGGCACCGATGTCGAGATATACGAGGTCGTCTTCGCGGTGGTCGGGCAGCAGTTCTACGATGTCTTTGGCGTCGTCGCCCTTGGGATCGAAGAACAGCCCGCCGTGGCCGCGCTGCATGATTTGATAGAAGAAGTTGATGAGCAGCGTGGTCTTCCCGACACCAGTCGAGCCGCCGACGAACTGGTGAACGTTCAACACGTCGGGTTCGACGCCGGCCTCGATCTCGCTTCGCATCCCGTAGCCGTACCAATAGGGCTTGATGGGATCGTCGATCGTCAGTAGCGCACGCTGGCGCGCACTGAGGGCGGCAGTCGAGCGGTCGAGGCCGGTTTCGTCCCACTCAAACCGGGGTGTACGCGGCGGAACACCCTGTCCGGCGGCAGACATCGAGTGATCGAACTGCTGGAGCGCGAGGTCGGTCGGGATTTTACAGACGCCCGTAAGCGTATCGACGGGGAACGTCATTTTGCGGTCGGTGTATTCGCGGCTCGCGGCGTGCTGGAGCACGCGATGGAGCTTCTTGCCGGAGGGGTTGACCGGGACGAACCCCTGCTGGAAGCGCGAGTCGTAGAAGTTGCGGAACATCCCGGCCGTATCCTGCACGCGCTTCTGTGCCTCGTCACGGTCGTCGCTGACGGCGATGATACGGATGCAGAGGTGGTAGCCACGCATCCCTCGCTGCTGATCGAGCAGTTGGGCAACGTCCGACCGGCTGGCTGTCGGCTCCTCGCCGCTGCCGCCCGTGAATCGGTTGCCGGTTTCCTCGTGCTCGCGGCGACGACGGCGTTCCTCGTGGCGCTGCTGACGCTCGGTCATACCGGCCTGCTGGAAGGGTTCGGCGATGGCCTTGCCGACCTCATCCCAGTTCATCGAACTGCCGGCGTCCTTGCCAGTCACCGAATCAATCGTCTGGTCGATCCCGTACCACCAGTTGTTGCGGTCCCATTTGGCGGTGGAGACGGCGGGCTTGATGACTGACTGTACGAGCACGTCACAGTCGGGGCGGTGGGCCGCGCCGACCATCTCGCGGGCGATCGAGCGGAACGGCCCGATCTCGAAGTGGTCGGGATCGAGTCGGAAGTTCCTGATCGGGCGCAAGCGCTCGAACTCGTCGCGCTGACGGAGTTGGAGCGTCGTGCCAGCGACGTGCTGGCCGGGCTGGACTTCGAGAAACGACGGATCGACTTCGCGCGTGTCGCTATCGGCGTAGTGCGATTCTACCTGCCGATCGACAAGCTCGAAGCGTTCTTCGGATTTCGTCGCAACGCGGGACTGCAAGAGTTCGGTTTCAGCGCCGTAGTGTAGCTCGAAAGCGAGCGGTTCGGACTTGTTTCGCATCCCGAGCATCCCGGTGTCGGGGTCGTGGAGCGCGGTGAGCAGCTTCATACCGCGCTCTAACCCGTTCTCGGTGTTCTTGTACGGGCGGACAGTCTGAAGCCGAGCGTCCCGTGAGCGGTCGTAGAGGTCGGTCGCAAGCGTATCGTCTACTTCGATGACCGACGGCTCGGAATCGCCGCTGAGAAACGAGGTCAGGCCCATTGGTCACCACCTCCGTCGGCCACGCCCACGTCGTCGCCTTTCAGACCGAACCACTCGGGGGCGCTCTCGGCATGGAGAGCGGCCATTGCTGCGGTGAGACGATCAGTTTTCCCGGTGCCTGTGCGCCCGGCGACGAAGCGGTGAGCGGACGATTCATCTTGTGCGAACAGGTCGTCGGACATTCGGTTGGGAGTGTCGTCAATCATGAGTTGGTTTCAGTAGGCGTGGGTTCGGTCTGGCTAGTTTCGTGGGCGATGCTGCTCCCGTCGGCGGATTCACCGCTCTCGAAGCCGGTGGTTGTATCGTCGGGACCGGCCTCGACAGGGCTGTGTGAGACGGAATCAGCCGTTTCGTCGGTGTCGGTGCCGGACTCGCCGAAAGCAACGGAAACGGTGGAGGTGCCACTGAGCGCGATGATCTCGGCGGCGACCTCTCGATAGGCTCGTTTAGCGACGTACAACACGTCGCGGTGGGCGAGACCGTAGACGCGAAGCATCGCGTAGGGCACGGCGACCGGGAGCGCGACCGCGACGACGACGGTGACGACGACCGAGAGTTGCCACGGTACCGAAGACGTCGCCGAGAGTCCGGCCGCCCCGAACAGCACGATAGCGACGAGTCCGCCGACAGCCACCATTTTGAGTTGTCTGACTCGTCGCCGGAGTGCGCGCTGTGTCTCGGCGTTCAATACGGTGTCAGCTGCGGTCATGTGGCGGGTGTTCTGACGGAGTGTTCGACTGCTCGGTGAGTGCTTCGTGCTCGGTCCGAAACGCATCGAGCATCGCGGTTTCGAGGTCGGTGATCTCGTCACCGTATTCGAGCAGGGCATACCCGCCGATCCGGCCGCCGCAGGGCGAGACGACCCCTGCGAACGTACCGTTGCAGAACACCGCCCACTGGCCCGGCTGAACTGTAATCGCATTCCAGCCGGGATAGGTGGTTTCGACCGGCGTCGAAGCATCGGGACTGGCGGCAACAAACCCCCACGTGTCGTCCGTCTCGAAGTGGTATTCCCATGCTCCGTCGTCATTCAGATGCTCGGACGTAGCGGGCGACTCAGATTCACCGAACGGGAACCCGATGGCCCCGCTGATCTGTTCGGCTAGGAGCGCGATTTCGGAGATCGCCGTGTCAGTCCCTTCGATGGTCGCGGTGTCCTCGCTTTTCCTTGGGCGGCTGGTCGTGGGTTCGGTCTCGGAATCCGCCATTAGACACTCGCCTCTCGGTGATACTGCCACGTGGCGAACTTCGTCGTGAGCTTCGAGACGACGAACAACCCAGCGAACAGTGCCGTAAGCACACCGCACAACACTGCCAACGAGATACCAAGACGATGCACGACTACCGGATGGGAACCGTACAACGTCCCATAGACCGTCACAAATGCGTAGCTGAGAATCGCCCATTTCAGCGCTCGACTACCCAACCGACGGCATGCCCACTGGTGGCGTTGCTGTCGGTCGATTCGTCGCTCGTAGGATGTGTTGGACATCTCAATCGTCACCTCCTGCCGTGCCGGCCACCGCACCCTCCGCCTGCTCGCCGACGAGACTGCTCGCGCTCTCGACGATCGTCTCGGCGCGTGCATCGCCGATTCCCTCGATGTCGGTTAGGGTGCTTTCGCTGGCGGCTGCCACGTCCTCGACCGTCTCGAAGCTGGCTTCCCGGAGCACGTCGGCGCGGTCGCTCCCGACCTCCTGAATGTCCGTCAGAGCAGGGTGGGCTGGTTCGTCGTCGGTGCTCTCGGACGGTTGCTCGGCTGCATCAGCGCTCTCATCGGCGTCGGAGCTATCCGAAGGCTGCGGTTCCTCGGGCGGCTGTCCGTCGCTCTCGGCGTCTTCTTCGCGCTTGTCCGTTGCCTCTGGCGATTCAACGATCGATTTGGACCGACCGAGCGGTTCGGCAGCCTGTCGACGGAGGAACGCGGCTTTGGTCACGTCAAGGCCTTCGACCTCTGCGAGCGCTGCGTTGTCGGCTGCGAAAAACTCCTCGACGCTCTCGTAGCCGGCTGCTCGAAGGTCGCCGGCCATCCGGGCGGTGATGATGCCGTGGATGTCGGTCAACTCTGGGTCCTCGACGGCTTCGCTCGCGTCTTGGTCGCCGTTGCCCCCGACGACATCGCTCACCGAGTCTTTCAGCCGGCTGGCGATCCCGCCTGATTCCTGGCCGTCGTCCGATTCATCGATCTCCGGTTCGCTGGCTTCATCCTCGGCGTCGGTGCTCTCGCTTGGGGAGTGAGCTCTATCGGCACCGTCGCCGGGCACGGTATCAACGTCGGAAACGTCGGTCGTGACCGTGCGGCCGTCGGCGAGTTCGGTTTCTGACTGGCCTTCGTCGCTCTCGGTGGGCATCGACCACGACCACTCGGTGACATCGCGGCCCGTGCGGTCGGTGTAGCCATCGAGATAGGCGAGCGGGTCCGATCCGTGATCGGTCGGATCGAACTGATTCATGGAAAATTCTCGGGGATTGAGCTTGTCCGAGAAGTTCACGTCCAGCCGATAGCTCCCTTTCTTCTGCGTTTGGAGAAGTGCCTGAGCGGTCGGGTCGCCAGTCGAAGCGTCATCGATATACTGCCGTTCGGATTCGCTCATATCGAACTCACCGGCCCAGTCCTCGTCCATCTCTTCGAGGTAGTGCCAGATTTTGACCGACATGAGGTTCGTCAACGTGCTCGCGGTCTCGGTCAACTGCTGGCCGCTGCCGTCGTCGCTCTCGGTGAAGAACTCCTCGACCGATTGGGTGGCCGTAATCATCGAGAGATCCGAATGCCGGGAGTGTCGGTAGCCCTGTTTCAGCGTCTCCAGCGACGACGAGTTGTGTAGCATATAGTGAAACTCGTCCATCGCGAGCGCCACCGGCTCGTCCACCTTCTTGGCCTGTTCGAGCACTGCTGTGAGCAGCGGCCCCATCATCAGGCCGGCGGTGGTCTCGGACTCGTAGTTCTGCAAGTCGAGATACAGCACGTCGATGTTCTGGAGGTCGATGTCGGTAGATTTCGAGAGGTGGGCGAACTCGCCGTCCTCCTTCAACGCGCCGATGTCGTTCTGGTAGATGTCGTTGGCAGTCTTTTGGAGCTCGTCTTTCGAGAGGTCAACGTCATCGAGTTCGTTTTCGACGTGTTTCTCGGGGTTGCGAATCATCTCCAAGAAGATCGGGAACACGTCGTCGGCGAACGTCGGACTCTTGTTCTCGTGGGTTTCGGGGTTGCTGGTGATGCCACGTCCCCGGTACGCCTTCTGAATGGCCTTCCGCCACGTCCCCTGCTTGTCCTCGAAGGGGATGCCCAGATAGTCGTAGAAGCTCCGCACGAAGTCCATCGCCCGCCGGATCGCGTTGCGATAGGGTGCTTCCTCGCCGATCTCTGCGAGCTTTTCAGCCGACGTTTCCTCGATCTGGAGCGGGTTGATTCCGGTATCCGACCCGATCACCACGCGATCGCCGTCGAACAGCCACGTGAAGCCGGCAAACTCCTCTTTCGGGTCGATGATGACCACGGGCATGTCGGAGTGTTTCATTTTCAGTCGGGAGAGCAGCCGCGTGACCGTCGTGGTCTTCCCGCTGCCGATAGTGCCCCAGACACCGACGTTGAAGCCCGTCTCGCGGTTCTGGAGATCGAGTACGATAGGGTCACCCGTGTCCTCGTTGATGCCGAGTTCGATCCCGCCGGGTTCGATGAGATTGCGAGCAGTCCACGGAATGAGCCGTGAGAGACCGTCGCCGGTCATCTTGGTCTTGCCACCCATGAAGTCCTTACACGCGGGCGCGGCGGTCTGATAACCGAGTTGGGAGTGGTATTTCAGCGGCTTCGCATCAGCGGACACGTCCTGCATCCGCGAGCGGATCTGTTTGATCGCCGTATCGAGCGTGTCCGGGTCCGGCGCTCGGACTTCGATGTACGTGTGAGAGGTGTAGAGGCCGTATTCCGACGTCGATACCGTGTTCTGGGTGCGCTTCACATCGGCGTACTCCTCGGCGGCCTCCTCAACGAAGTAATCGGGTATCCACTTGTTTTTCGCGAGATTCTTGACTCGTCCTTTGAGCGAATCGGCCGCTCCCGCGAGATTCCGGTCGGCTTCGCGCTCGTCTTCTCCAGTGAGGTGTGTCGAAAGCGTTACATCTACCTTGGGCATCGAGAACGACACGATGCGGTCAAAGAAGCCGTGGGCGGGGATCGCGGGCCAGTCGCGGATTTCGAGCGTCTGAGTGTAGTATTCTCCGTCGATCTCGCCGTACTCGCCCTTTATCTCATCACCGTCGGTATGGCGCTTGTACGTATCGGGCGCGAGAGCGGTTTTGTACCGCCATGAGAGTTCTTCGTCGTCGGCTGCGAGGCCCACGAGTGCGTCTTCGTTCAACTCGTCTGCTGGCTGGTCGTCGGACGTGTTGGCTGCGTTGCTCATGAAGAATCACCTCGCTGGTCGCTGTCGTTCTGTTTGCGCTGTTCTGGTTCGCTCTCGCTGGCTCCGCCGTCGGTGGCGTGAACACTCGTTGGCGATGCTGACGGGGATGAACCAGCACGATCGCGGTTGGTGATGTGCTGGTAGCTCACGTCGTGCTCGGGGTCGCCAACTTCCTCGTCGCCCGGAACTGGCGAGCCGCGAATTGTCTGCGTGAACTCCTCGTGAGCGCGGACGTTCGTTCCGCGGTAGTAGTCCGCGATGACCTCCGAGAACTCCTCGGACGGCAGGGTAATAGGCGTGAGACCGTCGATACGGCGTAGCTCTCGTTCGAGGTCGTCGGCACGGCGTTCGAGCTTGTCGATCAGCGTGGCGACGTGTTCCTCGGAGCCGGACTGCTGGTAGAGGCGGTATTGCTCGACGAACCACCGGAAGCCGGGAACGCTGCCGAGACCGCCGGCTTCCGACGAGCGATCAATGACGGCCTCGCCGGGGGCAACGCTGACGATGATGTAGTGCTCACGAATGCGCTTGGTGTCCTCGTAGAGGTTGATTCCAGCAGCGCGCTCGTTGGCGATGTCGGCGAGAATCTGCTGACGGATCGCGTCAACAGCTTCTTCTTCACCTTCGGCGCTCATGAGCCGGTCTGCCTGCGATTGGTAGTTGCGAGCGCGGTCTTTCCACTCCGAGCGTCGGCGCTCGAAGTTCGCGACGCGGGTCGGCGAAATCCACTGAGCGGCATAGTCCACGGTGCCTTCGAGGGCGTTGGCGACAGCTCTCTCAGCCTTCGCTTTGGCGTCGGTCGATTCCAGGCGGAGCGGGATTGCCCGGATGCGGATGCCGGCGATGAGCGTGCCGTCGTCAAGCTCGATGGCGTACTCGCCGCGGAACGGTTTCTTGTGTGGAACGAGTTCCTGCGTCGGCTTGTAGTCGCCAGCACCGATGATCGGCCAGTCGCGGACGAGTGGGAGGCGTGCGAACCGGCCGAGCAGTGAGTCGTTTGTCGGCTGTTCGAGTCGGCTTTCCTCGGGTGCTGAATCGTGAATCATCTCTTGTTGGTGAGCGTGTCGGGAAACGATCGCCTCGAAGTAATCGCGGGCGGACATATCGCCCGGCGATGCCACGGTGGCGAGAATACCGAGACCGGCGAGCAGGAACGTCGCGATGAATCCGTAGAGTTGGTTCTGGCCGGTGAGATAGCTCGACGACACCCGGAACATGACCATCGCCGGGATGAGCATGAAGAACAGCCAAATCTTCGAATAGCCCCAAATCGTGGGGTTCTCCGAATAGTCAGCGAGGATCTCGCGCTCGCTGTCGTCATCGCTAACGGTCTCGTGGATGTCGTTGATGAGTTCGCGTGGGTTCTGTCTCATGATTGGCTGGCGAGTTTTTCATCCATCGTCATCCGCTGGGGATGGTCCTCGAAGTACGATTCCTTCATCGCCGAGGGGTTCATCGGGTCCTGATGCTCGGCCTGTTCGAGATCGCGGACTTGCCCGGCGGTCGTCGCCGATTCTCTTGTGGGGTCGATACTCTCGACCTGCTCGGAGGAGAGTTCGCCCGAACTCGGGATGCCCGATCTACCACCGTCGGTACTGACCTCGACGGCCTGTTCGGTGCGGCTGCCGGGGGTGGTATCGCCGGTCGCGGTGGCGGTGCTCGCCGAATCCCTACTCCATCCGAGCTTGTCTTTGGCCGTGCTGGCGCGATCTGCGGCACCAACAGCGGCGGATTTCCCGACACTAGCGGCTTTGCCCGGAATTTGCAGGAACGTGTACGTCGTGATCGTCGGGATGCTCACTGCGAAGAGGAACAACGCGACCAGAACGAGCATCGAGACGACACCGCTGCTCGTCGTGAGACTGACGATGGCTGCGGCTTTCAGCAGTATCGCCATCGGAATCACCATCGTCAGGACGTTTACATACTGCCAGAGCACGACGCTGGCGAAGCTTTTGAGCCGCTGCCACGGTGAGACGTACAGCAACAACAGCAGCACCGGGAAGATATACGGGAAGAAATACTGGAGAGCGACCCGGCGCAGGCCGAGTTCGACACCCAGACTAAACACGCTCGCCAGTATCCCGCCCGCGCCGACGAAGTACGCGCCGACGGCTCCGGCGCTGAGTTTCGTGATATTAGTAGCAAGAGACTCCATTGCCTGCTCAGACGGCCGAAGCCACACTGTGATGTCGTTGACCATCCCGTGCATGAGCGTGACTATCGCCCATGCCGATACGTACAGGAACAGAAACGAGGCGAACTTGATGATGAGATCGAGCCCGCGAAACCGCGACATGAGCGGGTTCACGACCAGCGAGATACCGATCAACAGCACTGCCGTTCCCAGCAGGATGTTCAACACCGGATAGAGCTTGCCTTGAAGCAACTGCTCATAGAGCGGCTGGAACGGTTCGTTGGTCGGCGTTCCGAGAACTCCCTGCCAGCCATCGTTCTGTGGGACGGCGGTCGAGAACGCGAGACCGTAGACCTTGTTGAGGATACTGCCAGCACCCTCACGCATCGTATTGGCGAATGACTCGATCTTCGCGTCCAGCATCCCCGGAATGTCGATGTTGATGTCGGGGAGTGGATCGTGCTTCTCTCGCTCACCGACGTACTCCATGACGATCTGGCGGCGCTGCTCTTTCAGTTCGGTACTCCCGAGATTGCCCGCGCCGCTGGCGTTTGCGAACAGGGTTTCGAGGGTGGTGAAGTTCGAGTTGACCTGCTGTTGACTGAGGTTGCCCTGCGTGATCGATAGCAGGATGTCGTTCGCCCGCGATTTGTTCTCTTTCGAGAGTTGGGTGTAGCCGAGATTTTTCGACGTGAACTCGCTGATGATGCGGTTGACCGACTCGTTCGACGTGGGGCCTCCCGCACTTCCGTTCCCGGCTGTTCCGTTCCCGGCCGATCCGTTGTCGGCCGATCCGTTCGTGCTGTTCCCGCCACCGCCTCCGCCACCAGCGCCGCCGTTGTTCGCCGCGGCGACCGGCGCGGGGAACGGCCCGCCACCGGACGCTTGATCGACGTTGTTGATGACGTACTGCGGACGTTCCTTGATGGTGTCTCTGAGGCGAGTGTCCGATAGCTGACTATCGACGTTCTGCTTGAACGCGCGCGCGAGAATGTCAACCATCTCTAGGTTCTTCCGGGCCGCCTCCTGAGCAGCGCCGTTACTACTCATCCCCATCACCTCATCGATCCAGTTGCGGAACTCCTGTTTCGTGATGGAATCGCCGTTTCCAGCCTGTGCGCTGCCGTTCTGCTGTTGGGCGGCGACGGGTGGTGCAGCGATGGCTCCGGCTATCGAACTCACTAATAGAGCAGCAACGAGTGTGATGGTGACTGTGCGACCGAATCTCCCGTCCTGATCGGTTGAAAATGGTGAAACGTGCATGATCGGGGGCGAAAGCGCCGCTAGGTTACCCGCTACTGTTGCCGCCACCGCCGCCGGTACACTGGGCGTCCAGGCTCACGGCGTCGGTGCTCTGATCAGCGAGGTCAACCAGCGCCGGGCCGAGGACGAGGAAGAGCACGCCGACGATGACGCTGCCGACGAGGGCGTTGCCCCAACTGTTCGTCCCGCGCATGGGGATCATTTTGAGCACGCCAGCGACGATCACCATCGAGACGATGATCGTTCCCGCACCCTGCGTGATGAGCGAGTGAATCCGGCTCAGAAACGACAGTGGTCCACTCCCACAACTGACCTCCTGAGCGGCTGCGGGACCGACGAACGTCATCATCAAGCCCACGGAGAGTAGCGACATCCGCCGCTTGCGGGTGCTCGTCGCTTTCTCGCCGAGGCGTTCGAGACCGACAAACGACCAACTGGCGAGCACTGCCGGGACTGGAGCCTTCCGATAGGCTCCCTGCTTGAGCGATGCGACTCGGTTCTGAACGTCGGCGATGGTAACTGACATAGGTGATTTCGGGCACCATCTCATGTGTGATGCCGATGTCACCTCTCACCCCTACATAAAGAAAAAAATAGAGCGATATGTCTTTGGGACAGAAAATGAGTATGATATTTCAAATATAGATATAAGTTAAGCAGTATTTCCTTTCCCAAAGACAGGACGCTCTATTTACTCCTTTATTCAGCAGCGAGCGGGGGTATGGGCGAGACTGACCCCTCAACTGGAACTGACATCACACCGCTGGCCGAAGAACAAGCCATCGGCGAGATATTCCAAGATCCTTCTCCTGCACAAGAGGCGTTGCTTTCCGTATTCAACCTCCAAGAATCGCACATCCGCGCGTATATCGCGGTGGTCGAACACCCCGGCAGTAAGATCGACCGCATCGCTGAGGTCGTTGATCGTCACCGCCGGTATGTTGCGAAATCGCTTCGCGCGTTGCATGATGCCGGTCTCGTCACCCGTGAAGAACGGACGTTCGAGACGGGCGGCCGCGGCCTCGTCTACTCGCCGCTGCCACCCGAAGAGGTGCAATCCCGCTTCCAGAACGAACTCCGAGACTGGCTGACTGAAGCAGAGACTGAAATCAGCAAGATCGACCGGCGTATCGAGATCGGCACCGACTCGCTGTACTGCGCTCACAGGAACGAGAACGGGAACCGGGACTGAGCATGAACAGACAAGGCCATACTGGCATGACTCTGCTGGCGTTCGCGCCGCTCGCCTATCTGTTGGCGAGCGATGGAAAGCTCCTGCTCGCCGGAGTGTGCTGGCTCGGGATTCAGGCGGTCGAACCGGTGCCCGACCGCGACTTTCAGATGCCCGGATTGAGCCATCGGGGACTGAGCCATTCGCTGCTGGCCGTCGTCGTCGTTGGCGGGGTGCTCGGGGCGACCGGCTGGCTCCTCGGTGGGTACGGTTTCGACCTGCTGTATAGCCTGCTCACAACGCTCGTGGGGGTCTGGGACTGGCTGTTGAGTTTTCTCCCGGAGCTTTCGACGGCGTTCCTCACAGGTCTCATTCCGAACCTTCCGCCGGGCGAGATCGTCACGACGCTCCAGCAGCAGGCCGGCGGAAACGTGAGCCGATGGTCGTTCGCCCTGTTCGGAGTCACGATTGGGGCCTACGGCGTGCTCGCGCACCTGCTCGGTGACGTGATTACCGTTCGGGGGGTCAAACCGTTCCTGCCGGTCTCGAACTGGCGGCTCTCTTTGAGCTCGCTGCGGGCGGATAGTCCGACGGCGAACTCCGCGCTGTTCGGTGCGGGGATGGTCGCTATCGCGCTCGTGGTCGTTGCGACCGTTCCGGGTGCGTTTCTCGGTGGACCGGCGACCCTCTCGCCGGCCGGTGTGGCTGACGCCCAGAGTACGAACCAAACTGCAACCCCGCAAGCGAACGCGACGAACACGACCAACGCGACGAACGCGAGCGGGAGTACGACGGTCTCGCTAGCGAATCAGACGATCAACGGCTCGACGATCACGGTCGAGTCGGTCACGCTGTCGGAACCCGGCTTCGTCGTACTCGATAGCACCGGGCCGGGCGAAGAAAGCGTGCTCGAAGAGAGTACGATCGCGGTCTCTAAGCGCCTCGACGCGGGCACCCATCAGAACGTCTCGCTGCGCGTCAATCAGAGTCCGCCGGGCGGGGTCGCTAATCAGACGACACTCAACAGCACCGGGACCTACGAGGCGGTGCTGTATCGGGACAGCAACAACAACAGCCGGTTCGAGTTCATCACCTCCGGGCGGGCCACTGACCGGCCGTTTGTTAACGAATCAGGCTCTACCGCTCGCCTCGTTGCGGACAGCGGTTCCATCACCATTTGCGGGTCGCGCGAAGATCCGAACGCGACACCCACGCCGACCGCGAGCATCCGATTTCCCGATCAGCGCACGGATGGCGTCGAAGTAACCATCCGATCGGTGACGGTCCCACAAGGCGGGTTCGTCGTCGTTCACAACCAGAGCTACCTTCGTGGCGGCGATCCGACCCAAACCTCGGTTGGGTACTCGCAGTATCTTTCGGCTGGAACCCACCGGAACGTCTCACTCACGCTGTTACAGCCTGTCCAGCGCGATCAAACATTCGTTGCCATCCCCTCTCGGGACACGGACGGCAACAGAAGCTACGATTACGTCCGTACGGACGGATTCCAGGACGTTGGCTACACCGACGGCGGGGAGGTCGTCACCGACACGGCGAGCGTGACGATCACCGGCTCGGCGTCCACCTCCGAGGCGGTATCGAGCGCCACGCCGTCGGACACGACCACCGAGAGCACTACTGTCGTAACGAGCCAGCCCGGAACGAGCGCGGCTGACTCCAACAGCGGCGGCGGTGTCGGCGCGTGGATTGCCTCGCACCCGCTCGGAGTGGTTGCCATCGTTCTGGCGGTGATCGTCGTGATACCGTCGCTCTGGAGGCGACTGTAATTGTGAGCGAGACCGTCGAAATGTCACGACGGACGTTCATGACGGGTGCGGCCGCCGTCGCGCTCTCCGCGAGCGCTGGTGCTCAAACGGCGAGCGCGGGACCGAGCCGAGAATTGCTTGGGGAGGATCAAACAGTGGGAAGCCGCTTCGACAGGCACGGCTCGCCCTCACGCGCAGCCGAACGCACGTGGGCCGAGGCTGAATACACGCACTACCAGCAGCGGATGGGTGACGGGCCGGCTCAGCAAGCCGGTGCCGGCGGCAACACCAGCGGTGGCTCGGGATCGGGATCACCCACGTCGCCGAGCTTCGACCGCGTGCTCGATGCGGTGAAAGACGTTGGCTGTGACCCTTCGGGCGGGAGGCCGATCCACAAGGACATAGATGGATCGGCGATGCAGGACGGGACACTCATCGTATTTCCACCGGGGAAATACCTGCTCTCGGGGCAGTTTCAGGCGAGCGTCGACGGGACGTTCGGAATGGTCGGCGCTGGCTACAAGCAGGCCAGTAGCCCGCCGAAGCCCGGCAAGAATGCTGCTATGTTCGTTGCGGCGGGCGGTTCACGCACGCGCATCAACTTCCGGACGACGACCGGGTTGTTCGCGAACTTCGTGATGGATCAGCGAAGCTCGAAGAGCAGCACGGGCATCGTGATCGGATCAAGCGGGTTCGTCCAAGGCCGTGACATCCGGTTCATCGGCGTACAGGACAACACTGGCGAAGGAGTATCAGATAGTCTCCAGATTCCACCGTGCTCGCTCCAGTCCGATGAGGGAGCGACCGTGCGCGCCGAGCGGGTCGTCGGTCGGTATATCGGTTTACCGGGCGATAAAAATTCAGGTGGAGCGCCGATGTTCTGGGTCGGTTCGGGCAACAGTGGCACCGCTCAAATTGGCCATTGCATCTCACAAGGAGCGGCCGACAACGGCGTGTACGGCGGGCGAACACCCGGTAACGTCCAGATCAAAGGCGGCCAGTGGGTCAACAACGAGGTGAGCCAACTGCGGTTTTCCGGCACTGGGAGTTGGGCTGACGGCGTGACGCTCGTCATCGACAAGGATCGCTACAAAGGCCCGACGAGTGGTGGCGGATTCAATGAAGTGTTCTCGACGAACGGGGTGAAAATCGAGCGTGGCGACAACGGCTATGCGAAAGCCGGCGGGGCCGTTCTACGGAACGCCGACATCCGTGTTGGCTCGGTTGGGAGCAAGGGGATCGGTGCGCCGGTCCTCGTCCGCGGGAGTGGCGGCGCGCTGAAAATCGAGAACTGCCGGATCGTCAACAATCTCGATCAGCCATCGGTCCGTGCTGAGGGTCCCGGTACTGGATACAGCGGGCACGCGTCACCACCGCCGCACAACGTCACAATCGCTCATTCGGTCTTCAGCGGGGCACAGACGGATACAATCGTGCAGGTCAGCGGCCGGGAGAACTCGTTAATCAGGGAGACGTGCTTCAAGGTTCCCGGTTCCTCGCCGGAGAGCGTCAGCGGCATGAAGATCGGGAGCGGTGTCGGCTTCGGGAAGCAATGTACGGCCGGAGGGCTGAAAGCCCCACAGAAGGTCGGCAGCAGTGGAAACCTGAGTTCGCTGCCTGCTCCGAGTTACAACAGCACTGCTGGGACTGTGGGTGCTGGCGGGCGGAGCGAACAAGGATTGCTAAAGAAGATTATCGGCGTAGCGGTCGGCGGGTTCTTCCTGATATTGTTCCTGTTCCTCGGGACGATTGCACTGATCGTCGTGGGGGTGCTGGCCGTCTTCGGGGCGCTCACCGCGCTTCTCGGCGGCGATTGAGGTGATTATATATCTACCCACAATCAGAGCGAAATCAAACTGACCCATGACAAACCGATCCTCGACGAACCGACGACAGTTCCTCACGGCGGGCACGACGGTCGGATTCGCGCTGTTGGCCGGCTGCGGGAGTAGCACTGGGGAGAACAATAGCACGAACGCAACACCGACGAGCACGCCGATCTCGACCACGAGCGGTCCCGCACGGTTCGCTCGCGCAGCGCTCACCGGACCCTCGAAGGTCACGCTCGGCAAGCCGTTCCGACTCACGCTTGACGTGACGAACGTCGGCGGCGAGACCGGCACGCTCAGTACGAACATCCGGGTCTCGGACGGCCGAAGCACCCTAGACAGGCCGGTCGAACAGACGATCAAGCCCGGTGAGCGCGTGAAAATACAGACTGACCCGATTCGATTCGACATTGCCGACAGCTACACGTTCAACGTCGGGATTTCGGAGGTGAGCCACACTGTCACCGTCCAGCCGAAAACCGCCGCCTTCGGAACGACGTTCGACCTCTCGGATTCGCTCAAGGCGACGGTCAAGAGCATCGACTTCCACCCGGCGCTTCTCTACTCGCCTTCGAGCAGCCAACAGACGTTCCTCCAGAAAGCGTCCTCGAACCGACTGCTCGCCGTCATTCGTGTCGATCTCGAACACGTCGGCTCGCAATCGGCCTCACTCGACGGCGAGTTTCAGCTGAAAAACGGCGAGTTGCGACAGACACTTGGGACCAATACACCTCTGAGCGCGGCGAAGATCGAGGGAAAACCCCTGACCAACCTTCAACTCTCGCCGGGCCAACAGCGCTCGGGCTGGTTGCTCGGGGAGATACCACGCTCGAAGGCCCGCAAAGCGGTCACGGTGATCTACCAGCGAGACACGTCCAAGACTCCGCCGGAGATCGAATGGACCAACACACCACAGCAGGGCACGCGCGATCTCCCGCAATTCGCCATCGAGAGCTTACAGCTACCGAAGACTGCGATGCAGGGGCAGGATGCTACGGCGAACATCACGGTCTCGAATAAAGCCAATTCGACGCGGACGTTCCGAGGACTGGTTGAATCGCGTATCGGGAATAGCGGAAACTGGGGTGGGGTCGCACCGATCACCGCGCGGGTGCCGCCCGGCCAGAGCGTCCAGCAGAACGTTACTATCAACAGTTCCTCAAACGGCTCGGTGTCGTATCGACTCGCGCCGTTCAACCGGACGAAAACCGTCGAGTACGTCCCGCCGACGTTCGCGTTCGGGGAGAGCTATACCACTACCGAGAACGTCAGGATCACGCTGAGTGACTTCCAAGCGGCTGATTCCGTCGCGATCGAGAACAACTACCCAGACAGCAACGATCAGGTGTCACCGCCGACTGGCAAGCGCTTCGTGCTGGTGAACGTCGAAGCAACCGCTGTCGGACAGTCGGAAGGAGTGCCGTTCGCAGATGGATTCGCGGTGCGAAGCGCCTCGAAGATGTTTGAGCAGGCCAGCGGAGTGAATCAGAGCCTTGTTACTCCGGTCGAAGGCGACCTATACAGCGGTGTCTACGATCCCGATGAGGGCGAAACGTTCTCAGGCTATCTCGTTTTCAGCGTGCCTCAGCAGGTGTCGCTCGGGGAGTTGACCGTCAAGTGGACGAGTACGGACGACTCGACGGGTGGAATCAGCGAGAGCGCCCGCTGGACGAAAGGCGGATCTCGCTCTCGATAGCGCACCTCCAGAACACGATTTCTTCGCGGAACTACTACGGGAGTGGGGGACTATCCGACGCCGAAGGGCACGTTTCCGCCGTGCGCTTCGATGAAGTCCACTGCATCCGCCACACTCGTCAGGCGAATGTTGTCCCGGCTCCCGCCGTAGGGTTCAATCGGGGACTGTGGGTCGCGGATCATGTCGCGAATGAGTTCTTCGGCCCGTCCGCGGTCATGCGTGGCGACCCAGCCCTTCGCGGTGTCAACTGTCACTTTGTTGCTGCCAGTGATGGGTTCGCGGACCATCTTCGTGACAATTTTCAACTGAACTTCTTCGTCGGTCGCCATCTTGTCCCCGTTTCTGGGTAATTTCTATGCTCACTTATACCCTTCCAATTGTTTGGACATCGAGGCGCACAGCAGCGGAAGGCTTAAACCAGAGGATCGGATACATGCATGTATGAGCCAGACCGAAACGGCGGACGAGGCGTTCGCCGAGGGGACCATGTTCGTGGATGTCCTCGGAGACGAAACCAAGGTCCGCATCCTCGAAGTGCTCATCAGCGAAGCCGACCGCGACCTCAACACGGCGGCCATCTGCGA